>JACPIF010000012.1 GCA_016188215.1 Candidatus Woesearchaeota archaeon
TGGAAGGTCCTCAATAAGCGTTATAGAGCTTGCCCTGCCGTTGATGAACTCAAAAGTTTCTGGGTTGCATGCTGCTTCGCATTTGAAGTGCAGGTAAAAATCTGCCTTGAATGAGCCGGTTTCCTGGCTGTATTCGCCGAGATTGAGGATGTACGTGCTTACTGAAACTTCTTCAGCTGCGGCGAGCGGCAAGATAAGCAATAAAAGAATAATCAATAGCCCCCTTTTCATACGGTGCTGGAATCCTCTAAGTGTATATAAACGTTTTGAGATGTGATTTAACTGTCATGAAACAAGTTAAGCGGATGTCCTGTATTTCTTAATGTGTGATATGAATTGTACCCTAGCATGAGATTACCTAAAAAGTAGTCCACCCATACTTGCTGAACTTATGGGTGACAAGGACCTCAACTGCCTGCTGGGGCTCCTCTATCTGTATCTTCCTCACACCAAAATGTTTTCTGAGGGCACTCTTCCTCTCTTCTTTGGGTATTCTGCTGTCATACATCTTTTCATCAGCGATGATTCCCTTCACTAAATTCCAATAGTCCTCTGCGCCGCTTGATTTAGGATCATAGGTAAAGATGGATGCTTTTGCCCTTGGGGCTTCTTTCAGCTTTGTGTTTACCCTAATAGGGGCGGTTGCCAGGGAGCTTGAGAATTCAGCATATATGCGGTTCAGCATCTCCTTGCATATCCTGTTCCTTGAATCAAACATAGTAGGGATAATCTTTGATACCTTTAGATTATGGTTGAACACCTGGTTGAACTCAGTGATGATCTGCACCATCTTTATCAGGCCGTCATAACCCAAGACATCTGTTGAAACAGGGATGAAGGCTTCTTTGGAGAAAAATAATGCATTTTGAGTCAGTAATCGCAATGAAGGCGGGCAATCCAGGAGAATATAATCGTAATCAGTGACATCTTCAAAAGCGCGGGCCAGAATGCTTTCACGATTAGGCTCTCCCACCAGAATCTGCTCTGCTTTAGCCAAGCTGGCATCTGCATTGATGACATCAAGATTCATGCCAATATGGTTGATGCATTCCCTTAAATCGGCATGCTCAACCAGAAAGTGATACAGGTTTTTTGACGTCTCTTGCTTAATGCAAGAAGCTACACTGCCTTGGGGATCCAGGTCCAATAGAAGGACTTTCTTCCCGTTTCTGCTTAACCCTGCCGCTACATTCACTGTCGTCGTTGTCTTGCCTACACCACCCTTCTGGTTGATGATGCTGATAGTTCTCATACAATTCACCTCTTGTTTCCTCCTTTTGCAGGAGTACGTTTATTGCCTTGCATCAGAAATCGTAGATTTCTGAGGCGCAAAACAAAGTTTTGTTGCATGAGAAGGCTTTCTAACTTAGAACTAGTATATAAATATAACGATTAATATAGGTTTTTGTATACTGATGGGATTGTTTTCATATAGTGACTACATGGCGTGCGGTTCCTTTGTTTTAACCTTGATGTTTTTTCTTTTAGAAATCTAGGTAATTACGTGCAGATCTGCCACACTCCTAAATCCCCTGTCAAACGTAGCTATCTTCTTTATTCCAAATATCCTCATAAATGCAACATTCGTGCAATCGGTAAAGCTTAAATCCTTATTGCCCTGAAATAACTCCCAGGATTTCTGGAAACATAAATTATCAATCTTGGCCATAAGAATCTCAGAGCCTAATATTAATTTGCCCGCCTCAACGGCGTTCTCCCTGCTGGATTTCCTGTTGATTACAGAAACCGTCTCGTCAAACAGGTAATCGGTTGTTATGGCTGTGCCATGCTTCCCTGAAATGATTTCCTGAAATATCCCCTGTGCCCTTGCGTGGTGAACATCGCGGCTGTTGGCATATGCACAAAAAACGCTTGCATCTATTAGGATTGCCATCAATACAGTATTTTATCTATTTCTTCACTTGCCCTTTCTGTACCTTTTCCCCAGTCCTTCGGCTTTAAGTTTAAAATGCTCATTCTGGGTTTTTTCTCTTTCCTATCAAGCCATAGTTTCATTGCTTGCGTCAGGGATTTCCCTATATTCAAGCCATCTCTCACTGATTCAGCCTTGAATTCCCGGAACATCTGCTCATCAACATCCTTTACACTTACATGCATCTTAATCACCAGAGTATAACTAGTAATACTAGTATATAAGGTTTACTATTCCTTAGATGCAGACACCGAAACTAATAAAAGGCAATAGCAAATTAGTGCACACCATGCCTTCGTAGCTCAGTCAGCGGAGCGTGCCCTTGGTAAGGGCAAGGTCGTGGGTGCGATTCCCACCGAAGGCTTTTTATTAGTATTTAATTAAATACGAAAGATTAAGAATCTGGAAGAAATAACCCTCTCACTGGTTCAACATCATCACTTTTTATATAACCTCCTAAACTATTAAATAAGAATTCTTGCATAAAAGCATGATTAAATCTGCTTATTTTATATATCTCATTTATTAACAACTCTATATCTATCTCGCTTAAGAGCAATTTTTCATGTGCCACAATATTTCTAAATTTGAACCCCTCACCAGATTCATAACAAAATACCGTTTAAACCAAGCGGTTAAGATTAAGATTAAAATTTTCTCTTTTATCAAGTGTAGTTAGAATAGTTTTAAAATCATGCAAACCTAAAGAATTCTTTTCGATCTTTTTTAAAAGCTTCTTCCAATAATCAATCTTATCTAGTTCTTCTTCAGTTTGAGTAATCTTTTGAGACAAATCCTTTAGCCAGTAATTTAAGATTGAAGTTAAAAGATTTATGAAAAGTTTAATCGTTACTTCACACATAGTTCGGTAAAAATTTGAGACTAGATACTTATCAAACTCAGGCCCTATATGACCAAAATTAAGCTCGTTTTTTTCCATCTTCTGAGCAGTGTTTATGATCAAAATAAGCCTTTCGAGAAAAATTATAAAATTCTTGTGAACAAGAGTCTCTTTTACAATTAAGTCTGGGTTAAGGCCTTTCTCAAGAGCCTCTCTAATTTGTTCGTCTATGAGTTTAATATCGGGTATGGTTTTTAATTTCTCTCTTAATTGTCTAAATACCTCTCTGAAATATGCGTATTGCTTTTGATCTTCTTCTGAATATTTTGAGGCTGCATCCAAAGCATCACCAAAATGACTAGATGGTTTACTTATATTATTTGTGATATCATCAATCAATGTTCTTATTTTTTCTTCTGCTCCCAGTTCAGGCTTTTGCGTGGACATTTTTAAGTATATGAAAATACTCTTGCATATAAATCTTATTAGGCACTAGATAAGATACTTAAACTCACAATCACAGCCTTTAAATACTAGTTTAGCCCGTATTCTGGTATTGCTTTATTTTTATTTGAATTATATTTGCTTAGTCAAAGGTGATGCATGCCAACTAAAGGAACGCTCTTGCAGAAGAAGAAACAGGAAGAATCCAGAAGGAATCTGACATGAAAAAGCCACTAGTCTCTGCAATAATACCTGCATATAATGAAGCCCCTCGCATAGGAAATGTGCTTGATGTTCTTGCTAACCACCCTCTAATTAAAGAAGTCATTGTAGTGGATGACGGCTCAACTGATAACCTTAAGGCAGCAATACGTAGCTACAGGGTGAGATATGTAAGGATAAGAGAAAACAAAGGCAAAGGCTATGCGATGGAAAGAGGCGTGCGGTCTGCAAAGGGAGACATAATCCTGTTCTGTGATGCAGATGTCACTGGCTTAAATAAGGATATTATCATGAAAATAATAGAGCCTGTGCTCAATGGAAAGAGGGAAATGTACATAGCGGTGCGCAACCATGATCTGCTGCTTGCATTCAAGAAATTCGGCTTCTTCCCGCTACTGAGCGGAGAGCGTGCCCTCACCAAGCGATTATGGAACCGTGTCCCTCCTGATTTCAAGCGGAAATTCAGGATAGAGACCGCATTAAACTTCTATGCAAGGCAAATAAAGGGAATAGGATACAGGGTATTTCCCCAGTTGACACAAACTATAAAGGAGAGGAAATACGGCATCCTGGAAGGCGCATTCAGGAGACTGGGCATGTGCAAGGATGTCGTGCTTGCGTTTGTCATGCTCAGGCTCAGATCGTAGGAGCCTGCTTCCTCACAGAACCTGCTTTCTGATGCTGGTCATCAACATGGAATTCATGCTCTACCTGCCTCAGGATGTCTTCAAAAGCCTTGTGCAGAGCTGTATTCAAATACCAGTCAACAGCTTTGGTGGAAGCAAATACCCGTTTCCCTGCTACTGCCTTAACATGCACTGAACATTTCTGCTGCTTCCCCGCTTTATTGTACTTCTTTATGTGTATGGCGATCCCGGAAAGCTTCTTCAGCTTGCGCCCGATTTTATTGTAATACCTGTCAGAAAGCCTGTCAACAGCATCTATCTCCATATCATCCAGCTCGTCCATGCCTATGACCTGGATAGGGTCCTCCACCATGTTCCCTAGTAAGGCATTGTAATTTATAAACATATTGAGTTTGGCATTAAGAAATACAGACAATTATCTTTTATCATGCAAAAGAGATAATAGAGATTTCTCTTCTAGAATATTTATAAGGGCGGCAGCCCTTTACCAGCAGGGGTGATAGACTATGAAAGAAACCTATATATGCACAAAGTGCGCAGTATCATTTGGGGATTTTGACGAGCTGGAGATGCACAACAGGCAAGAGCATCCTGAGGTGAAGAAGGTGGCTGGATAAAAAAGAAGCAAAATTTTTGCACCTGTTTTATATAAATTATAAACACCATAAGAATAATGTTTAAAAGTTTCCCGTCCTTTATGAATCAAAAGACAGGATGGAAAAGGGGTTGGAGGGGAATATGGCTTTGTGGGCTTGGACATGCAATCAGGATGGCAGGACTTTCAAGACAAAGGAGCAGCTGATGCATCATAAGTTTGAGTGCCAGCAGATTACATTCTGAGATTCTTATTTTCTTTTTTACCTGTATTCCTCTTTCATGTCGTAGAAAATCCTGACGAACTGCCTAGTTGCGCGCTTCAGCTCAGCCTGCCCTTTCTTCGTCAATGTGTACCGCTTCAGCTTGCCGCTCCTAGATATTTCTTCAATAAACCCGTTCTCAGCAAGCATTTTCAGGCATGGGTAAATTGTCCCAGAGCTCGGCTTGGAGCCTTTCCGCTTCTTGAGCTCTTCCCTGATCTCTTCCCCTGACATCGGTTTCTTGCTTAGGAGCCGCAGCACGATAAAAGTAAGGAAGCCCCGCATGTCGCAGCATGTTTCCATATAGCCCTGGAGATGCAATGCGGTATTTAATTGTTTCTTACACACCTGAAGAAAGATTGGCCTGCTCCACAAAGTTTATATATCGGACACCCAACATTAGACCATCGCTGCAAGGCAGCGTGGAGGTATCGAACAAAGTTCGGAACCTAGTTAAAACACGGAGGAAAACAAGATGGAAGGAATGTGCTGCACAGCCAGAAGGTTCCCGACACGGGAAGAGAAGCTTGAGATGCTCAAGGAATACAAGGAATCCCTGGAGCTTGAGGCAAAGGGTGTTGCCGAGCGGATCAAGGAGCTTGAAAAAAGCAAGTAAAAATATGCCAGCTTGACTGGCTATTTTAATTTTTAATGAGAGATGGTTCATACCTGACCGTATATATGCTTGAAGATTTTCCTGTATCCAGCCAATAGAGTTTATAAAAGGCATTGACATAGGGGATACTAGGTATATCAACTAATAACCCTATGTGGAGCATATCAAATATTTAATGGAGGTTTTAACAATGGATAAGTTGCCTAAAGAAGTACGTGAGAACAGGAAGCCGGAATATGAGATACATCCTATCATCCTAGGAAGATGGTCTCCGCGCTCAATGACTGGAGAAGAGATTGCAGATCACGAGCTTATGCCCCTGTTTGAGGCTGCCAGGTGGGCGCCCTCGTCATATAACAACCAGCCCTGGCGGTTCATCTATGCCAGACGGAATTCCAAAGATTGGCAAAAATTCTTTGGATTATTGACTGAAGGCAATCAGTCGTGGGCAAAGAATGCTGCTGTCCTGGTTGTATTGATCTCAGCAAAAAACTTTGAATTCAACGGCAAGCCTTCCATAACACATAAATTTGATGCTGGCTCTGCCTGGGAAAACCTTGCAATTGAAGGCTCGCTGCGCGGCCTGGTAACCCATGGGATGGAAGGCTTTGATTACGAAAAGGCGCGAAGCATTCTTGAGATTCCTGAAGGATACGATGTTGAATGCATGATTGCAATAGGCAAGATGGGAAAAAAGGAGGCATTGCCGAGAGAGATGCAGCAGTATGAAGCTCCCAATACAAGGAAACCGCTAAAAGAAATTATAATGGAAGGTAAATTCAGGAAATAAAGGACACAGTTAATGGAATAAGTGGGAAAATCCAGGCTATTTATATGCATTTTTCTATTTTATATCAAGTCAAATTTATAATCAGCTGAATACTATTCTTGTAAGCTTATTCTAGCGGGTGAAAGGCTATGCTAAACGGAACAAATGAAATAGGACCATCTTCTAGCTTAGGGAGTCATCGCATCTCTGAACTGTTCAAGGCGTATGATATCCGGGGAATTTTCGGGGAGGCGTTGACAGAAGAAATCGCATACAGGATAGGAAGGGCTATTGTTAAATATTTAAGCGCAGAAAAAGTCCTTGTAGGAAGAGACATGCGCACAAGCTCAATTCCTCTTAGGGATGCATTAGTTAGGGGAATCACAGAACAGGGAGCAGATGTAGTTGACATTGGACTGTGCAGCACTCCCATGTTTTACTGGGCAACTCAGGGTTTCAAGGCAGGCGTAATGGTAACTGCAAGCCACAATCCGGGCAAATACAACGGATTTAAGATATGCAAGGACGGGGCTTTCCCAGTCGGCGAATCAACCGGCATGAAGGAGATACAGGAGCTGGTCATAAAAAATGTTTTTCCTGAAAGTAAAATAAAAGGAGAATATAGCAAACAGGATGTTCTTGATCAATTCCTGGAATTCAACCTTTCCTTCCTGAAAACAAGAAAGAAGTTCAAGATTGTCATTGATGCCGGGAATGGCATGGGGGGTTACGTTTATGGTGAACTCCTCAAAAAGCTGCCGGATTCAATCAAAATAATAGCTATGTACTTTGAGCCAGATGGCACATTCCCGAACCACGAGGCAAACCCGCTAAAGACAGAAACTCTCCGCGAGCTTCAGGCCAGGGTTGTTGAAGAGGATGCAGACCTTGGAATTGCATTGGACGGAGATGAGGATCGCATAGTATTTGTTGACAATAAAGGAGACTACATTGCCTCTGATTATACAACAGCTCTCCTTGCAGAAGAGATTCTTGCTGAGCATCCAGGAGCCACTATCCTATATGACATACGGCAATCAAGAGTAACGCCGGATGCAATACTTGCTTTGGGCGGGAAGCCAATAATGACAAGAGTCGGCCACTCGCTTATTAAGGCTGCGATGAGGGAGCATAAGGCACCATGGGGAGGGGAATTCTCAGGGCATTTCTACAATGCAGAGCAGCAGAATACAGAGAATACCCAGATCATTATGTTCCGCATGCTAAACCTTCTTGCAGGGAAGAATGCCACGCTTGAGGAGGTCTCCAGGCCTTTGAGGACAAAATATGCTAAAATTGACGAGACAAACACTGAAGTCAGCAACCCTGACGAGGTAATCGCCTTGCTTGACGCAGCATACAGCCAAAGTGCGCAAAGTGTTTCCCGTATAGACGGCATCCGCGTTGATTTTGCAGACTGGTGGTTTAACGTGAGAAAAAGCAACACAGAGCCGCTTCTGCGCCTAAATCTTGAAGCGATATCAAAAGACTTATTGCAGCAAAAGGCTGAGGAATTGCTGGGGATTATTAAAGGGGAGAGAATCCCAATAAGAATACAGAATATTTCTAATTCTTAGCAGGGCCTATTGCAATTTATTTTCTTGTCAGATTTTTCCTTGTATCTGGGATTTTCTTTTATTAAGATTGCTTAACAATAGAAAATGGAAAATAGAAAAGGACACATGTATCATTTATCCTATATCTTTAAAAGAGATATACAAATATGTATTAACAGCATACATATTATTTGATAAGCATAATATCAACTGAAAATATATATAATTTCTTGGCATTGTTTGGTTACTGAAAATATACCAACTACCTTTCTTTTAGAAAATAGTTCTCAGGGGTGTAGAAAAGCGTTGGTCTTGGAGTTTACCATGCACACAAGCTCACTGCCCAAGAGTTCTGTTTATGCTTCAGCCCTGCCGACAGCCTGTATCGTGCTTCCCACTTATAATGAAGCGCAGAATATAACTGCGCTGCTGGATGCTATCTTCAATGAAGAGCAGCAGCACAGGAAGTTCCACTTCCGCTGCTATAGGCTTATGGTCCTTGTGGTTGATGACAGCTCTCCTGATGGAACTGCGGATATTGTCAGGGGATACCAGCAGAAGAATCCTGCTGTCCATCTGCTGCTGCGCACCAAGAAGGAAGGGTTGGGGGCTGCATACATTGCAGGCATGCTCCATGCGCTTTCTGCACTGAAGCCTGATGTCCTATTTGAGATGGATGCGGACTTCTCGCATAATCCATGCTATCTCTTCCCTATGCTGCACCAGATTGACGCTGGTGCTGACATGGTGATAGGCTCGCGGTACGTTATCGGCGGCAGCATTCCTGAAGAATGGGGGATCAAAAGAAGACTTAGCAGCTGGACTGCTAACAGGCTTGCAACAATAATACTGCCCAAAAGAATTTATGATGCCACAGGTGGATATAGGGCTTTCCGGGCCTCATTGCTGAAGAGGATTGATTTCAATGCCTTGGAAGTCAAAGGATATGTCTTCCAGGTTTCTTTGTTGCAAGCGATTCTTAATGAAAATGCAACAGTGCAAGAGCTGCCTATATCCTTTGAGGATAGGAAAGCAGGAAAAAGCAAATTGAGGATGGCGGATATAACAGAATTTGCCAAGTTCATCGCCCGTCAGGCCATGCAGCCGCTTCTGATTAGATGGGGGACAAAACAATCCGCAAGAACTGCACGAAGATCTATCACAGCAACAAAATATTAGCGAGGACACTGCCAATGCCCACTGCCATGAATGGACACTATAGTGCGTATAGTGCGCTAGCTGCTGCGCCATGGCCTCAGGCCCAGCCTCAAGCATATGATTATATTTCTATTAGCAGGAAAAGACAGCCTAGGCAGAAGCAGCAAAGGCAGAGGGCTGCTATATTCGTGATTGCAGCATTTATGCTGCTCGTTCTTCTTGCTTCTACAAAAGCGCAGGATGCCGACGGAAACAATAGCAACGGCAGCGATGAAAATACTACATTGCTGAATATTACGCCTTCCATAAATGTCTCAATTCCTGATAACTCAAGCAATCAGAGTAACGGTATAAATGATATAAATGATACCAATGATACACCGAGCAATCTCAGTAATGATACTCCTGACAATGCTTCCGACAGTCAAACTGGTAACAATCAGACAAATACATCAATTAACCAGACAAACTCTACCAACCAGACAAATTCCACCAATCAGACAAATTCCATCAACCAGACAAATCCGTCCAATAATGAGACTAATAACACTGATCCCGGTAATCAGGATGGCAATTCCAGTGAAAATACTAGTGCCGATCCAGGCTCAGGCGCTATTATATCAGGCAGTACTAGTTTAACTCATGTTTCAAGTAATCCAGTAAGATACCGCATCTTTGAGACTGACAAACCCTCTTTTTCAGTTAGGCTAAATGGGACAGGCGATGTTGTATGGGATGTTGATGGAAAGACAATAAAGGCTAGTGAGAATGTATTGAATGATACATTTACCTGGGATCCGGGAATCCTCTATACAAGCGGCCTGACTTCAGGAGTTGTCAAGGCCTCTGTCGGCAAAAGCTCGGTAAACTGGTCTGTTGATGTCGAGAACATAATCAACCCTTTCTTTGAAGGCTCATTCGGCGATCCAGACACTATAGTGCATGTGTTCATTAATAATAAAGCTGGGCCCTATGAAAAGGTTGAGATCGTCATGCAGAGCAATGAAGGTGCAATTGCTTATGAGCTTGCACCCACTGTGTTTGAATATGATACAGACTGGAAGCGCGAGCTGAAGAATCTCCCGGCTGGCAATAATTATCTCCTTAAGATAAGCGTACACGAGAATGCAGCTAACGGAACGAATGGGACTGGAATAGTTGTAACAACCTATGAGCTGGGGGACAAGCGCGCACACTACAGAAATCCTCCTCCACCTAAAGCAGAGGAGGAAGAGGATAATGATGACAACTCCGAATCATCTGAGAAATATGATAAATACAAATCTGAGCTTGTATATGTCTCCTTTAGCAGGGATATTGTCGGTTTGCATGATGTGCAGCAGCTTCTTCTTGATGCCAAGAATTTCAATGCGACAGTTGACAGCGCAGAAGCTGTCATAACTGCGCCTTCGGGCATCAGCTTTACAGAGAAGCTGCAGCTCATAAAAGGCGATAACCACTACGGGACATGGGCAAGTGATATGACTGATTTCCTGCCTGGCAAATATACGCTCAATTCAGTAACACTTTACAGCCAAGGCATTGCCTCTTCTTTTAACATAAGTAAAATAGCGTTCTACGCAGTTGAGGATGTTGAAGCCCTTGAGCAGAACTTGACGCTGATCTACCTTGTCATTACGGATCCTGAGATAGCATACGGCTCAACCGCAAGCATGCGCGCAGATGTGCGGGACAGCCATGGCATAGAAAGCTTCAACGCAATCTTAACAGGCTCCCGCGGCGAAACCATGTCAGTGCCGTTTGTGCTGATTAAAGGAACTCCCAAATATGGGACTTGGGAAGGGGCAATCCTGGCAACACAGCCTGACACAACATATACTGTTGAGTCGGTTATCCTGAGCAATGGCCTGGAAACCAAGAATATCGCGATATCAGGAAGAAGCTTTTATGTCTCTGCCCTGCCACCAGTAGAGCCTGAGGATCCTGCAGTAGAGGCAGTAACTGCTGCCGCAGAGTTCACAAGGGAAGCATTCTTCAGATTCCTGAAAAAGCCGCTTGTGCCGTCGCTGATCGCATTCAGCATGATGGCACTTGCCGCAACATTTGCCTTCTTTAATTCAAAATTAAGCAAAGACAGGGGGATGCCTTTTGAAAGAGCATAAGCCCAGGGCGATGACAGCACGGAGAGGCACATCCAGAGATGCCTCTACATCAGATATCAGAACACAAACCTGGAAGCATTACCTCTTTTACCTTGTGTTTGCACTTGTAACTGCAGGTGTCATGCTTTACTACCTTTCAGATACCCTGCTGCATTTCACCACCCCATACCAATTCCCCATAAATTCATTTGCGCGCTTCCCTTTGACATATCTTGTCTTTCCTGCGGAGATATTCTCCTTTGCATTCGCTCTCTATTTCATCTATAACCTCTTTACAGATAAATATCGCGAGCCTGAGCCGCTGCCCCTGCTCAAAAAGGAGAAGGTGGCTGTAGCGGTGCTGCTGCCTGTCTATAATGAGCCGAAGTCAATTGTGGAGCGCACTATAACTGCCTGCAAAGGCCTCCGCTGGCCCGGTACAGTAACAGTCTACCTGCTGGATGACTCAACAAACGACGCCGACAAGAAAAATATGGCAGAGCTGGCCAAAAGGTTTGACTGCACGATTGTGAGGCGCAAGGACAGGGCAGGCTATAAGGCAGGAAATATCAATCATGCTGTGAGCACTGTTGTAACAGAAGAATATTTTACCATATTTGATTCTGACCAGGCACCTGAGCCGGAATTTCTTGAAGCTACTATGGATTATTTTTCTGCAGATGATGTAGCATTTGTACAGGCACCCCAACATTTCGTACAGGAAGGGACAGCACTGGAACGGGCTGCAAAGATCGGCGCGAATATTTTCTTCCAGTCGCAATGCGTGAGCAAGGCGCGCGACAAGGCATTGCCTTTCTGCGGGACAAATGCTATCATACGGACAAAACTGTTTAAAGAGATAGGAGGGTTTGCATATTATACTGCCACTGAAGACATTGACCTTGGGCTGCGGCTGAACGCAGCCGGATACCATGGCATTTACGTCCCAAAACTACTGGTGCACGGCTATGCGCCGCCTGATTTCATCGCATATTCCTCCCAGCAATACCGCTGGGCAAACGGAAACCTGGCAATATTGCGGGAGCATTTCTGGAGGATACTAAAAGGGGACTTCTCATTCCGCTACCAGGTACATCAACGTCATGCTGGGCATCATGATGATATATGTCTCGCTCAATTCAAGGACAGCCAATGACAGGATTTCCATAGGCGATGCATTCCTGCAATACAGCCTCATAACAAACAGCATGTTCATCTATGCGCGCGCGGCTTTCAATGCGCTCCTGCTGAAGCGGTACATAGGGTTTGTGAGGACAAACAAGAAACGCGCGGCGTCAAGCCTGTGGCATGTAAAATGGAATCTGCTTCTGGCAGTAGTATGCTTCCTGGGAAGCATGTATGCGCTGTTCAATGCAGTTTCCGCTACCAATCTTGAGCAGCTCCGCACCTATCTTCCGATTTCTATATGGCTGCTTTTCTACACGCTCATACTGAGCAGCTCAATCCTCTTCGTGCACAGCGTACCTGAGCCAAGCATTGAGCCAATGCCGGCATCAAACGCAACAAGCATCGGTGCGCGCGTCGCTAAAATACAGTTCAGTGGAACTCCTGTATCTGCTGCATCAGCTGCAAAAGTATCTGTTGCAGTATCGGCACAACTATCTGCAGGCAATGCAGTGCATTTAGCTCATTCAGGGATCCGAGTTCAGCATGCATTATCCACAGCTGAAAAAAACGGAGAGGGGCAGGAGGCATGAAGCCAGTAGAAGCAGAAAGGACTTATGGGTATACGGATCCAGTACTAGTTACCGCTTCTAACAAATGGAGCTTCCGCTCTTCACTAAGCCTTGGTTTAGCATTGCTCTTCATTGTAGCAGTCTGGTTTGCTCTTGACCAGAAATTGCTCTTAGGAAGCAATTGGATATCTGAAACATACGATAATGAGGAGTGGCGAACCAATGAAGGGAACCTTCACACTTATGGCGCCTGGGATTTTGAGGCACACGTCTGGAAAACTGAATGGATCATGCAGCATTTCCCAAACTTTAACTGGAATCCTTACTGGTATCTCGGCATGCCGGTAATCAAATATTATCAGCCTGGATTCTATGCAGTGCATGCTTTGTTTATCGCGTTCACAGGACTTAATGCAGCCAGGGCAGCCCTGCTACTGGTACTGCTAAGCCATCTGGCAGCAGCAATAGTCACTTTTGTGCTGTGTTATAAAGTATCCCAGCGGATATGGGTCTCAGCACTCTGCTCCACTTTTGTCCTGTCAAATACATTCTTAAGCCTAAGAAGTTATGGCTGGGAGCCAATTACAGTGGTATTCCTCTTTCTATATCCGCTGGGACTACTAATTTTCCTTAGAGAGCCGCTCAGGCCTTTCAGGTTCTGGATGATAGCTGTGCTTGCAGCAGCTTATCTCTCTCATCCTCTGCTTTTCTTTTCCCTTGCGATGACAATGGGTATCTATCTTTTTTCAATCGCGGTCCGCCATTCAGCGCCCAAAGATGCGCAGCACCGCCATTACATCTGGCAATATCTTGCAGCGATAGGGTGCAGCCTCCTTATAGGCGCTGTTCAGCTGATCCCACAGCTCACGTACCAGCAGGCTACATCAGGGGCGCACATGGGCATGAAATACCTGCCATATTACCAGGTGCCATTCAATATCATCACCCTCAAGGATTTCTTTTTGGATGCAGCCAACCTGAAAGGGCCAGGCCCTATCATAATGATCGCATTCTCATTGCTGGTCATGTTTGGGGTCTACCAATACCTTCAGCACCGCTCAGAGCGCTATTCAAATCTTTACCTAAAGAAAGTCATGGTCACCAATCATGAGCTTATTGCAGGCATGACGCTTGTCCTGCTTATGATGGTCCTCTTCTACTACACCGAGCTATACAACATATTCCCCATGAACCTGCTGCGCTCAATACAGTATCATCGTATCATCCCCGAGTTCATAATCGCGGCAGCTGTCCTTGTTGCAGCGATGTCCAACATAACATACTCCTACTGGAGCAAGGTAACCTACTACAGCATGCTCGTTGCCTTTGTGCTTGCCTCGGGCATCGTCATCTGGATTGTGCAGGGTTACTGGCAAACTGCTGAGGATATCTCGCAGAAGCCTGAATTCATCTATGACAGAGTTCCAGGAAGAATCAGCTTCCCCTACACAGACCAAAGCCTTGCTGTAAGAAGCTCGTTCCGTTTTATACCGCAGACATACGGTTACTATGAGCAGGGCATCACAAATTCCTATGCAGACGAATTGTTCTCGGTATCATCAGGCTACCATAATGCGGACCTTACTGTGCTCTACCTCAAAGCAGCAAATGTCGGCAGGCTATACGTCAATACTGAAGAAGGTGACAGGGACAAGATTATGCGGGCGCGGCTTAACACGACCCTGCCTTATAATCGGGAGAAAGGCGAGCGATATGCATACTTTGAAGTCCCTCTTGCTGATGCAGAATTTACGCAGGCAGTGGACGGGAATGCCGCAGATGAGGCGCAGGCGCTGAAGCCAGGATGCCGGGAGATATTCAAGGAGACGTACTGCGGCAGCATTGGAGAGGAATTTGTAAGCACTGATAAGCAGGAGACAGATTATCTCAGGGCTTATACGGCAATGCTTGAGCAGCCTTACTCTGCAAATGCGGACATTTCCATGCTAGACCCCGACCACTACCTCGTAAATGTCGCAGGCGCAAATCAAGCAACTGCTGTGGTCATTAAGATGACCCATGACAGGGAATTCAGGGCATATCTTGATGGCAAAGAGCTTCCGATTGAGACAATAGGGCCTGATTTCATGCTGGTCAAGCCGGGAAAGGAAGGGGCGTACGAGTTGGAGCTTGTGTATAAGCCAAGAACTGCGCTCATAGGCCTTCTGCTCAGCACGCTCAGCTTTGCAATTCTCTCATTGGCTTTTGCGCTCAGGAACTTTTTCGGCGTCAGAGTGCCGTTGCCATCTCCACAGGCAAGCCGCGGGACTGCAACCGCTTCCAAAAGCATCGTGTTTCCCAGGGGTGATATGCGATGAATGCGAAGAATGCTATTTATGCAATGGATCATGCGCAGAATCCAGAAAACACTCCCTGGCAGCTTGAGAAGAAGAAATTCTTTTCCAGAAAGAAGCTCATGGTGCTACTAGGCATTCTTATTGTGTATATAGCTGCTGGACTAACCTTTGCATTTCTTTTTGCCAATGGAATAATCACCAACCCGTTTATCTCAAAAAATGCGGCTGATATGATTACAGGAGATCAGAGCAAGGCAAGCCTGCATCTAAGCGCCGCAGAGTCATTTACAAGCTCAATATTGATGAGGGCAGACGGGCATATCAACCTGTATATCCCTGTAAGCAAGAACGCTTCTGCTGATTATAGCACAAATAGCGAGGCGATGAGCTACTACCTGCTTTGGACTGCAAAGGGGAAGGACAAGGAAGCATTTGACAATGCGCTTGGATTTGTTGAGCAGCACATGCTGCATCCGGTAAACGGGCATCTGATGTGGCACATAGAAGCGAATGGGACTGTTGCAGGAGATGGGGCTAACATAGCTACAGATGCAGACCTGCGCGCAATCAAGGCGCTGTTAATCGCTGAGAATCAGTGGGGTGATGCAAGATATACAAGATTGATTGAAAAGCTTGCTATAGGTATTGAGCAGATTGCGGTGACTAATGATACATACCTTGCACCTTATGCCGGATTGTCTGGCAGGACAGCTGATGCAAAGTGGACTGCAAAGGAAGTCTGGCTTTCGTATAGTGATTTTACTGTCTTCAAGGAGCTAGCCCAACGGAGAGGAGGCATATGGATAAGCCTGTATGATTCAATGAAAGAAGCTGTGCTCAAGGCCCAGATACATAATGGGCTTTACAACTCCATGCTCACTGAAAAGCGACAGTTCGGCAACGGTATTGATGGTGGCGGCTACAGCATCAACTCAATGTGGATCATGGTGCGGAGCGCTGAGAGTGACGATCCCGAGCTGCAGGCTGCTGCCCGCAAGTCACTTGAATTCTACAAAGGCAAGTTTGGCCTTGAGAACCAATTATTTGCGCTGTACAGCTCAAACGGCGATGCTTTCTCCCCGAATGATTCGCCATGGGTGTATGCATTGGTAGGCAGGGCTGCAGTAGCTCTGGGCGACTACAAGTTTGCAGATGCAATGGTACAGAAGCTCACGGAGTTCCAGGTTATGGATAAGGACTCCCCGCATTACGGCGCAATACCCGAGGGCGATGAAAATGAGCGGAGGATAGGCCAGTTTACCATGCAGGAGAGCATATTGACTCTGCAGGATTATGTTAAGAGCAGGGGCAATCAGCAAGGCCCCCTTGCATTTTCAAATAAAGCAGATATGGAAACTAGTTAAAATGGCGAACTACACAGGTGATAAAAAATCTGGAGGAATCATTGTTTCCCTGAATCTTGTAGCCATAATAGCCTTGCTTGCAGCCTTAAGCGTCATCAGCTCTCCGGTGACAGCACATGCTGGCCATAGCCATGACTCTGTTGTCGTGAGGGTTTCTGATTATAATCCCCTAACAAATGAGTACACAATCTCCTGTACCATCCCAGATGCAACGCTGGGCAGCAGGATAGATCCTCGGAGATTCTATGCGATTGATCCGATTCCTGCGGGGCTTAACAAATCATATTATTCAAACCAATCTACTTTTACCTGGAAGCTTAACCCTGAGAATTTTACAGAGCTAGTCCATACAAATGCGATGTATCATATGTACTGTGAAGTCCAGAATTTTAGTGCGTCCCCAGGCCAGCAGAACCTCGTTTCAGAATTCCATGTTGATTTAAGGACAACTCATAATCAAAATGATCCGAATATATATGTAATTGAATCTGAGGGTCCAAGAGCTACTTTGAAATGCGATCCTCCGCATGGTATAAGGGACTACAGCATTTCATGGAAGCTGAGAAGCCGCGAGGGAATAATATCTTTCCCAGAATTAAGCAATAAAAGGATAGTCAACATTACTTCGCCTAGGGCAAGTGCAGGCTGGGATGTTGTCTGTGATGTAGCTGACAAAAGAACAGGAAAATTTTATCATTGGGATATGCCCATTGAATTCTTTGAAGAAGGTCCTGCTTACATTCCAACAATTGAAGGATGCCTGCCAAACCAGCCCTGTTATCAAGCATCTCCAGATGGAATAGTGCCAAATGGAAGCCTGATTATAAGTGTCTCATTTAACAATTCTCCTGCGCAAGCAGATGTTTACCTAAACGAAGCTTTCAGAGGAATGACAACCCCGAATGGTGCCCTCTCACTCAATAATATTGTTCCAGGGATTTACAACCTGGTAATAAAGAAGAATGGTCTAGAAGAAATTAGTACTCTAGTTCCAATTGCCGCAGGAAAACAGCTCAGCAGAAGTTATGTGCTTGAAACAATTAAAGCAGGTGAATCTTGTTATAGCTCAGTTGCAGCCATTCCAGCAAACTGCTCTTCTGGAACCATAACACAAGATACAGTAAGTGGCAGTTGCAGAACTATTATTTGCTCAAATACCGGAAGCAGTATGAAGATTCTGGCGTGCAACAAGCCGGATGGAAGCAGCCCGCAATATTTTGAGATCTACAAGCAAAGCCAGGCAGGAAATCTTGTCTCACAGATATGCATAGGAAGCACTTGCATCAAAGACAGCGGATTTGCAAGGAGCCTGGATTTTCCGATATGTACTGAAAATACAACTATGCAAGTAACAAACGGTACATTAAGGGTATTCTCAAGTCCAAATCAAGCAGATGTCTTTTTGAATAATATATTCAAAGGCAATACTGGTTTTATTGGTGAATTTACACAAAGCATAAGCCCGGGAACATACTCAATCAGGGTTTCAAAGCCGGACTACAACAATTTCACAGCTCAGGCAACTATAACAAAAGGCCAGGTTACAGAGATAAATGCAGTATTGAGCCTGAGCAATCCACAAAACAATACGCAACCCTCAGAAAATTCAACAAACACTACAAATCCAGATCAAGCAACAATCTGCTACGACAAAGTGCAGAGCATTCCGGCAAATTGCACCGCAACTATCACCCAAGATACGCAAAGCGGGACTTGCAGAACCCTCGTTTGCAGCAGCGGAAGCAGCTCAATAAAGGTTCTTGCATGTGATAAGCCTGATTCAGGCGAAAAGCAATATTTCGAAATGTATCGACAAGCGACAACTGGCGCACCACCCAAGCTCTGCATCGGAAAGACATGCATTCAGAACGATGGATACAAGAGAAGTGAAGATTATCCAATCTGTTTCAATCAAACACAAACAGATACAAGCAGTAATATTGCAAGCATAATTTTCTCGCTACTTTCAACAGATGCCTTAATGATTGCAAAATGCGAAGCTTTCAATCCAACTTTAGATGAGAATGCAACATCATGGAGATGGGATTTCGGTGAAGGGATAGTAATCAATAGGGACGGGTTCAGGCAGATAAATGATGAGATTTACGGCGGAGTATATCCAAATGATGACATACTTCATACTTTTACCAGTAGCGGACCGCAAACAGTAAAGTGCGAAGCGCGGTTCGCAGACAACTCAAGCGCAACTTCTTCCAAAGTGTTCAATTCACAGGTTCAGAATGAAGTTATAGTCCACTTCAAGGAGGATAATAGTACTTTCACATTGCTTGCAGATCCGATTAACGCGCATACAGGTGACATAAGCACTGCAGTAAATTTATGGGGTTACCCATTTAAAGACAATTCTGGCAATGTGAATAAAGGATCAATATCGTCAAGAGCTGTTCCGCCCAATCAGACTTACAATAAGCCGGATGTTCCTGGAACCTGGGATATGGAGTGGGAGGTGCAATCTAATTATGTTTCTCCAGCACAACTTGCTATAGGTTATAACGGTGAAAGCGCTCTGAATTTTTTCGGATATGATCCCTTCAATATAACGGGCTATAAACAAGTCGGAAATAGTCATATTCCAATTTATCAAGGTATAAGCTACCTTCCTTTTTCTATTCCGTATGGATATCAGGCAATCGGGGGGATACATGCTGCGACAACTTACAGGTTTAACATAACTGTGCCTAATCAGTCTTCCACAAATACAACCCAGTGTTTCTCAAAAGTAAACGATATTCCAGCAACCTGTACCTCAACGGTAACCCAGGATACCAAAGCGGGCTGCAGGACAATAGTTTGCGGAACAAGCATAAATTCAATCAAAGTTCTGGCATGCAACAAGCCGGACAGCAGTACAAAGACTCATTTTGAGATGTATCGCCAGGCATTCAGCGGAAGCCCGCCTAAAGTCTGTATCGGGAATACTTGCATACAGAATGACGGCTTCAAGAAGAGTGAGAATTATCCGATCTGTACATGAGGGCAAAAAGATGCGTGATAACAAAATGATGATTGAAATGATTAAAATCAAGAAAATGGGAACTAAATTGGGGAGGTCACTATGGCAGTAAAAAAAATAAACAAACTAATCTATGCGCTCGCCAGCTCGCTGCTCATAGTTCTCTTGACAGTGACAGAAGTCTCAGCTCATCTGACAAGTGGGGATGTCTATGTAAGGGTCATCTCGGCAAATCCGGATACAAAGACATACACGTTCAGCTGCCGCATGGATCCGGAGAACAGTTATTTGAGGGATTGGTTTATCCGCCCGGATAACGGGGATCTTGCAGACGAGGCAGAGGAAGCTGTATTCCTTGACAAACCATCAGGCCAATCCTTGACATACACTTTCCAACAAAATACATTCTACCACATAGGCTGCCTTGTTGTTGATAACCAAGGAGTTGTTCATAGGGGAGACCTGCATATTGATCTAAGGTCAAGCCCAACAATATGGAATCCTTATGTCAAGCCAGTAAGCGGAAACGGGCTGAGCTCTACGCTCCAGTGCGTGCATAGCAGCTCATCATATTCTGTCAATTGGGAAGTTGTAAATGCAAAGACACTCCAGGTCACCAATATTGGAAATGCTAATCCAATAACACACTCTGTTTCTGGACATGGACTTTATGATTACAGATGCCATGTTACTGCTAATGGAGTAAATTCAGGAACCCAGCTTGCTGTAGAATATTTTGACCAAGGCGCTCCGTATTTTCCCGACAAATTCGGAGTTCCTGATGGCATAAAGAATGTATGGAACCGGGACTCTACTCAACCTTCATGCACACCAACAACTGAAACCTGTGACGGAAAGGATAATGACTGTGATGGCCAAGTTGATGAGAACATTGTATGCGACTCTACAACACCGCCTCCATCAGGCAGCTGCTTCAACAATGTCCAGAATATCCCTGCAACATGCGCCGGCGGCTCAATAACATCAGATAGCTATAATGGCTGCAGGACTATCATCTGCGCAAACGGAGCAGACAACATGAAGATTTTTTCCTGCGACAAGCCAGATGGAAGCATTCCGCAGTATTTTGAGATGTATCTCCAGAATAAGGCAGGAAGCTCAGTCTCAGACATATGCATAGGCAGCACGTGCCTAAAAGGGAAAGGATATGAAAAAAGCGGGAATTATCCGATATGCACAGGCTCTAACAGCACTCCACCACCTTCATGCACTCCATCAACTGAAACTTGTGACGGGAAGGATAACGATTGCGATGGAATAATAGATGAGAATAATGTGTGCTCAACGCCTACACCTCCATCACAAAACACGACCTGCT
>JACPIF010000013.1 GCA_016188215.1 Candidatus Woesearchaeota archaeon
AAATTAGGTCTCTTGCATCTTTAGTATCAGGAACTAACATATCATCTTCAACATGGGCATCGTCCTTGCTTATGAGCCATGCCTGCGTGTCCCAGGTTCCGCTGCTTCTTTTGCCAGCAAGCCTTTGTATATGTCCGGACTCGCCAATGTCATGGTTCCTGAACGTGACAAATTCTTCTTCAGGTCTTACTACAATCCTGTAAAAATTTCCAGTGCCCCTTGTTCTGGGTTTAGCTCTTCTTCTTCCTTTTGGCTGAGCCTTGGAGCGTGACCTAGGAGACATGCTTTCCCATTTACTCAATACTTTCCTAATATTTCTCTTTGCAGCTTTTCTCTGTTTTTGGGTTGCCATTTAGCTCACTTCGACCTAATGTGCTATCAGAATTGTCTAGACGCATCAAAGCTCTGAAACTATTTAAAGTATTTCTGCATATTGGGCTTATAGAAAGTAATTCCGCGAGATTAAACAACGAGCGACTACTTTGCTCATTTAATGTAAAACATATTTAATAAAGCAATAAACTTAAATATAAGATTAAAATAACAAATAGCCATGCAAAGAGTTGGTTATCTTCCTTGTAGGCAATGATTTTTCTAGTATAATCTATATTCCTGAAGTCCAAAGCATACCAGCTGGAGGCATACATGGCAACATTTGAAGACTTTGAAAAAATAGGTATACGAGTTGGCACCATAACAAAGGTGGAGGATTTCCCTGAAGCAAGGAAGCCTTCTTATAAGCTCTGGATAGACCTGGGAGAGCTTGGCATCAAAAGGTCAAGCGCCCAGATAATGGCATTATACAAAAAAGAAGACTTGATAGGCAGGCAGGTGATCTGCGTCACTGGTTTACCGCCTAAACAGATTGCAAACTTTGTATCTGAAGTGCTCACCACAGGCTTCGCCTCAGACAAAGGTGATGTTGTACTCGCAATCCCGGAGCGAAGTGTCCCGAACGGCTCAAAGCTATTTTAGGAATCTTTAAATATGATGCAATAGGATATAAATACAATGGAAAAAAAAGATAAGGAGTCAAGCCTCGGCATCACAGTAAAGAAATCAGAAGATATCTCAGAGTGGTATTCTGAAGTAGTCATCAAGTCGGAATTGGTGGACTATTCTGCTGTCTCAGGATGCCTGGTATTCAGGCCGTACTCATACGCCATCTGGGAAATAATTGTTGCTGAAACAGACAAACGATTAAAGAAGCTGGGTGTACAGAATGTTTACTTTCCCTTGTTCATCCCTGAATCTCTCTTGAAGAAAGAGGCAAAGCATGTTGAAGGCTTCTCGCCTGAGGTGGCATGGGTGACTGAGGCAGGTGATACCAAGCTGAATGAGCGCCTGGCAATAAGGCCCACCTCAGAAACTATCATGTACGATTCCTATGCAAAGTGGATAAGAAGCTGGCGCGACCTTCCAATAAAATACAACCAGTGGAATAATGTAGTGAGGTGGGAGTTCAAGCATCCGGTTCCCTTAATCAGAACAAGAGAATTCCTGTGGTGCGAGGGCCATACGGTCTTTGCAACAAAAGAAGAGGCAGAAAAAGAGATATTTGAGATACTCCATACATGGGAGGATATCTGCACCAATTACCTCGCGCTTCCCTATGTGAAGGGCAGGAAAAGCGAGTCAGAAAAGTTTGCTGGGGCAGTCGCCACCTACAGCCTGGAATTCCTGTTGCCTAATGGCAGGGCAGCCCAGGGCCCTGATGCTCATTTTGACGGGCAGAATTTTGCAAAAGCCTTTGATATAACATTCCTCAACAGGGAAGGCAATAAGGAATTTGCGTGGCAGAATACCTGGGCAATTACGACAAGGATGCTTGGCATCATGGTGCTGATGCATGGTGATGATAAAGGATTAATCCTGCCTCCAAAGGTAGCTCCGGTGCAGGTTGTCATAGTCCCTATCCTGTTTGATGCTACCAGGGAAAAAGTGCTGAGAGAAGCTCATAGCATAGCAAAGGAGCTGGGAAAGCACGTCAGAGTAAAGCTGGATGACAGGACTGAGTACAATCCCGGCTGGAAATACAATGAATGGGAGATGAAGGGAGTCCCGTTAAGGATTGAATTAGGGCCTAAGGATGTTGAGCATGATCAGGCAGTGCTGGTAAGGAGGGACACTGGAAAGAAGGAGACAATCAAGATAGCATCCCTTAGTAAAAAAATTGAGGAAGCGCTTGAGCATATCCATACTTCACTCTTTGAAAAGGCTGAGAAGTTTCTGTATGGGAATATAGTAGATGTGCGCAATTTCAAGGATTTAGGCAAGGCAATCAAGGACAAGAAGATGGCGCATGCCTTATTCTGCGGTGATGAGGACTGTGAAGCTGAAATAAAAGAGAAGACTGGCGCAACTTCACGAGTCATCCCATTTGACCAGAAGCCTGTCCATGAAGGAAAGTGTGTAAACTGCGGCAAGGATGCTAAGTTCTGGATCTATTTTGCCAAGAATTACTAATCTATGCAGCCCGTCTTTCCTCTGCTCTATACTCTGTTCCATACTGTCCACTAATCTCTGCTGACGATTTAAGAACCCTTCTTAATTCAGGTGATATATCAGTACCAGTCTTACTAGGTCTTGGTGTATAACTTTCAATTGGCTTTGGACTAGCCTCTTTTGCAGGTGTTGCCTGAAACCAAATCGGCTTATCTAAAACTTGTTCATTTATCGTCATTTTTATCCTCCTTAGTCAGTATACTAAAAAATATACAGGAATCCAATTTTGGGTATTACTTATATTTAAATGTTCTCTTTAGTACGACAAGAAGCTAATCTTATTAGGTAAAATCCATTTAAAAAGCTTTAGCCATATAATCGCTAAAAAGCCATATCATGAGAAATTCTTAGCTATTAATTGTCCTAATTCAGGGTTAAGGCTGGCTGCCACGCTTAAGGCAGCATTCTCAGAGTTCCTATAAGATTCAGAGAAGGTTATTATCATAATTTCACTGTCTTCCAGGCGAAATTCCTTCTCCAGAATAAGGAAATCCTGCTCTACGCTTGCATCCGGGCGCACAAGCTTGTGATTCCTGACCTGAGCAATAAGCGCTCCCTGAGCCCCTGCCTTGACAGCTATATCGCGGTTCTCATATGTAATCCTGGCATTAGAGCTTACCAATGCCGCTACACTCCTGCTTTTGGGGTATAGTGCCAGTTGTATAGGCTTTACATGCACCATGCTCGCAACCTTCTTGTCCAGCTCCAATCCCTTTGCAGCCAGTGCATGCCCCTGGGTATTTGACAGGATAAAACCCCTCTGCTTGAGGATATCCAAGATGGATCGTACTGTCCCTTCGCCCAGCTCAAGCTCCCTAGTCAGCTGCTGCCTGCTTATCTTCATTCCCAGCCGCAGGAAGCACCGGATTACGTCAAACCGCGAGTAGTTTGGAGTGTTGCCTACCATAATGAAAAAAGAGAAAAAGATGATTTATAAATCTACGTGTAGGTCAAGCGAGAAGTCCCAGTGCTGGGCTTACTCCTCTTCAAGATCATCATCTTTATCATTGTCATCATCATCGTCAAAGTCGTCGTCATCTCCTGCCAGTTTCCACATTTCCATCAGTTGCACCTCCGTTAGTGGGTTTCTCTCTATAATATCAGTTAGCATCGTATATAAAGCATATTGAGAACTTATCATGTGAATCAGCTATCTACAGCTTTCCTATTTAAATATTTTTTGGATTATTCCTTGAATCCGTGTTTTTTGAACAATGCATCAATCTTCTTTGGTATCTCCTTATCCAGGTCAACATTGCACAATTTGGCTAAAATGAGCGTCTCAAGCAGCACATCAACAATCTCTTCCTTTAGATTCTCTTCATCATAAAGCTCAGATCGCATCTGCTTGTTTGAAAGCTGCCTGGCTATCTCGCCCATCTCCTCAGTGAGATGGATATAAGACAGTTCAGGAGTCGGATTGAACTTCTTGGCCCGCATCCTCTGCTCTACAAATTTCATAATCCTTTCTTGAGCTTTTGTGATGTCCATAAACAGCTTATTACTTTTACTAACCCTAGCTAAACTTTACTTGATTAAACCTGCATGACTGCGCTCGGCAAGCCAAGCGCACTGTCCATGTCCGCCATAAGCGGAAGTACAGTGGTTGTTGGCGGACCCCTGTAACCCTGGAGCCTAGGTTCACCACCGCAGGTGGTTCCGAACTCTGTTCGATACCTCGGCGACGACTAGTGCTCGTTAGCAGTTTTAGTTAAAGTATCTTTATTAGCTGGCAGCAAATCCACAAATGCTATATCACACTAAAGTAGCCACAACCAATCCAACCATCAAGCCTACAATAATGCCCCCTAAGAAGTCGTACAATGCATAATCCATATAAAGCTTGTGGGGGATGACTGGCCCATGCCGTATGAGATGCAGATGATCCAGCCTTTTCTCAAGTTTAGCCATGACCTGCTCCCTGCTCTTGCATTTCCCTAATTCCTGTGCAAGATCATAGTCCTGCACCGCATGGTGCACCCATTCCCTGAAATCATTCTTGTCTGCATTCAGATGGTGAGAGAACTCAGCATCGCCCATCTTCCTGATAACATCATACAACTCATGCAGATTCTTTGCAGTAGCCCCCTCCTTAGTGCGGAAATGCTTCCCCTCATGCACATCTTCCAGCATGCCGGACGCCTCGTGATATGTCAGTGGCTTGTGTATCATCTATCTAGCTCAGCTATCCTTTTAAGTATCTTAACTCTCATATTTAATGCCTGCAGGATATTCCTCCGCGAGCGTGATTTGCGCATGTCAGCCGCCAGCTTGTTGTCGCCCACAACCTCTTCAATCCACCTTGCAAGGTCATTCTTGTCCTTATTCACGTGATGCAGGAACACCTCTTTCTTCATGGCCCGCACAGCAGCCGCAAGCTCCTCAATGCTCTTTAGGATAGGCCCATTGTTAACCCAGAAGCATTCCGGGCCGGTTATCTCCCGCAGGAACCACCTGGCAGCATCAGGGCCTAGCTTTTGTTTCAGCTTCATGTTTTGGAACCCTACTGCATCTCCTTGACCTTCTTGAGAAGATGTTTCATCACCGCAACCTGTGTATTGAGCTTTCCATCTATCTTTGCAATCTCATCTGCCAGCTCATGCTCATCAAAAATATCCCTGAGCCAGGTGCTGAAATCATTCTTGAACTCATTTGCATGATGCCTGTATATTTCATCGCTCATGTGCTCCAGGCTGTCAACCAGCTCAAGCATATCCTTCAGCTTCTTTCCATCAGCGAGCACGAAATGGTATTCCTCAGGCGCCTGCCCTGCAATCTTCTTGCGTATGCTTACCTCTACTCTTGTTTCAGGAATTTTCACAGGGTCATGCTTCTGCTCCACCTTTATGGGAATCTGAGAATTCATGGAAGCATGCTTAGCCTTCCTTTTATGTAACACCTTTTTCATGTGCACACCTCTATACCTTCCTATTGCCTACTTTTGACTTGCGAAAATCTCTTGATTTTCGAGACAAGGAATTATCCTTAATTCCTTTGTTCTTATATTTATTAACCTTACTATTTGTCTTGAGCAATGTGTCAATTTCCATTGAGGCTTTCCGGTATGCAGACTCTTTCCCTTCCTTGAGCTGCATCTTGAAATCATTCACTATGTTCATGTACGCAATGAAAGCTTCATACGGGCTGTCATACGGGTTGAAGTACTTGTGCACATCCCCGTCATTGAACCATTTGGTGCACATATAGTAAAAATGGTCAGATATCTGCAGCTTCCGCCAGTCTTCCAGCAGTTTCCTGCTGCCTAGACTCTTGATGTCCTGCTCCATGGCATACAGCTCCTTTACAGCTTCCTGCTGCATCCGGTTGCCCAGCCACGCGCTTAAATCCCGCTCAACATCAGCCCAGCTCACTATATGGTGCACGTCCAGCTCTCCCATCGCAGGATACTTCGTGATTGCCTCGCTTGGCGTAACGAAATCATTGTCAGGATGCCTTAGCAGCTCTTTAGGCATGTGCCCCAGGAAATCAAAGATTCCCTTGTCCTCCCATTGGTGCTCGCCGAAAGTCTCGTAATCCATGAACAGGTTGACCACATCACCGTTCCCGTTCACAGCATTCACCCAGTTTGCAAACTTGTCTGCTGTCAATGGCCATTCGCTCCAGCTTTTCTCGGAAAACCTGAAGGCAATATCATCAGAAAGCCTGTAATTCTTGAGCAGCAGCTTCATGCCGGGCGCAGTCTTTGGCGTGTAGATAAAATTAGGCGACCTCCACCCCAGTACATGGTCTGCACCCTCTGCCAGCATCCCCTTGAAGCCAAGCTGCTGGACAAAATTGGCAATCTCATTGTTGAATATGAGCTCAGTGTTCCTGAATACCTTAGGCTTCTGCCCAAAAAGCTCTTTTATCCTTCTCTGGTGCAATGCAATCTGCTCGGCAAACTCCTGTTTTGAGAATATGCTGGATAAGGTATGGTAGTATGTCTCATTAAGGAATTCAACATTTCCTGTCTTTGCAAGCTCCTTGAATGAGTCAAGCACCTCAGGCGTGTACTGCTCAAACTGCTCCAGCGCGGGCCCGGTTATTGAATAGCTTGCCTTGAATTTCCCGTCAGTCCTGTTGATAAGGTCCATGATGAGCTTATTTGCGGGAAGGTAGCACTTCTTTGCTATCTTGTGCATGACCTGCTGGTTCTTGGCGTGGTCAAAGTAGTCATGACTCTTGCCAATATCAAATATAGAATACCTCCTCAGCCTGAACGGCTGGTGCACCTGGAAATACAGGCAGACGCTTACCATACCCCTTTATTCACCTTTTTGTTAATTCTTATTTACTGAATTTCCCCTACTTAACTTCACTAAACTAACTTGGATTAACTGGCACGAACTGCGCGCCCCACCATAGGGCAGTCCGCGAATCGCAAGTTACAGCCATAATCGCGGACCATGTACCGGAGCTTACCTTCGGGTAAGCTCAAGTCCTCCAAATTATAGTTCCTATATCTTTGCTTTCTCCTTGAGGCTAAATCTTTATACTATTTCTCTCCAAGACTTGATTATAAATATGTATGCATTTCTGTGCAGGGATATCCCAGCTTAGCTTCCGGACTTCTAAAGATGCATTGTCCCGCAGCTCCTCATGCAGAGCCTTGTAGTTCAGGACGCTCAGTATCTTGCTGGAGAGCTGATCTATATCCCAAAAATCAACCTTGAGGCAATGGTTGATGACTTCTGATACACCTGATTGCTTTGAAATGATAACAGGAGTGTTATTCGCCATTGATTCAAGCGGCGTGATCCCGAATGGCTCGGAAACAGACGGCAGGACATATACATCAGCCATCTGGTACGCCTTGTGCAGCTCATCCCCTTGCAGGAACCCGGCAAAGAGGAATTTGTCTGCAATGCCGAGCTCAGCTGCCTTCTCAACGATGAAGGGCTCCATGTCGCCTGAGCCGACCATGATGAACCGCACATTCTTGTTGTGCTCAAGCACTTTCTTTGCAGCATACAGGAAATAATCCGGGCCTTTCTGCAGCGTTATCCTGCCTACAAACAACACAATCTTGTTGTCTTTCTTCAGCGCAGATATCTCAGAGAAGCTCTTTTCGCTGCGCTCAACCGCATTATGCACTACATGGATCTTGTCAGGAGCGATGCCGTAGTGCCTGGTTATCTTATTTTTAGTGTAGTTGCTTACAGCAATAATGGCATCAGCAGCGTGCATGCCTTTGCGCTCAATCTCGTAGACATGCTGGTTTACGCCCGTGTCTCCAGTCCTGTCAAACTCAGTTGCATGCACATGCACCACCAGCGGCTTGTGCTTCTTTTTCTTTGCCATGATGCCAGCCTGGAAAGTCATCCAGTCATGGCAATGTATCACGTCAAAATCCTCTTCCTCCGCAATCTTCTCAGCAGCATGCATGTATCTCCATACTTCATCAAACAGCGATTGCCCGTACATTGAAGGCCCTTTTGCCTTCCGCCGCACTTCTCCGTATGATTTCGAGCTCATGTATGGCTTGAGCAGCGTATTGATCCTCCTCACTTTGATAATACCGGAAGTGGACACCAGCTTGACGAATTCAGCTTCACCTTCAACAGCATACGGCACTACAAATGTGATATCCACTCCTCTGTTAGCCAGCGCTTTCGTCAGTCCGTAGCACGCAGTCCCCAGGCCGCCCGAGCTTAGCGGCGGGAACTCCCAGCCGAACATGAGGATCCTCATATGCGCAGCCTCCGCCTTGCATCAGCGTCCAGCTTGCCTTCAGCAAGAGCCTTGGTAATGTTCTCCATGAACTTGTCAGCGAATTCCCTGCCCTGCGCAGATAGCGCAAATATGCGCGCGTATTCAGAATGATGGACCTCATCCACCAGTTTCCTGCCCATCAGGTAAGTAAGATGAAGCTCAACAGTCTTCCAGTTGATGCCTGTTTCTGTTGCTATTGAATTGATGGTCTTCTCTTTTTCATACAGCGTGTAGATGATGCAGAGCCGCAAATAGTCAAAGGTCCGCTTAGGCACGCGAGAACCAGAACTACTTTCACCCTCTTTTCTCCCCCTTAACATACTGGCAGCATTACTGGATGCACTTATTTATAAATATTGCTTTTAAGCTAGAGGTTCTATGCAAGATAGGGCTATATTATTTGTATTTTGCAGATTACATCAGATTATGTTGACTTCATTGAATTAACGTGCATTACTGGTGCGCTGCGTGCACCAACATGGGCGGTCCACGATGCTGGCTGTGCAATCGCGATTCGCGGACCATGGACTTATGGAGCGAGGGTTCACCCGAGCGACTACTTTGCTCATTAGTTTAGTTAGATGCTTTCCAGTTTCATTAACTCCATTTTCTCCCTTCCCAGTTCCATTAACTCTCAATCTCTAATCTTATGACTCAGAAGTGGTATAAAAGCATTATAAAGCTTGAACAAGGATTACATAGCAATGAAACCAGATGCAGATATACTGTTTGAAGCCTCATGGGAAGTGTGCAATAAGATAGGCGGCATCTATACTGTTGTCCAGTCAAAGGCTTCGCTTATACAGGAGTATTATGCAGGAAACTATTACCTGATCGGCCCGTATGTGCCGCAGAAAGCAGCAGGGGAATTCTCAGAAGGGCTGCCACCTGATGAGCTGAAAGCTGCGCTTGAGGAATTAAGTAGAAAAGGCATTATATGCCGGTTTGGCAAATGGCTCATACCAGGCCAGCCGAAGACCATCCTGATTGATTTCAACGGCTACAGGAAGAATATAAATGAGGTAAAGCGCAGCCTGTGGGATGAGTTCAAGGTAGATTCGCTGAGGGCTCCTGAAGATTATAATGATCCTTTGATATGGGCATATTGCACAGGCATCGTGATAGACACCCTGAGCAGGGATGCATTTGCAGGCAAGAAGCTCGCTGCACAGTTCCATGAGTGGCTTGCAGGCGCAGGGATCCTTTTCCTAAAAGGAAAACAGGCGCAGGCAAAGGTTGCAACAATATTCACAACGCACGCAACCGCATTGGGCAGGGCCCTTTCAGGCATGAATATTGAGCTGCACAATGTGCTGGACAAGATCAATGCGGATACAGAAGCTATAAAGTATAACCTTGAGAGCAAGCACACGCTGGAAAAACAGAGCGCTCTGAAGGCAGACATCTTTACCACTGTGAGCGAGACAACGGCAGAAGAGGCAGGAGTGTTCCTTGGCAGGAAGCCGGAAGTATTGCTGTATAATGGATTAGAGATAAATAAGTTCCCTACGTTTGAAGAGATATCCATCAAGCACCGCATCCAGCGGGACAAGGTGAGGGAGTTCCTGTTTTACTTTTTCTTTCCATATTACACTTTTGACATTAAAGAGACGCTGTTCTATTTCATAGCCGGCAGGAACGAGGTGCGGGCAAAGGGGATTGATATCTACATCAGGGCGCTTGGAGAGCTGAATAAAAAGCTGAAGCAAACCAAATCTGCAAAAACCATTGTTGCGTTTGTATGGGTTCCTACCAATTCACGGGGCGTGCGCGCAGAGCTCATGGAGAACAAGATACATTACCAAGACATAAAAGACAGCTTTGATGATGTCAAGGACGAGATACACAAGAATCTCATCTATACCTTTGTAGCAAACAAGGCCACAGCTCCCGGGATGCTCTTTGAAGAGGAATTCCTGCTTGAGATGAAGGCAAAGGTTGCGCGGCTGCTCAAGAAAGGTGCGCCTGACGTCAGCACACACTACATTGACGAGCATGATGATATCCTTAGAATGATTCACGAAGCCGGACTGGGCAATGGGGCAGGTGATCCGGTTAAGATAGTTTATTACCCCACATATCTGAGCGGCGCAGACGGATTATTGAACCTTACTTATTACGAGGCAATGCAGGGCAGCCATCTTGGCGTATTCCCGTCATTGTATGAGCCCTGGGGCTATACCCCTCTGGAGGCAGGGGCGTTGGGCGTCAGCTCAGTAACATCTGATCTTGCAGGATTTGGCATGTACGCCTCAAAGCATGTGACAGGCCATGAGCACGGTGTCTTTGTCCTGAAGCGAAGGAACAGGAGCGACGCGCAGGTCATTGCCGATCTTGTGGATATAATGCTGAAATTCAGCCAGTTCTCCCCAAATGAGCGCATCTCAAGCAAGATGCACGCCCGCCACATAGCAGCTGCAGCTGACTGGAAGGATTTTGTCCGGAATTACATTGAGGCACATAACAGGGCGCTGGAGAAGGTTAAGTGATTTATCGTACTTTATTCCATTCTTAGAAATGCATCAATATAGTACATAATTTTTTCTTTTCTTTCAGTATTAATGGAAATCTGTTTGCCATACCCTGTCGGCTTAATATGAAATATCTGCTCTTTGACGAGATCATTAACTGCATCCTTAACTCTTCCGCGAAGCTCGCCGGGAAATCCTTTTTGCAGGTTCTCTATAGCAGTATGACTATGCTCAAACTTACCAATGCGCGTTAGCTTGTGCAAGATCTTCCCCTTTATCTGCTCATCAGTCCATTTCATGAGTCTATTATAATAGACGTTGAAGCATAAGGTTTATATACTTTTCCTTCCTATCTATTAGCATGAAAGAAAAATCACTATTATTGCAGTTAACCGGGGAAATGCCTTTATTTAAGATAATAGATTTTCTTTTGGATAATAAGGGTCTAGATTTCTCAAAGACAGAGATAGCAAAAGGTTCTGGAATATCAAGGGCATCCCTCTTTAATCACTGGGAGCAGATTGAAAAACATAGTATTGTAGATGTTACAAGAAGGTTCGGAAAGACAAGATTGTATACGCTAAACAGCACAAATCCCGTAACGCAAAGGATTATTGAGCTGGAGCGGGCATTGATTGCCCAGGCTTTGGAAGGGGCTCCTAAGAAACAGGTCATGTTAAGAAATTAGAAATATAAACCTTTTTATACCTTCTAACTTTATTTACTTACAAAAGAGGGGACATGGTAATAATCAACCACAATACAGACAAGTATAATCTCTTTAAGGAGGTTGATGGCAGCCCTTATATGTTTCTCAGCAACCGCAATGGGAATTTTCTGCTGATGTCTGACACTCCAAAGAGCAGGTATGACGGATTCTTCTTCCTCCACGATTTTAGACTGTTCAGGATACTTGAGCATATTGAGCTGCTGGAAGCCCCGCCTATTTCTGAGATAGACAATAATTTCACCAGCTTCAGCAGGAGGCGCGGGCACCTAAAGGAAAGGTTCTTCATGCCGTATTTCTACAACTCCCTTGTCTACGAGGTCAGTGAAATCTCAAAGATCAACCTTTACTTTGATGTAAAGGATGCTTATGACAGCAGGGAGTGGGGCAGGAATTATGTTATTACGGAAGAGCGGAACGGGATGCTACTGCTTAAATTCATAAAAACAACTGACCGGCGCGAGGACGCAGAGGATAACAGGAAAGAATACGAATTGTACATTGCAGTGAAGCCGGACATACAGAGCCTGACGCGGGTTGACGAGTGGGTCGGCAGGGATTACAGCAAAGATAGGGAAAGGAATTCTGAGCCGAGCAGGCGCTATGCATACCTGCCCTTTGAATTCAAGGCAGGAAGGATTGTCATCACAGCTTCTGCAACAAAAGAGCATGCCCTGGAAGAATGCGTGCATGTCTTTAACAATCTTCATGCGCTTGAGAAACATCAGGAGCAGCATTTCAGCCGTACAGCCAGCCCTATTGAAGGTATTGGCGACAGGCATATTGAGACAGCATATATCTGCGCGCAGAGCGCGATGCACAGCCTGCTGGTTAATGTACACAAGGATAACGCTGTTGATGCCAGGCTGCTCGCAGGATTCCCCTGGTTCTTCCAGGTGTGGAGCAGGGACGAGCTTGTGAGCCTCAAATCAATGCTTCTGGCCAAGCATTACAAGCTGTGCAGGAAAATCATCCTTGACCATCTTGGCGCCATCTCATACGATGGCAGGCTCCCTAACAGGTATCCTTCAAGCGCGCTGAACAGTGCAGACGCAATCGGATGGCTCTTCAAAAGAGTATATGATCTTGCAAATGCTGTAGGGCTGCCGAAAGATGAGCTTCCATACATCAAAAAGCAGCTTGAGCAGGCCGCGTATCTCCTTGTCAAGTATCATACCAGAGACCAGCTTGTGTATAATGACAGCCTTGAGACATGGATGGACACATTGCATAATGAGAAGGATTCGGGAAGGGCAGGTGCCAGGATTGAGGTACAGGCTTTGCAATTATTGGCGTATCGTGTGCTGCACAGGCTGACAGGGGACGAGGAATACCATGAGATGGAAAGGCGGCTGCGGAAAGCTGTGCGCGAGAAATTCTGGACAGGGAAATACTTGAAAGATGGGGCAGATGACATTACAATCAGGCCAAACGCCTTCATAGCCGCATACATCTATCCTGAGCTCTTGCAGCGGGACGAATGGATAGCCTGTTTCCGGCACATGCTTCCCAAGCTCTGGCTTCCCTGGGGCGGACTGGCAAGCATTGATAAATATAATAGCAAGTTTACTAAATCTTCCACGGGCGAAAATCCAAAAAGCTACCATCATGGTGATTCATGGTTCTGGATAAACAACATGGCGGCTATTGTGCTGATGCGGCTTGACAGGGATGTGTTCAAGAATTACATTGACCAGCTTCTCGCGGCAAGCACGCATGAAATACTGTGGCAGGGAGCAATAGGCTGCCATGCAGAGCTAAGCTCTGCTGCTGAGCTGAAAAGCGAGGGCTGCCTAAACCAGGCATGGAGCAACGCGTTATACATTGAGCTGGTGCATGAGCTCAAAATCAAAAAAGCAAGTAATTTAAAGCTGAAAGTTCTTACAGAACCTGATGATAATAGGCGTAGACCTGGGCGGCACGTTCATTAAGGCAGGCCTTGTTGATAATGGCAGAATTCTGCGGAAGATTGCAAAGCCTACTGAGGCTGAAAAGGGGAAGCAAAGGGTGATAAGGAATGTCCTTGATTGCATAGCAGAGTTGCAGAGTGATAAAGTTGAAAGTGTTGGAATCGGCTCTCCCGGGCAGATAGATCATACAAAAGGGGTTGTGCTTAACAGCTCTAATCTGCAGATATCAAACGTTAATTTTCCCGGAATAATCTTACAGGAGCTTAACCTTCCTGCGAAAATAGACAATGATGCAAACTGCTTTGCGCTTGGTGAGTTTTTGCATGGAGCAGGGGAAGGTGCAAGAAATATGGTAGGCATTACCATGGGGACTGGAATCGGCTCTGGAGTCATTATTGACTGCAGGCTTTACACGGGAAGGAATGCAGCAGCGGAGCTGGGGCACACTGTAATTAAGCACAATGGTGAGATGTGCGCCTGCGGCAGGAAGGGGCACCTTGAGGCATATACCGGAACAAGAGGCATACAGAAACTCTTTGGCAAGAAACTGAGCCCTGAAGATATCTTTAAATTGGCTGCAAAACGAAACAAAAATGCGCTCAAAACATGGGACTCTGTTGGAAATTACCTTGGAGTTGGCATAGCAAATGCAATCCACACATACGATCCTGATGTTGTTGTAATTGGCGGCAGCGTGGCAAAAGCGTGGAGATTCTTCAGCAAGAGCATGATGAAGACTGTCAATGAACTTTCCTTGCTTCCCAAGACTAAGATTGTTAAAGCCTCTTTGGCTGATGCGGGGGTTATAGGAGCAGCTTCGCTGTAAGCAAATTCTAACCAAACGGAGGGATGTAACATGGATAAAGTCGTGCATTTTGAGATACCTGCAGACGATATGGAAAGAGCGCAGAAATTCTATGAGGCTGTGTTCGGATGGAAGATAGATTTTGTTCCTGAGTTCAAGTATGCTATGGTTGCAACTGTAGAGCGGGACTCTAAGACGCAGATGCCGAAAGAGCCTGGCGCCATAAATGGCGGGATAATGCAGCGCGATCAGATAAAGAACCCTGTTGTTACGATTGCAGTAAAAGACGTGGATGCTGCGTTGGAGAAGCTTGAGAAAGCAGGCGGCAAGACCGTTATGCCAGGGTTTAAAGTCGGGGACATGGGCATCGCCGCATACTTCCAAGATACAGAAGGGAACGTGATGGGATTGTGGCAGCAGCTGAAATAATAAATTATAATACGACTCTAGAAGAAGCATGCTCTCTAGCTTTATCAATTAACCATTTCATTTCTTTCCATATAAACTCCTCAATTCTACTAGCAAAGTTTTCAATGACTGGCTGCTGAAATATTGCTATATCGTAAACTTCACCTCTCCTATTCAAAAGCATTTGAGCAATTATTTCTTTGTCAACAGGTGTGTAAGGTTTTTCAACTCTGCCACCTTCATTCAATCTTATTAGATGTGCATCCTCTGGCGTAACGCCACCAACGACATCTTCTAAGCCAAAGAAAGCAATTCTCTGCTTAACAAATTGTTCTGGTGTCAAAGCTCTCCTTTTAGGATCCTTGTCATCTTTATAATTTAGAAAATCTTTATAGAAGCTTACAACTGAGGGAACATAACTCCTGTCTGCGGCCCGTAATGCGATGCCATTTTTATCTTCTGTATCAATGGGTATACCTACATAGGGGTCGTCATGAATCATGATTAAACGTGCAATCTCGTCAATGTATTGCCCAGGCATTGCCATTTTCATTTGTTTGTTAAGTGCTTGAAGAACTTCGCGAGCAATCTTAACACCAACATGACGATGAGCCATTCTTTTATCGGGCTTTTCCCAGTCAGCGCCTTTTCCTTTCTCAGAAGGAAGTTGAGTTTCTCCAATATCATGAAACATGGCTGCTGGAACCACAACTTTTCTATATGGGTGAATTGAAGCACCATTTCTTTCATAGCCTTCGTAACAAAGAATAATTGCAGTAGTTGGAACTATTATGTTATGGGATGGCCTATACCATGAGCCGCCTTCATACCTTGTAAGTCCCTACTTTCAAGTTCGTTCCATATTGCCAATTCTTCTCTTGAAAGAAGTTCCAGAAAACTTGGAGTTACATCTGCTATAACTTTATTATGCACACTTATTAAAGCTTCTATTGCCTGTTTTCTGACTTCCTGGTTTTCGATGTCCATCTTGTTATTTACCTAAAGCTCCCCTTACATTAGCAATAATAGCCCCTGCAGGAATTGATTGCATGCATAATGCTGTCTGCTCATTTGGATAATTATTATAAATACATCCAGACTTATCTTTAACTGGCTCAGCTGTTGGTACAAAAGTTCTTTTAAAATGCTCTCCATATTTTTCAACAGGATAGTATCCGTGAGCACCACAAGGGGCTACTGGACAGCCTCCATGAGCAAATACAATTATATTGCCTTTATAAGCAATAACATCAGGGTTTGAACTTCCAAGTGCTACAACAATTTTGCTTAGATTATGATTTACTTCTAATCTATAACTTAAATCCTCTGGTGTTCCTTGCAAAGAGCCAGCTGCAATATGCAAAGGTCCTGAATCTGCACCTATGTAAGCATTAGCAGCCCATAGTAAAGCTGCAACCTTTCTAAGATCTTTATTTCCTATTCTGCCTGCTAATACTGAACTGTACATCTCAGGGACAGGTTCTAATAAGTATGAGATTGCTTTTCCTTCTAATCCTTTCACTACTGTATCAACTGTATCTGAAGGTAAACTTCTATTTTTAGTCCCTGAATTTGGGGAGATTATTACTACAGGCTTGTTTCCATTAGCTTTGGAAAGATCATAAATCTGATTTCTGCCCCATTCAGCCTCTTCTGGAGTGAGTACAACTCTTACATTATCCCTTGAAACATCTAAAGGAATATTTCTTTCATTCTCTACAATTAATCCCATCCATTTGCATAAATGTGCCCATACATCTTTCATTTCACTTGATTTTGGAAATTGAACTGAATGGGGAAATTGCGCAAGATAATTACTGATATCAACAACTTTCTCTTGTGGAAATTGAGGAGGATCTTGCTTTGAGTCAAATAATAAAGAATTATCCACACCCTCTAAACCATGCCATAATGGAAGTGTAAATCCTGCAGAGATTAAGCCAACATTATATCCAGTTTGGTGTAATGCATGCTGTACAGCACTAGCTATAACTGCATCTCCAATGGCGCCTGTGGATTTTAATATAACTGTTGGCCTACTATTACCTGATACTTCCTCTACATGTTCTAGTGTCATTTTCCCTCCCTATTGACTTATAACTATTGCCCAAATTCACTTTGCTTTTTAAAGCTTGTGCCATTTTTTTTATCTATATTTTATTTAACTCTTAAGCCGCCAAGCCTGTCGCACTCGGGGAGCGCTACAATAGCTACCATTTCCTTATAATCTCTGGCTTGATAAGGCACTGCTTCAATCCTTTCCAGGAATCCTTGCGGATTATAATGAAAAATATGTACTTCAAGATCCTGTATCTCTATGCATTTCCCACCCATGCCGGTTATATAAGCTTTGGATTTTTGCACCCTATAATCCTTAAGAGCAGCATTACCATGCCCTGTGAACGCCAAGATGGTAAGTGCTGCTATTCCAAGTGATTTGGAAAGTGTCATGCTAGGAAGCCATTGCCACCAAAAACAGTGCCTGCGCCCACCCTAATGGCGAGTTCTCATTATGCACGCCTGAATTCGCGTAGTATAGTTCAGGAAGCTCTCCTGCCTCATTTATGCATGCAATTGTTTTTCTTAAATATTCTGCATACTTGTCAGGCATCTTCAAATCTCTATAGATAATTGCAAGCCATGGAAAGCCCATTACCCATTCTGCTTCGCCAAGGCCTTTGTTGTAGTACTGGTCGCCTTCATAACGGATAACTCCTTTTTCCTTAACAAGCTTCTTCTCAACATTCTTCAATATAATAAGAGCCATATCCCTGCTCACAATCTTATATGGATAAATAAGCGAGAGCAATGCCAAATCTACATCTTTGGTCTCAGACTCCCTCGGCAGTAGCTTGAGCAATGCCTTTTCCCCCTTCATAATTAAATCTTTAGGAACATCAACAATCCTGCTGATAGCCTTCAATCCTGCCGCGCATGCTCCGACAGAAGATGCATGCACCTCCTCGTGCTCCTCCCAGACTCCATTATCCTTGTCATGCCAGTATTCAATGCTTTCAAGGTAATAGACAAGCTTCTGGATAACTCTCGTATCATTCTTATCTCTCAGCACCCGGACTCCCTTGCTTTCCAAATCCCCAATCTTGAACAGTAAAGCGCCGACTGCATCATTCTGCTTGTTTCCCCATTCCTCCAGTATCTCATCTCCTGTTTCAGGATCATATCTTGCATGGATGTATTGGTATGCATGCTTTGGCTTTTCCCTGATAGCCCAGTCTATCTTGTATTCATGCTTTAGAAGAACATCAAGCAAAGCCCTGTATATCCTGACAAGCTCTTTGTAGTTTCTTGTAGCCTCAAACCCTAATGATTCATAGATATTGTCGCGAATCCAGGCTCTGTTGTAGCCGGTCTTTACACTAGCTTTAGAGGCAGTGAGCAATCCGTTGCTGGACTGCAATTCCTTTAAGATTGATAGTGATTTTTGGATCATTGAAGCCTCATTGCTATTACTTTGTTAATACCCTGAACTAAGGCTCTCTGGTATCAAACCTGCCTATCATATGGCCATTGTATTTCGCAGGCTCATCCCAAGAAGCATTATACCATTCCTGGATTGCAGGCGCAGCTGCTGCAAAAAGTAAGCCGCCAGCTAAAACAAGTGCAGTGAGTGCTGCATACCTGTTTCCAGCACGCCCCAGCGCGTTGTGCTGGTCTATCTGAGCGTCTATGCCACCGATTGGCTGCGCTAAATTCCCTTTGACATATGCCATATTAACCCCCGCTATAAAGGCTTGCAGAACTAGTATTTAAAGCTTTCTATTTGTAGTATCTAATAAGTAGTAACATGACCAAACCACAATCACAAAACAACAAATTTTATATATGTGTACATAGTATGAGTACTCATATGAGTAGCATCAATATCTCGGTACGGGAAGAGGCGTATGAATTCCTGAAGAACCTCAAGACTAAAGACAAGAGCTTTTCAGATGTAATCCTAAGCTTCAAAAAGGAGCAGGATCATGTAATGAAATTCTTTGGTGTTCTTAAAGATGCTGCCTGGGATGAAAAGGAAAAGCGCATGAAAGATTTTAGGAACTCATTTAATAAAAGATTACAATGATAGGACTTGACACAAGCGCGATTATTGACCTTTTCAGGGGAAAGCCGGAAATAAAGGGCTTTTTTGAATCTAACAAGGAGCCGCTGGCAGCAACCATCGTAAGCTATCTTGAATTGTTCTTCGGATTAAATCCTTCAGATCCCAAACACGGGGCAGAAGGGGAATGCTACAGAAAATTCTTTGAGGGCATCTATAATATAAGCCTAACACATCAAGCCTGCGAAGAGGCATCAAGAATATTCTGGAATCTGAAGAAAGAAGGAAGAATTATTGAGCAGTACGACTGCCTGATTGGAGCTTTGCTCATCAAAAACGGGATTACAAAAATTCTGACTAAGAACCCTAAGCATTTTGGGAGAATCAAGGGATTGACTGTATTGACTTATTAGCCTTCTTGGATACAAAACTTTATAATTGCAAGCTTATAAATCAGCATCCATGAAGCAATTCGTAGACCTGCACATGCACTCAAAGTATGCGCGTGCTTGCAGCAAGGATCTTAATCTTGCTAATATAGAGAAGTATGCAAGGATCAAGGGGCTTACTATTGTAGGCACCGGTGACATATCCCACCCTAAATGGAATGAGGAGATGAGGAAGGAATTGATTGAGGACGGCTCAGGAATCCTGAAATCAAAGACAGGATTCAATTTTGTCCTTCAGGGCGAACTCTCGTTAATGTATTCACAGGGGGGCAAGGGGAGAAGGATACATTATGTATATACAGTTCCCGACTTGGACACCTTAAAGCAGGTAAACGCTGCACTCTTGAAAAAAGGAAGGCTTGACTATGACGGCCGGCCGATATTCGG
>JACPIF010000004.1 GCA_016188215.1 Candidatus Woesearchaeota archaeon
CCCGTTTTAGTTTATATCACATTTCGTGATGAATTTAGAAGGATGAAATTACCTAAACAATTCCCGAATAGAACTCTTCAGATTGAGCACAGAATCAATGAACATCTTCTGCTCATCCTGAGGAAGCTTCCATTCCTCTACTTTGAGGATACCTTTCTTTCCGATGATGCAGGGCACTCCGATGCTTAATCCAGACTGGCCATACTCACCGTCAAGGACAGCAGAGCACATCATCAGCTTCATCTTATCCCAAAGAATAGCTTCAACCATGCTAATTGTATGGTGTGCCGGGGCAAATACAGTTGCTCCTTTTCTGCTAATTACTTCTGTTGAAGAATTCCTGCATTTCTTAATTAGCTCTTCTTTCTCCTCCTTTGATAAAATCAAGAATTTCTCTTTCTGCCTGAGCCTGCTGAATACAGGCACCTGCGAATCTCCATGCTCACCCATCACATAGGCTTCAATATCCTGAGGCTTGTTAGGGGCTACAATAGTCCTGAAGCGTGCACTGTCCAGTTCTCCACTGAAACCGATAACACGGGAGCGCTCAAAGCCAGTATGGCGGTACATCATGTAGTTCATGGTATCAACTGGGTTAGTGAGCGTGATGACAATGCTTTTGGGAGCATACTGCCTGATCTCTTCAGCAATATTCTTTATAATGCCTGCATTGAATGATGCCAGTTCAAGCCGGGATTTCATATCCGGGCTTCTTGGCCTGCCTGCCGTAACTATTACTATGTCAGAATCTGCCATGTCCTTATAGCTGCCGGCCTTTACCTGAACTGCCTGTGTGGCATGGCTGATGTCCATTGCATTCCCTTCTGCAAGATTAGTGACTATATCTATGAGCACCAACTCCCTGCAGAGCGCCCTGTGAGCCAGCTCAAAGGCTATGCACGCTCCTACACCTCCTGTGCCGATAACTGTGATTTTTGCCATTAGAATTTATTCTGCCTTGTCAAAGAACAGCTCTATCTCCTTGCCTTTTATTGTATCCCTGCTATTAAATGCATGCTTCCTGCTTGGATTGTTGATGGAGACAACCAAAGCGGACGCGCCTACCTTCTCCTTGATTGCGGATTTCCACGTGTTGAGCATCTCTGAAAGCTCTTCATCAGTCTTGATGAATAACGAGATGCGGTCAGCCTTGCTCATGCCCTGCATCTTGCGCATGACCTGGATGCGCCGCATGATTTCGCGTGCATATCCTTCTGCTTCCAGCTCATCTGTCAATTGCCTGTTCAGATAGAGCACGCCATTCCTGAATTCCGCTTCTGCAAGCTCTGGCGGGACATCCCTTACAATGGTAATGTGCTCCTTGGTTATCTCAATCACGTTATTATCAATAGTCATCTCATGCTTCCCTTCCTTTTCAATGTGCGCAAGTATTGTCTCGGGGGATTCAATAGTCAGTTTGCTCACTATGCTGGGAGCCAGTTGACCAAACGCAGGGCCAAGCTTCCCATATTCTGCCTTTATCCCGAGCTTTACCTTGGGATGCGACCTCTGGATTGCTACCTGTTTCACATTCGTATGCTTCTTGATGATGCTCTCCAGCAATCTTACTGCATCTTCAGTTGCCTTATCCGCCGTTACTATAGTTACTTCAGAGAGCGGCCATCGCACGCCCAGCTGCACTTTTTCACGGGCTGATAGTATTGCCTGGATGATGTCGCCTGCAATCCCCATGGACTTCTCAAGCGCTTCATCAATCAGCTCAGCCTCGTAATCAGGCCATGCATACTGATGGATGCTCTCCTTAGGCAGGTTCCACGCCTGCTTCATGTTCTGGTACATAGCCTCTGTTATGAAGGGGCTGATCGTAGTGAATAATTTCATTGATTCAAAGAGCACATTATAGCTGGTGTAGAGGATTGCCTTCTTCTCTTCCGGAGTGCCAAAGGACGCCTTATCCCTGATTAATTGGATATAAGTCCTGCTGAGTTCCAGGAATACCTCTTCAATGGCCCAGGGCACTTCGTTCAGCCTATAGGACCCGTACATTTCAGTCACGTTCCTGATAGCTGAATTCAATTTTGAAAGCATGTACTTCTCTTCCAGCTCCAGGCTTCCTGCAATAGCCTCATGCGTCAGTTCATTCGGAGCCTGCTGAATGGTCCTGGACATGTCAAGAATGTAATTATGGAGGTTCCAGAGTACCATCAGATTCTTGTGCTTCACTTTCATGTCTTCAAAATTATAGTTGATGTCAACTCCCGGCGAGGTGCCGCCTATCATATAGTAGCGCAACGTGTCTGCCCCGTATTTGCTGATGACTTCTTCAGGCAGGATATAATTGCCAAGGGATTTGGACATCTTCCTGCCCATGGCATCGTTGATGAAGCCATGCATGTAGACTGCCTTGAACGATGGCCTGCCCATGGATATCATGGACGCTACAAACAGCAGGTTGAACCAGCCGCGGATCTGGTCAATGCCCTCCAGAATAAAGTCTGCAGGGAACAGCTTTTCAAACAGGTCAGTCCTTCTTGGATAATCCAGGCAGTTCCAGGATGCTGAGCCTGCATCGAGCCACACGTCAAGGATGTCAGGCTCCCGTATCATTGTTCCTTTGCAGACCCTCTTGGTGCATCTGAATTTAACATCGTCTATCCAGGGCTTGTGCAGGTCTTCCGGAATCTGCTTTGCATGCTTCTTCAGCTCATCAACTGAGCCGAGCACAATGTAATGCCTGCACTTGCCGCATTTCCATATAGGCAATGGAGTGCCCCAGTATCGCTGGCGGGTGATGCCGTTATCCCTCAGATTCTCAAGCCATGCGTCAAAATTCCTTGAGCCTGCAAAATCAGGCTGCCAGAATATCTTGCGGTTGAGCTCACGCATCCTGTCCTTGAGGTCCTCAACCTTGAAGAACCATTGGGTCGTGGTGCGGAATATCACAGGGGTCTTGCAGCGCCAGCAGTGCGCGTAATCGTGCTCGTATTTTTCCTTGTGGATGACTGCATTATGCCTCTCCAGCTCGTCCACTATCTTTGCGTCATCCTTCTTGGCTTTCAATCCTGAAAAAGAGGAAGTGCCCTGCGGGAACACGCCTGCTTCAGTAAGGTTGTTGAAGGGCGGGATATGGTTGCGGTGCCCAACTTCATAATCCTCAGGCCCGCATCCGGGAGCCATGTGCACCAAGCCAGTGCCTGCGCTCAAGTCAACATATTCAGTGGATGGAACTACAGTGTGCACCTGCTTATTTTTTGATTCCAATAACTTTAACGCGGGTATCTCAGAAGTGAGGAAATGGCTGTATTTTGTGCCTATCAGATCCCTGCCCTTGAGCTCGTCAACTATCGTATAGTTTTCATCAAGCTTTTGCATCAGGCTTCCGGCAAGCTCTTTTGCAACAGTCCAGAGCTCATCCCTTACCCGGAGCTTTACATAGTCAAACTCAGGATGCACCATAACGCCGAGGTTGAAGGGGATGGTCCATGGTGTTGTAGTCCATATTATGAGATATTCCTTTTCATCTCCTGACTTTTCCTTTGCCTTCCCCTGAGCTTTTGGCTTTCCAATAACCTCAAATTTTACATAGATGGAATCATCGGTTACCTGCTTGTATTCCAATTCATGCTTTGCAAGGGAAGTGAGACAGCGGGGGCACCAGTGCATGGTCTTCTCGCCTTCATACAATCTTTTGTTTTCATGAGCTTTCTTGATGAGCCACCATTCGCCTTCAATGTATTCCTGAGTGATGGGCATGTAGGCGTTATCAAAATCCATCCAGACACCAAGGCGCTTGAAATCTTTGTTCATTAATTGCATGTTCCTCAAAGAGAATTCCCTGCAGTACTTAACAAATTTCTCAACGCCATAGCTGAGAATCTCATCCTTGTTCTTTATGCCCAGCTCTTTCTCCGCGCCCTGCTCTGTAGGCATGCCATGCATGTCATATCCTGCCCTATCCCAGACATCATAGCCCTGCATGCGCTTGAAGCGCAATACCATGTCTTTCAGGGCCTTGTTCCAGGCTGTCCCTAAATGCACTCTTCCTGATGTGTAGGGCGGGCCATCAAGGAAATAGAACAGGGCTTTGCCTGCATTGCGCTGCTTTGCCTTCTCGTAAATCTCCTTCTCCTTCCAAAACTTCAGGATTTCAGGCTCCAACTGCAACGGATTGTATTTTTCCATGTATATTGTGATATGCGTAAACCTTAAACACTATACCTTGCACCGCGCTGCTGCGCGGGTAGCGCTCAGCTAAAGCTTCGCGCACTGTGCCAAATGTCCCCCGATTTGATAACAAACACGCGATTCGGGGGACCAACGTCACCACGGAGGTGAGATTCATCTCACCGACTACTTTGCTCATAATCGTTCTTTAAAAAACATTAAGAAGGGGTGGGTTATTTAAATATTTAGCAGATTTGAAGAAATTTCATTTGCCATAGCCATAGACTCGTTGTGCATAGTCGTATGCTCCTTCTTTAGCTATAGGTGTATCTTTAATCAGCAGATCTATCCCTTTGTCTTTTGCCCAGACCACTGCTTTTTCTGCAGGCGTTGAACCCTCCATACCTCTAGAATATTCGCCCCTATCATATAAAAAAGCCAGATTAGGACCTGCTCCCGATACTACAGTAGCTATGCCATGGTTATCATATTGAATCCTTTTCAGGACATGCAAGTCAGATTCGCTGAAGTTGCCGTAACCCTGTTTTGCGGCTCTCCTTGGCTCATGATACCTATCGCCCCACACTATTGCAAGGAATTTTTCTACATTGCCTGTTACCAATGCAGCAGTTGCAGCAGAAATTAGGCCAGTTTGTTGAATAAAATCGCCTTGTTCCACAGGCTGTTTCATCGCTTCCCTCAAGGCTTCGGTCCCCCCGCTCTTTTGATGAGAAGAATAACCAATTGCTATTCCCAAATTTTCAGGAACATCATAAAAGTCTACGCTGCCTGAATGGTTTTCATATGGCTCTTTATAGACAATATTAAATCTGCCATTTGTTGACGCCGCAACATTATCTTTGTGCTCATTTGGCTCGCCCTTCGCAGCGAATCTAATTATTTCATCACGGGAGAGTACACCTCTTATTGCTGATTTGCTGTTTCTATAAAATATTGCAGCAGCCATAACTACACCCACTGCCTCTGCGCCTGACCTTCCCAAGCCGCCTGTTGGATATCCAGTATCTTCAAAGAGGATATGGGCACCTTCAGAGATGCCATCCGCCTTCCTAAAATAGTTTAAAGCCTCGCGAGCTGCGTAACCAAGCTCTCTTCCCAGTGGTTTTGGCAATGGACTCCTATTCTCAATGGTAATAGATCCCCTGTCTCGCAGCCTTGTATATGTTACTTTAAGAGCAGGATTTCCTAGTCCAAGCGCCCAAATATCAAAGCCCAATCCTACATTAGCAGAAGATGAAGGGACTTCAATAGTAACAGACTCCATAGCCGAGTTAATTTCAGAACTGTATTTAAAGTTTATGGCAAAACTGGAAAAAACACCAAACTAGGCAGTGACTGCGGCCAACTCAGGAATCTGCTCCTGGCTCAGGAAGCTCTTGAAATCTGCATCTGCCAGCATGTGCTTTGTTATCTCCATGAACAGAGAGCCGATGCTCTTGACCATTGTGGTATGCTGCACATAGACATTATTTAGTCTAGCTACGTGGCGCTTGTGCTCTTTCTCAAGCAGCAGCTTGTAGTCCAGGCCAATGTTTGCATTGAGCAGCTTCAGAAGATCAGAGTCCAACTCATCAATGTGCCTCTTGAATGTTTCAATATCAGCGATGACAGCTCCCATGCTGGTCAGCTCATCGCGGAACAGCTTATGGATAGCTTTTTTGGCAGTCCTGTAATCCTTGGTGAGCAGGGTGGTGCGCAATAACGAAAGATGATAGCAAAGGATTTCCAGCTTTTCCTTAATCTCGTCTGCATCCTTAAGCCTGGAATTGGTGAGCCTTATCTTCAAGGGCATGGCTGCATACTGTGTGTTGGCAAGATGCTTGTGCAGCTGCTTGTCATTGAATGAAAGCTCTTCAAACTTCCTGCAGATATCTGAGGGCATTTCAAGCGCTTCAAGCTGGCTCTTGAGCTGCTGCAGATTGATTTCCGGCACTTTTACCTCTTTTATCCTGGATTTGGCTAAAACAGAACTAGTATACCAGTATAGGAATTAGTATATAAAGGTTTCTAGAGTTGGCACTTAGGATAAGACATAGGCAAAATGAGAAGAAACTACCGCAATACAGTCCTGCACTGGTTGCAGATGTGAGCCTGCGCCTTATCGCTGTAGCTGGTGTTTTTGCCATAGTCCAGCTTCACTTCACAGCCTGGGCATTTTGGCTCAAGCACTTCTATTGACTCAAAAATGTTTATCTGGTTCATTGTTCTCTGCCTCGTAGCACTTGAATCTACTGTGCCATATTTTGTCTGAACACCTTAAGACTCAAGCAACCCTTACTATAGTACTTAGAAATCGGATTTATAAACTTTTAGGAGAAAATTTTATATAAATTATAAGATGTATAATGCTAGAAAATCTTGGATTTTTCAAATTCTAGAAGAAACTAGCCAATTTGCTCTGCTCGCGGTTCTCAAGCAGCACATCTTTAGTATAGCCGAACACGTTGAGGATGCGCTCAATGGAAGGGATAACCTGGTGCCTTATGTAATAGTCTGCATCATAATCCTTCTCATTCACCTCATCAGGCAGCCTGGCCTTGTCGCGCAGCTTCTCCTTGCTGTTATGTGTATCTTCTGCAATAACGAACTGGATGTTTGAACCTGGACGGATACTGATGCCTGCAGCGAGCATTTTCTGGGCAACTGCAACATGAGGAGATACAGATTCATAGGTGTCAATGCGCTTCTGCAATTGCGTGTTAAGGATAACCTTCTCAATCGGCACTTTCTTATCCTTCAAATCTTTTATCACTGCCTTGACATATCTTACAGCTTCTGCAGGATTCCTGTCTTTCAGGATTATGTTGAGCACAGTCTCCTGCACTTCCCTTGCAATCAGCGATGAGTTCTTGCGTATAGCCTCAAACCCCTTGATTTTGATGCTGCCTTTTTCAGAGAGCAATGCATAGCGCTTCTTCGCGCCAATGTCGCCTGCCTTTGCTGATACGAAAATGCCCGCAGGATAGTAGCCTTCAAACTCAAGCTCCATGACTCCAGGCAGCTCAATATTGACTGCAGCGCAGAATTGCAGCGCATCCTCCTTTGTCCTGCCATCAAGGGCAAGGAATACTGAATCTGTATCAGAATAAATCACCTTGAAGCCTGCCTGTGCAGCCTTTCCGATGACCTGCTGGATGTAAAACCTGCCCCAGGCAGTTGTTGCTTCTGCTGATTCCATGGAATACCAGCGGGCATAGGGAAAGCCAAGGTAGCCGTAGAATGCGTTGGCCAGGAGCTTGAGGCTGTTTGACTGAGCTTCCAGGAAAGGGGATTTTCCTGAGGCTGCCAGGGCTGCCTTGAGCCTTAATCTTCTGGTTATGAGCTCTTCAATGATTGCCGGGATGAAGCCTTTGCGCCTGGTGCAGAACCATGTTGCCTTGCGCTTGCCATCCAGCGGCGTAAGTTTAGCCAAGCCCTCGCAGCAGTCGCAGCGAACTGTTGCAGGAGAAATGTTATGAGAGGAAATGAGGCTTGGGTACAGGCTCCTGAAGTCAAACACGATAATGTCATTGTATAATCCTGGCTCTGGCTCGTAGACAAAACCGCCTGTGTAACTCATCTGCCTCCTGAAATCAATGGTGCTGTCATCAGGCTTGTTGGGGTTCAGTTCATTGAATTCAGACGATCTGGCCAGCAAGTACCATTCAACCAGCTGGGAATAGCCCATGCGGTTGATGTCATGCAGCGGGAGGCCGACTATCTTCACCATCTCGCTGAGGTTTGGCAGCATTTTCTGGGTTAGCTTGAATGTAAGCAGGGCATCCTGCAAGTTGTACTGGCAAAATGCTTCCAGCTTGTCTGTCCCATCATCCCATGCAGATGCAAGCTGCTCAATATTGGCAGCGTGCTTGCCTTCACCCAATAATTCAAGGGCAACTTTCTGCAGAGTGAATGACTCTGCTTCCATAGTCCTGCCCAATATCTTGGCGATATACCTGAAGATATCAATGTGAGTTAATCCTGTTATGCGGGCGCTGCGGTTCATGCCTTTATCCAGGTCAATCTCTGAGCTGTCCATGCCCAAATCCAGCCTTATGCCCAAAGCCTTTGCGCGCGCCATGAGATAAGGAAGGTCAAAGCCGTCTGAATAATAGCCTGCAAGGATATCAGGGGCGTATGATTTTACATGGTGCACAAACCGGTCAATAAGCTGCGCTTCAGAATCAACGAATTCTATGCTCTCATCATCTGTCCTGAACTTTTTCCAGGTTATGACTTTCTTGAGAGTGTCCCCGTACAGGGCAAGCATGACGATGGGATGCTTTTCAGCCACCACATGCTTTCCCAGTGGATTATAGGTCTCAATGTCAAAGGCAAGTATCTTAAGGTCTTGTGCTGAATGCTCTGATGATGGCTTGACTTCAGCTGCCTTGAAACACGGGATTCCTGAAGAGTCCTGGCTCTCGATAAACTCTCCTTTAGCTTCTGTCAAGCTCAATGGAATTATTTTCTTGTCAATCAAATAACGGCGGGCAAAAAGGATGTCATACTCGTTGATTGACGTAACCATGTCCCATTGCCTTACAATGTCGCGCAGGAGCGGGACGTCGCTCGGCAGGTTAAGGAATACTTTTAATGCGACTATCGCCTCTCCCAGGAAATTCTTCTCGTGCTGCTCAACTTTAGCAACCTTTACAACCTGCTCTCCTTTTGGTATCTCCAGGCGCTGCAGCTTTCCCTTAACTTCCATGATATTTTCATATTTAGGAATTACCCAAAAGTATGGCCTGAACGTATCGTCAATTATGCAGACGTGCCTGCCATCTATTGTTTTTGCAAACAAGTGAATGACCGGCAGGCTGTTCTCTATGCGGTATGTTACATCCAGTGGATAAAATTTGAGGGTTTGCATGGCGCTGATAATTTGCCATAAAGCTGCGGGAGTTATATAAAGATTTGGTGTACGGGCACAGGTGTACTGTGTATTGCAGTTGCATAATTTTATAAATAGGCTTGCCCAGAATATCTTCAAGAGGTGATACTTTGGATGCATTGCAGCGGGAAATTGTCAATAAGTGCAAGCTTGATTTCCTGAAGATGAGCGTGAGGCAGCCTGGCATCCGGGAGAAGGCACTGCTTGTTTCACATATCACGCAGCTGCTGGGAATATATGGGCTTGGCTACAATAAAGAGCTGCATTACCTGCTGCGGGACATGATTGCCTACGGTGAGCGGAGCAATCTTGTGCTTGCCGGGCAGCGGTTTGAGTTTGATGCCCTTAACAGGAAATATAAAGTTGCGGTGGATGAGAAGCCTATTGCATGGAAGGTTGAGTTTTCTGAGTGATCTTATTTAAGGACACTTTAACTTGCAGACTGGCGCGAAATACGCGCCTCAACATGTCCGCGAATCATGAGTCTCCAACCATAATCGCGGACCTCCCGCACCCCGGAGGTGAGGTTTACCTCACCGACTACTGTGCTCATTAGTATTTTTCCTTAAAACTATATCACACAGATATATTTATATATAATGCTTTTCTTAAAAATGGCTGGGATACATGGTACAGGCACAGCATAAAGAGCAGCGAGTGGGCGTATTTGTTGATGTGCAGAACCTCTACTATTCTGCAAAGCATATGTACGGCACAAAGGTGAACTTCAAGGAGATCCTGAAGGAAGCGGTGCAGGGCAGGAAACTGATACGGGCAGTGGCATATGCCATCAGGGCAGATGTCAAGGACGAGTCAAACTTCTTTGAGGCTCTGGAGAAGATAGGGTTTGAGGTCAAGGCAAAGGACCTGCAGATATTCTACGGCGGCGCCAAGAAAGGGGACTGGGATGTGGGCATTGCCATGGATGCGATTGAGCTGGCGCCAAAGCTTGATACTGTTGTATTGATCAGCGGGGATGGTGACTTCAAGCCGCTAGTGCAGCACCTGAAGAGCGCTTTGGGGTGCAGGGTGGAGGTCATTGCGTTCGGCAAGAGCGCGTCATCCATGCTGAAGGAAGAGGCTGACCAATTTTTAGACCTGGACAGTAATCCGCGAAGATTTCTGATGGCACGATGAAAGGATTAGCTGCTGCAAACCTGAAGATGAACCTTACCGGGCAGCAGACGCTTTCTTTAGTTAAGAATTATATCAAGCTGATAAAGAAAACCAAGCAAGATGTAGTGGTGTGCCCTTCGTATACAGCGCTGCCTTTGGTCGCGCCTGTGATCAAGAAATCAAGATTGCAGCTCGGGGCGCAGGATGTGTTCTATGAGCAGAAAGGGGCATTCACAGGCGAAATCTCTACAGATATGCTGAAGGAATTAGGCTGCAGATTTAGCATTGTTGGGCATTCTGAAAGAAGAAATTACCTGAAGGAAACAGATGAGCTTGTCAACCTCAAAGTGAAGTGGGCGCTGAAAGCAGGCATCACGCCAATACTGTGCATCGGGGAAGATGCTTATTCCAGGGATGGCGGCGAGAGCTTTTCATTCGTTGAGAAGCAGCTTAAGGCATGCATCGCAGGCGTGGAGAAAAAGAATATCCATAAAGTGGCGCTCGCTTACGAGCCGATATGGGCATTAAGCACTACTGCAAACCGCAGGGATATAACTTCTAGGGAGATTACGCAGATGCACAACTATATCAGGAAGATCCTAAAGGATGTGTATGATGTAATGGCTGCAGCACAAGTCAGGATTCTCTACGGCGGCTCGGTCAATGAGCAGAATATCAGTGAGATCTTGAAGGCAGAGAATGTTGATGGAGTACTGGTGGGGGCTGCCTCTCTTGACGCAAGGAAGTTTGCAAGGATTGTTGCTGCGTTTGATGCCCGGAAGTAGGCGCGCCGCGAGCCTCTTATATTAGAAAAACTTACTATAACAAGCATTGTATCTGTTGAAACATCTGTCTACTTACATACAGGATACATACACCTGCGGAGCGCAAAGAACTGGGCAGCTGGACGCGAGCCTGCGGCGCCGCAGCTAGATAACAGTCAGGTACAGCTTGTGCAGGTTCTGGTACATGTTGCCGGGGTAGGGAGGGCCGTTGCAGACACACCTGCCTGTGCACACGCAAACGTTAAGGATGTAAGTCCCTTCTTTATCTGCTTTCTTGGTGGATACGGCTATGGGGAGCTTCTGCTGCTGGTTGTTCTTAAGCTTGTAGTCAGTCACATAAATAATGTTCTGGTCAAAGCTGCCGCAGGATTCAGGGAGTTGTGAGCCTTTCGGGATGAATTCGTCGCACTTTACATCAACCACGAACAGCTCCTCCTTGCCGATAATATTCAGTATGCCCACGCCGAACACTGCGGTCTCGCCTGCAATCACATTCCGCTTGGTGAACGGGATTGCCACTTTCTCGCCTGATGAAAGCAGTGATTCCAGCTGCGCCTCGGTCTCCGCATTATACTTATCTTTGATGGCCTCAGCTCCCCTGAAGAATTTGCTGAACATTGCAATGCCCATGGTGAGCAGGGCGAGGCCAAGTATGACTACCACCAGGAAATTGATGGAAAGCTCAATGCCGCTTTTATTTAATCTTTTCATTTTAACCAGGACTGATGAATACAAGGCTGCCCAATTGCTGGGAGATCGCCTGGGTGTTGTGCTGGATAGCGCCGCTTACAGCCTTGTCATACTCGCAGAAAAGCTTGAGCTGGGGATTCTTGGTTGTTTCAGGATTCCTTGATGTGAATGCTGCAGGCAGTATGGTGGTTGCCTTGTCAAGGTTCTTGGAAAATACCAGTGAAACTGCCTTCTCAGCCAGCAGCTCAGTATTGTCAAGCAGCTGCAGCTTGGTGCATTTTATTCCAGAGATGCCCTGCCTGATATTGTTTACTTCCGAAACTATGGTGAACTTTGACTGCCTGATGCTGAACGGCTCTTCAAACGAGATCTTGTTCTCAATAGTGAATTCAGTGAATGAAGCCTGTATGACTAATGTTTTTGGCTTGACAGAAGCAGCATCTATCAAATCTGCAGCGCAGGCATTGCCAGAGCAGCTGTATGCCATGTATTTTCCGAAAGGGCGATCGCATGAGCCGCAGTCTCTTGCGCAGGTGCACTCATTCTCGTTTGGCTCGCACTTGGTGTTGCCGCAGCAGGATCCCTGGCCCAGTTCATGGGTGCAGAAGTAATTACTGGAGGCAGAGCATGCATCTATAGTGCAGGGATTATTGTCCTCGCAACTGGAAGGGCATTCCCCAATGCCTGATTTAACGAACAGAATGCGGCCGGGAAGCTCTTTCTTTACTGTGCTGCTCACTACACTGCCTGATTTCAGGATGTACTCATAGTTTATCTCCAGCTCAACTGGCTTCTGCTCGCCTGTTATATTGGATAATTGGGGAGCCAGGGGAAATTCAGCTTCCAGCTTTGCAGATGGGATCCAGAAGAATTGGTTGAGCTCTGCCTCGCCGAAAAGCTTGGTGGAGCGCTGGCTGCGGTCAACCTCCAGCACCCTTATCTTCTTTATCGTTATCTTGGTAACATCATCCTGCTTGTTAGCCAGGCTAAACGTAACCTTGAAGAGGTGCTGTGCTGTATCAAATGGCTGATAATAGGAATAGCGCATGTCAAGGGATGCGACGCGGATGTCAAGCGTTTCAGTAAAGCTTGCCTCCCGTACATTGTCCTGGTTTAAAGAGAGCACACATTCCTTTTTACTGCTGCATGAGCGCTCAAGCTGGCCTTCTTTCCCTGCGCAGCTGCCGCAATCTGATGGGCATGTGCAGGAATTCTCGGACTGCTCGCATACGCTGTTGCCGCAGCTGTTCGCATTTATTACCTCAACGCATTTTCCCTGGGAGCAGCGTGCAGAATACCCTGGCTTGGCTGTGCAGTCTGTATTTCTTGAGCATTCAGGGGTGCAGCCTGATATGATAATCAATGCTGCAAGAATTAAAACTATGTAGAGATGCCTTGCCTTAATCAGTATCACCTTTTTTAAATAGAATTCCCTTAATTTACTATTATATATATGTTACTGGCAGACCATGGCAGGACAGTCGCGCCGCGAGCCAACGTAACTCTATCATTTATTTTTGATACCGCAGGTTTCATGGGAACTTGCTGCGGAATGCTGAGGATTACCTTGTATTGCACTTCCCGTCTCTTTCCTTTCCCTTTTTCATAACACTGATAACGAGCATTGTATCTGTTTGAATGTCTGCCTAATCTCATCCAAGAATACATGTACACCTGTGGAACGCGTAGAACTCAAAACAATGGACGCTGGTCTGCGACGCCGACGCACTTCCAGAGCTAGCTGATGATCTCGTATTCCTTGACTATGATTATCATGAAAAGGAGCAGGACTATAATGCCTGCGATGAGCCACCCTATGCCGTTGAGCAGGGTGTCAGTCACCATCTTGTACAGGCCGAACACCATGATGCCGAAGCCGAGCCAGAGGAACTTGTCCAGGACAAGCTTCATTATCTCAAACTCTTCTGACTGCGTCAGCCGCTTCTTCATGGGTGGTGTCTTGAGCGCCATTTTTTCAGTCTATGGTTTTATGATTATTACTACATCTTTTGAAAATGCCGAGTCCTGGGGATCGCTGGGGTCATAGCCGGGAACCCGTGAGCCAGTGCCGTCGCATTCCATTCTTGACGTATAGATGAATGTCTTGCCTGTCTGCCCGACTTGCGGCTGGTTTGTCCGCGGCGACAAGCCGACAGTCCATGTGTTGATCTGGTCTTTCTTCATGTTGAGCTTTGCGCGGTTGTAGACAATAGGGATGTCGCAGCTGGTCTGCCCGTCTCCCAGGCATTCACGGTTGCTGCCTGCCTCAAACAGCCTTAGGTTGCATTCTGCATCGCCTGTAAGCACGTTCAGGAACGCTTCCACTAATTTGCCGTCTTCTCCCTGCCGCAGGGTCATCTCGCTCGGCGCGACAGTAATAGGATTGTCAACAGTAGGAGGATTCACCAGCTCGTTTGCCGATACAGCTTCAGCTACCTTGCCGCCTATCTGCTTGAACAGGCCCCGCATGAAGCTTAATCCCAAGCCCAATAAAGTTATGGCGAGAATCAGGATAACAATAGCTTCCATAGACAAACTCAGAGAACCTTTTTTAGAAGCCTTCCGCCTATAACGCATTAATGCACACCTCTTTTACTGTAATGTAGTCTTAAATAGCTACTATAAATACCTTTCTATAGCTTGCAAGCCCTAAAGATACTAGGCAAAAGTGCTGCAGAGTGCAGTTCATAGCCCGGAAAATCCGACATATCTGGACAGTTCCGCCTAGTTCCCAGTTCCGAAACATTTAAAAAGTAGCCATTATTTTTAACATAGCGTTATCTTAACTCTTTTATAGATAAAAACAAAATAAGGCATTAGACAATGGCACGGCTCAGGAAATTCACTTGCTATCGTAGGATGGAACGGCCCTACACAAGGATATCAAAGTTCAAGAAGAAGTCCTATATAAGAGCAGACCCGGCAAAGGTCATTGTACGATTTGATATGGGCGACCAGAGGAAGCAGTATTCACATGAAATAAGCCTAGTATCTAAAGTTGCGCTGCAGATACGGAGCAATGCGTTGGAATCTGCCAGGCAGACCAGCAACAGGCTGCTTGAGAAGCATCTAGGGCCGATGGGCTATTTCTTCAAGCTAAGGGTGCATCCGCATCATATCCTTCGGGAAAACAAGATTGCAGCAGGCGCAGGCGCAGACAGGTTCAGCACTGGCATGAGCCATTCATTCGGCATTCCTATAGGAACTGCTGCACAGGTCAGCAAAGGCCAGGTCATTGCCGCACTTCAGATTGAGAAGCAGAACCTTGAGCTCGGCATGAAGGCCATGAACCGCATGAGGCACAAGCTGCCTGCAGAGTGCACAGTTGCCGTGAGAGAGCTGAGGAAATAGTTCTTTTTTGGTGTACAACAGCAATGCATAGCTTTAGAAATGGACACATTTATATAATAAATTGAGGTGATTATAATTATCGTGGGCAGTTTAGGTCTGATTGGCTGGTTGACGAACTGGTTGGCGCAGATACATCCTTCTTTGACGCATCCTTTTGGGATAGCGTTTGCGGTCCTGATGATATTCTTTACGGGAGCCCGGCTTTTTGTCTACATTGTAGAGCGCTGGATCCTCATGCTTACCAAAAAGACAACTACTGACATAGATGACATTATTGTTGCGCGGATGAGCTGGCCCCTATCAATACTGGTTGCACTTATCGGGCTGAAGATAGCAACCATACCGCTGCAATTGACAGGCAGGACTGATTATTTCGTACATAATGCCCTGAACACTTTTGTCATCATCAATGTCACATACATGGTTGTTATCATAGCTGATGTCTTCCTGGACAAGTGGGGGAGACAGTTTGCTGCACGCACCAAATCTACTGTTGATGACAGCCTGTTGCCAATTGCCCATAAATTCTCAAAGATAGTGATTGCGCTTATCGGGCTGAGCTTCATACTGCATGAGTGGGACATTGACGTAGGCCCTTACCTTGCAAGCCTGGGAATTGCAGGTGTAGTACTTGGTTTTGCGCTGCAGGACAGCCTGAAAAATATCTTTGGCGGCATTTCCCTGATTTTGGACAAGAATTTCAAGGTTGGCGACGTAATCAGGTTAAGCACACAGAGCACAGGCACTGACGTCGGCACAGTTGAGGATATTGGGCTGAGGAGCACCAAGATCAAGACAGTCAAGAATGAGATGATTGTGGTGCCGAACGGGACGCTGGCAAACGCGACCCTGGTTAATTTAGCGCTGCCTGATCCAAGCACAAGGCTGGTCATGAACTTTAATGTAGAATATGGATCTGACCAGGAAAAGGTTAAGAAAATTATATTGGAAGCAGTGCATAAAATACAGTATGTCTCCAAGGAGAAGCCTCCTGAGATTTATTTCACCAAAATGCTTGAGTATTCCATGGAGTTCAGGCTGCTCCTATGGATAAACACGTATAAGGATGCGCTCAAGGCAGAAGACCAGATCAATTCAGCAGTTTATGAGACCCTGAACAGGCATAAGATAAGCATACCCTTCCCTACCAGGACGGTTTATATGCGGAAAGAGTAGAAATCAGTTTTACCCTATAGTTTAATTATTTCAGCTTTTAACTCATCAACTGTCTTCAGTGCGCTATACTCCTTCTCGAATCTCTCTACCAGCTCTTTATCCTTGGTCAAGTCTACCTTGCTCAAGTAAACTATTATCGGCTTGCCGGATTTCTTGATAGCCTTGTATAATTCCACCTGCTTGTCCAGCGGATACGCTTCAGTCAGGTCAAATACATAGACGATTGCAGATGCAAGGTATCTCAAGGCTAGGAACGCCTGCTTTTCTATGTTGTTCATCTTGTCAAATCGGTTCAAGGAGCCGGGGGTGTCCAGCAGCTGGAGCTTTTCCTCGCCTGTTTTAATGTAGCCTACATTGATGCCGACTGTGGTAAATGGATAGTTCTGGATGTCTGGCTTTGAGCCAGTCAATTTGTAGAGCAGGGTGGTCTTGCCTACATTAGGGAAGCCTGTGATTACGATTGTCTTTAGCGAGGTCTTTATAACCGGGAAATCTTTCATGATCTTCCTGGATTCTTCCAGATACGCAAGGTGCTTTGCGATCTGCTTCATTACTGATGAGATGCGGCCATAGAATGCCTGGCGATGCCTGTTTAAAGTAGGGATGTCAGTTGAGCTGCGGATCCTGCCTGCATAAGACCTGTGGAACTCCTGTATCTTGTCCCTGGCCCAGCCCAGCGAGCCCAGGGATTGCCTGAGATAGTCCACGTCAAGGGTTACCTTCATTAACTCATTGTAGAAAGGATCCAAATCCTTGATGCTGGGAAACGCCTTTGTTAGCTTGCCAAGGTCTGAGAGCAGATTGCCTTTTACAACTTCCAGCTTGTAGAGCTCAAGCTCCTTAGATTTTTGCAGCTTGGTGATTATCTTTACCTTGAGGCGGTGCGCGGCAGACAGTTCCTTAGCCCTTCTGAATGCCACATCAAGGTAGAAGTCTGCCTTTTCAACCGGCTTGATGTCCTGGAATGCCATGCGGGAAAGAATATTATGAGCCTATATTAACCTAACCCCTTAAATTTTTTGATGCATCAGTTTCCCGCTGCCTGACTGCTGTGCTGCTCACCTCTTCATATGGGATATTAGGCATGGTATTATGCCGCTGATGGATTTCTATGAGTATTTCCTCTTGACTGCCCCCTCTTAAGCACACTTCAAGAATACCAAGCTTGTCAGGGGATAGTCTCCAATAGTATATACAGTATTTTCTAGGCCTGACATCCTTTACCTCTGCTACACCTATACATGCCCCCGTATATTTTGGGCCGACAACATAGGTGCTATCAATTCTCCCTGCAAGCAGCATCATAGGGCGCGGGCATAAAAAAGAAATTGCAGAATGTGCCAATGATTCAAGAGGCTCAATAAGTTCCTGCATGGATGTATATAATTTGATTTTTCTTATAAAACCTTCCCCATTCCAGCCCCGTTATCGCTTTTCTCTTGCGTTCTGCTCCCTTAGAATCCTTAGGTGTGTGGGCAAATCCCTTAATTCCTGCTCTTCTATCTCAAACTTCCTGCCGTTGGAAGTTCTTAGTGTAAATCTCTTATGGACGGGATCATGAGTTACGGTAATTGTGCCGCCGAATTCAAGGCCGTAGCGCTGCGTCAGGTTATTGGAAAGGCGCTCTGCAAACTTCTTGGGATCAGATTCTTCCTTTCGGATGAACTTGATCAATTCTATATCCTTCAGTTCGTCTTCTTTGAAGTTCATAAGCATAGTTTCTCCCTGACAATTAATAAACTTTACTTAAAAAAATAGATTCATGCGCTTTATTTTGTACAAAATAGAAACATTTATATATTAATATATAATATAAATCTATATATGACAAAGCAAGCAATTAAACAAAATAAAGAAAGAAAAGGAAACCATCAGCCAAGACTGGATACAGTTCTCATGGTAGAAGATGCCATAAAGGAGCGTAGCGGGGAATATGGCAAATTTCAGTTATGGAGGAGCCTGCCGAAATCAGTTATGTACCAGACTTTCTTAAAAATTTTGGACTATCTGGAATATTCCAATAAAATAGCCTTTGATAAAGAAGGGAAAGTTGGCTGGATTTTTAACCCCGAGCTATATAGGAAATACAGTGTACGAAAGGACTTGAGAAGGTAATTTATGGGGAAAATACAGCCGTTATAAATCATTCATCATAATTCACCTCTTTTGAATTCAGGCAATAGCTTTTTCATCTCAAGCATGAACTCTCTTGCTCTTTTGAGAGAAGTATTTGCCTTCTGCTCCTGTATTGTTTCAGTCATATTATACTGGAATCTGGAGCGCTTGCCCATTTCCATTGAATAAAATTCTATAATCTCCTCTGATTTAATGGAAGCGATCTCCAAAGCATCTTCTTTTGTGTCTTCGTATTCTTCCAGCAGGCCTTTCCTGATTTTATCCATAACCAAAACGATTAAGGCATCGCTGGTTACTTTATGGACTACCTTTGAGCCAGTCTTATAGCCCAGCTGCAATAAAACAGCGTTTGCAATGTAAAACATTGAATAATAGGAAATGACTACAACCCACAAATAAGGCCTAAGGGCGCTGTTCATGCACTCTTCAGCAAGATTCAATGACTGCTCTGCATTTTTTATATACATTTGCCTTGCAGTTTCGTTCTTCTCTTTTTTGATTAAGCCATCCTGCAGGTATTGGTCAAAGTTCTGCTTTGCCTCCTTTTTCTTATTTGTATCTATCAAAAAATCACCTCCTGATCTCTTGGAGATGCTAAAAATCCTTGATTTTTATCATCAATCATTCACATCAGCCCGTAATACTGCTCTATTCCATATAAAATTACATTATTTTTTAAAGCTTCCTGTCCGACATTTGGCTCTTTTGCATTAACCATTTCAATAAACTGGCTTTCCGAAAAAACCAATGGGTGCAAAGGCAGAGGCATGGAGCGGGCTGTCCTATTAATATCCTTTTCAAAGGCATCTTCAAGCCCGTCAGGGCATATAACCATTAAGTCGATATCAGAACTCTTTGTTTGTGTTCGCTTTGCATATGAGCCGAACAGCAGCAAAACATACAGCTTTGATTTTATGGCCCTCTTGAAGCTGCTGAGCATGACTGCAAGGTTCTTATCCTTTAAAATATCTTTTCTGCGCTCAAATTCCGCTTCAAAAACAAGAGGATGAACTATCTTGTTAAGCTTTACCCTGCTTGACTGCCCAAAAGTCTCAATCTTCACCAATAATGCTTTTTCCAGCCTTTTAATAATAGAATAAACATTTTTGTAGTCCATTTTCAGGGATAGGGATATGCTGCGGATATTCAATTCTTCATTTTTGCTCTCTATGAGGAATTTTATAATAGTTGATTCTTTGCCTCTCATGTTAATAACACCATAGAATTATGGTAATATGACCATATATTTAAATCTTTTCATTTTTCCTTGAAAAATACTCAAGCATGTGGCATAAAGACTATGAAAGGCTGTTCAAATATTAGCAAAAAAGTAGATTTTTTATACTAGTTCTTTCAGAAATGACCCTATTATGAAGTGATAGCCTGAGGGAGCAGAACTGAGTTCTGGAACCCCTGACTCAGAGGTGAAAATATGGAAGAATACAGCAATGTCACGATAGCCTGCATGAAGTGCAAGAAGAAGGTTGCAGTAAAAGATATGAAGTATTCCAGGAATGGAGAAGACCTTATCTGCATGGAATGCTCTAATGCTGAGAAAGGGGTCAAAGTTCCCGGCGCAAGCTCCGGATTGGTAAGGCCGATGGCAAGCTCAGCAAAGCAAGCGCAGAAAGAGACAAGCCAGAAAGTCAGCTATGAATGCGAGAAGTGCGGCTATAAGTTCTCAAGGAATAAGGGGATACCGATTAACTCATGCCCATACTGCAATGGAGGGCCGTTAAGCAAATCAGAGCAATTTGGGTTTTATAATGTTTGAGCTAAAATAATGGAGCATATCCAAAGCGTTTTATGATATCAGTAGCTACTCTATTTGCTTCTGCGATTTGCTCATCACTAAAAAACGCTTTTGTTTCTTTGAATTTCTGTTTGAAACCTTCACTATCTCCATTTTGTACTAATGTATTCCATTCAAGCACTGCCCGGACAAACTGCAGATCATGCTCTCTGATTGTTAGATCGTTAAATGCAGCCTGAAAAGCCTCTTCTTTTAGTTCAGGAGTTCTGCATATGTATTCCATTTTTCCCAATTCTATGCGCGATATTGGTGTGCCACACAGCTGGGTCTCGAAGGGATTTTTCTTTAGTCTAAAATACATCACAGGCTCTGCTAAATTGCTAAGTTCAGAATTTGGTGTTCTTTCATTTGCAGGAATATTTCCCAGACTGTATTCTCCCATGACCTTATCGTCTAGTAAGAGGGGATTTTTTTGCCTTTGCCTAAAAACATACTCTATAGCTTCATCGACTGTTTCTCTAAATTTTGCTTCTTGCCCTGTTATCATGAGCGTAAAAAGATCGAACACCGCTGTAGTATACGCGTCAATTTGATCCTTGGCCCGTGGATTTAGCATCATTATGCCACCAGACACATGAGGCTTGCCAGACAAGACTCGTATTGTAGAAGAGGCTTTCATATTGCCAATACCGCCAATATACGCTGTATTTTGCCACGGAAAAAAACCGCAGTATTTCCATGCAGTTCCCCTGCTGATTGCTTTAAAATGCGCAGTTGCCTGCGTATCTGCAGTTTTATTATCATGCTCTTCATAGCTTCCTAATGGTATGATTTTACAGCCGAAGATATCAACCAGCACCTTCATTTGTTGGTAAACATCAGGAGAGATTCTGAAAGGAACTGTTGCCATAGCCTGCCCTTGAGTGGGGACTCCAGGTCTATATAATGTATGAACACCCATAGTTTGTACATCTTCAGGCAAAGAATCAAATGCCTGCACTGCAGGGGTCATAACAGATAATGCACTTACTACAACCGCACCTTGCTTGGTGGATGTCCTATTGTATTTGACCGCAGATCCAACATTTTCAACTTCCATGCAATAGAATTGTACGTCACTTACTCTAGCTACTGATGGGCCATCTTCAACCCCTGCCTTGCAAACTCAGGTGCATAATAAGAGCCTATTTCACCTGCGCCATGGATACCTATTATAGCCATCGACGAGACTATTCTAAGACGCTTTTTAAGCTTTGCGTCAACTCTTATCTTAATTCTTCAAGAACTTTTGCGAAATATGCCATCATATTATCACATAACCCATGGCCGCAATTCTCTACGTAAATGAACTGCTTGGGCTGGTTGGCGAGAGAATACGTGTACTGCGCGTTCTGCACTGGTATAGTTGTGTCGTTCTGGCCGTGAAGGAAGTAAACAGGGCGCGGCGCGATTAATGCAATGTAGTGGTCTGGATTGATGGAATCAAGGAACGCCTGCTGTTGCGCATCCCCAGTCTTGATAGGGCCGTAGCCTGCGCTTGATACGATGATGGCTGCCTTAATGCCCGGGTCTAGCGCGGCTGCAACTGCTGTAAACCTGCCGCCCATGCTCTCTCCCATGAGGAGCACATTGCCTTTGTCAACATATGGCATCTGCTTTACAAGGTCAACTGCACTGAGCGCATCATAAATCACTAGATGCTGCACCGGCTCTTTTCCCATAAGAAATGTTTGGTAATCGCGGTCTAGGGAAGGGAATATGCTGCCAGTTTCACCTACTCCTCTTTGGTCAAAGGTAAATGCGACAAAGCCATGGCTTGCTGCAAACCTTGCAACGCGGGCCTCATCTTCTTTTCTCACACCGCCGCCTGGAAGGATGACGATAGCTGGCAGTTTGGCATGTTCTGCTGATTTTGGGGTGTAAAGTAACCCATATATGCTGATGTCTTTGCTTGTAAAGGTGAGCTTTTGCTCGGTAAAGTTTGCAGTTTCATTGGTTGAGAGAATAGAGAAGGAGACTGCCACTCTCTGCAATGGATAGTGGAGGTAATGATTGCTGTCAATATAATATGGCTTTTGTTTAATGTAGAAGTAAGCCATGGCAGACAGAATAATGAGGGTAAGTAATATCACTAGTAGCTTGAGTTTCTTCTTGGAGATATTCATGTTCTCCAGTTCCTGGAAAGCCATGTATTGGCAAAGCCCCAGAAATCGTCTTCATCCTGTACGCCTGCGAGGCTGCCAATCTGCCGCAAAGGATAGCCGCCATTATAATGGCTAAGCCTTTCCTCCTCTATGCCGTACATAAATGGCCAACCTTTTCTTGCGTTATGCAGCCAATAGCCTGCATCCAGAAGCTGCTGCCTATATTGCGGCTTCCTTGTTGTTGCGAGTTTCACAAAACCGACATACGAACATTGCTGTTGAGGATCAATTGCGGTTGCCAATGTCTCAGGAAAGTGGGCATCAAACATATCTGCGTCAAGAGCTTTCATAAGCTTTTGGGCTTCTGTCTTTATCATTGCGCGAATCTCTTCTCCTGTGAGAGCATGCTCTCTCCGGAACACCTTCTTGTCAAGGAGATAAATGTATACCAGGTAATCAACTAACATGCCCATGGAGGGGATGAATAATGCCCCATTTAAAAGATTTAGGGAAATTCTTTTATAGCAAGGAGCTAAAAGTATTTGATATGGCACACATCACCCGTAAGACTTTTAAGTGCACCAAGTGCGGGGAGTGCTGCAAGCCTATAACCAAGGTTTCTGAGAAAGATATACAAAGGATAGAGAAGGCCGGCTTTAAGCGCGGGGAATTCCTGGATGTTGATCCTTTCAGGAAAGAGTCAGGTGTGAAGGATGTGCTGAAACGGAAGAATGGCTACTGCATGTTCCTCAGGGATAATAAAGACAAGACATTTGACTGCACTATATATGAGCACAGGCCGGATGTATGCAGAGAATATCCTTTCTTCGAAGGTGTAGAGAAGCTGCCGAGCTGCCTGCCGAATGAGCTGGTGTGGTATAAGAAGATTGAGGAGATGGGCTAGGAGACTTTTACCATTCTATTGTAGATATATTTATAAAGGAAATGAACATACCAAAAAATGGTTCCCATGCGAAGTATTGTGCCTATTTCCGAGCTTAAGCATTATGTAGATCAGGAAATAGAGGTAGCTGGATGGGTTGACACGCTGCGCGACCAGAAGAGGATGCAATTTCTAATAGCAAGGGATCATACTGGAAGGGTGCAGGCAATTAATGAAAAGAGGGGAGACGAACTTGAAAGAACAATATCAGCTTTAACTCCAGAATCCGTTCTGTATGCCACTGGAAGAGTCGTGAGCAATCAAAAAGTTAAGTTAAATCAACTAGAGATTGTGCTTAGTGGGATAGATATTCTCAGCATCGCACAAACTCCTATACCTATTAATGAAACTGCAGCCCTTGAGGCGAGACTCGACTGGAGGTACATTGACTTGCGCAAACCTTCAAACAGATTAATATTCTTAGTACAGACTGAAATAGAAGCTGCAATGCGTGCATACTGGCTTGAACATGGTTTTATAGAGATACATTCACCAAAGCTAGTAGAAGGAGCCACTGAATCTGGTGCAGAGCTATTTCAGCTTGAATATTTTGGTAAAACAGCCTCACTTGCTCAATCCCCACAGTTCTATAAGCAGATGGCAATGGCCGCAGGCTTCAACAGGGTTTTTGAAATAGGACCCGTGTTTAGAGCAAATCCCTCATTTACATCCCGGCATGATACTGAATTTACAAGTATTGACATGGAAATATCCTGGATAGAATCACACGAGGATGTCATGGCATTTGAAGAGCGTTGGCTTCAATATGCATTAGGAATAGTAGCAGCTAAGTATGGCAAAGAAATAAAGGAACATTTCGGTGTTGAATTAGGTGTTCCCAGCGTTCCATTTCCCAGGGTTTCCATGAAGGAGGCATACGATATTTTGCAAAGTAAAGGATACGAGCCTCCAGAAAAGGGAGACCTTGATCCAGGGGGAGAGCGGACCCTTGCACAACATATTAAAGAGAAGCATGGGCATGAGTTCGTCTTTGTGAAAGATTATCCTATTTCAGTGCGTCCCTTTTACCATATGCGGCACGCTGGCAGGCCAGACACTACGCGAAGTTTTGATCTTATCTGGAATGGCCTTGAAATTACTACTGGAGCACAGCGCGAGCACAGGTATGAACCACTCTACCAGCAGGCAATTGAGAAGGGAGTAAATCCTGACTCCATTAAACACTACTTAGAGTTCTTCAAGCATGGATGCCCCCCTCATGGAGGCTTTGGAATGGGTCTAACAAGAATACTTATGAACGTACTAGGCCTTAGAAATGTTAGGGAGGTCACCTTCCTGTACCGAGGTCCAAATAGATTAGTACCATAAGTGGTCCAGATGATACAATGCGTGGAAGAGGTTGTCGCGACAGCAGTCGCAGGTTACAACTGTGACATAACTGGCAGAGTCACTGCTGTAAGGAAACATAGTAATGTACTCTTTCTTGATGTGGAGGATCATACCGGCAAAGTACAAATTGTAGTTGAAAAAACCCGCAATGATATATTTGCTCAAGCCTCACATATTACACCAGGTTCTTACATTACTGTTAGTGGCACCTATGGCAGTGAGGGGCTCTTGCAGCCGGAAATACTGGCAGCTTCACTCACCGTGGAATCCTTAGCTACATTAGCGATGTCACCCCTGCCTTGGGAAATTAACGGCCTTCATCACCGACATGGTAAGCAGATATTTGATTTCCCGGGATATTATCTTGCAAACCCACAGCGTGCCTCTGTACTTAGAATCAAGACAAACTTTGTCTTGGCTCTACACCGATACTTTCAGGATAACAAATTTACACTGGTAGAACCTCCAATTCTTACAGATAAGGTTCTTTATACGCCCGAATCCGCAGTGAGAGCACAGTTACATGGCGAAGAGGTTTTTCTTTCACAATGCGCAACCTTTGAGCTTGAGCCGCTGGCAATGGTCTTTAAAAAAGTATATACTATCTCCCCTGCTTTTCGCAACGAGCCTGCTGGCTCCAAGCGCCACTTGGCTGAATATACCCATGTCAAGGCTGAAGTGCTATTTGCTGATTTGGACAGCCTAATACATCTTGCTAGTGAGGCCCTATATCAAGCACTTGAGAATTGCCTTTCAAAAAGCGAACTGGAACTTTCAATGATAAAGACTGATATCAATCTTGACAAAATGCACCCAAAAAATCATGTTAGGATAACTTATGATGAAGCTTTTAAAATTGCCCAGGCAGCCGGCTCTTCTACAGAATATAGTCACGGGCTTACAGATTTTGATAAGCAATCAGTGACACGTCACCTTGATGAAGTCTATGTTTGGGTTATGTTTCCGCCCTTTGATAGCGAGGGGTTTCCTTACCGCAGGAAAAGTGATGCACCTCACCTTTCAATGGTGGCTGATTTGATAGCTCCCAATGGCGCTGGTGAATTGGTTGGTGTTGCAGAGAAGATAGCCAATGCTGAAGAATTGATAGAAAACTTAATCTTAAAAGGTAAAGGCCGTGAAATTAGGCAATACTGGGATTATATTCTGCTCCGAAAACAGGGTATGCCCCCCCATGGAGGATTGGGCGCAGCACCTGAACGAATTCTCTATGGCCTCCTTGGGCTGAATCATATAAGACTAACTAAGCCCTGGCCACGGTACCCTGACAGACACATAAACTCCCAACCTGAGAAAGAGCTTAATCCATGGAGGGACGAAGATCTCGATAGATTAATCAAGAAATATAATATAACCTAACTTACAAATTTAAGCTAATGAATCACTATGTTTTCTAATCTTCTTTGCCAGAGCCTCAAGTGCTTTGTCATCTGCCTTCTTGTAGTCATGTGATGAAATATACCCCTCATATTTCGCAAAATACTTATCAACATCTGATTTTATTGGTTTCCATTCTCCACTCTTGAGAGTGTCATGCATAGGAAACAGTTTGGCATGAAAATGATCTACTCCAAATCCTTCAAATATCATTCCGGTACGGCCTACATCCTTAAAATGGCTATCCAATAATTTGCCTACTTTCTTGGCTGCTACAACTAATTCCTTTAAAACAGTATCTGGAGCTTCAAATGCATAGCTATTAAAATGTTTTTTTGTAATTATCACCGAAACACCCTCAGTATTTGGAAATATAGATAGGAAAGCAAGATGGTTCTTGTCCTCCCAGATTTTATGGCATGGTAACTCACATTTAACTATTTTACAGAATATACAATCTCTATTTTTAACTTTCATACAATGCATGATTTCTTTTTTTATTTAAATATCTATCCTTAGTTTTCTTGCCTGCCTTAAGCCGATACCTTTAAATATCCTCCATCTTTCCTAAGGCTAGATTCTAGAGGATAAAACTAATGGCAGATTTCAAGCTGGTGATATCGGACCCGAAATCAGGGAAGAGCTATCAGAGGGAAGTGAAAGACCCGGATAGCAGCGCTTTGATAGGCCGGAAAATAGGCGACACGGTCAAGGGAGACGAGTTCGGACTGGCTGAATACGAGTTCATGATTACAGGAGGCTCAGACTATTGCGGATTCCCCATGAGAAAAGATGTGTCAGGCATAGCAAGGAAGAGGATACTTGCAGTAAAAGGGATTGGTGTAGGAAAGGTAGGCAAGGGCGTAAGGCACAAGAAGACCATAGCAGGGAACACTATCCATCCGAGGATTTCTCAGATAAACTTGAAGATTCTTAAAGAAGGCAAGGCTGCGCTGGCTCCTAAGCAGGAAGCTGCAGCCTAGGCCGGAGCATGCCAATATATGAAGCAAAGCACTACTACTATCTCAAATTCCATAGCACAGCAGCAGCCAGTCATCAGCATAGGCCTGTGCGGCCACGTTGATCATGGCAAGACAACACTTCTGGAAAAATTATCAGGCAAATGGGCAGATACTCATTCTGAGGAATTGAAGCGGGGGATCACAATACGGTTGGGGTACGCAGACGTTGTCTTCAGGAAATGCGAGAACTGCGGAGAATATGCCTACACGGTGCAGGAAACCTGCCCGAACTGCAAGGGAGAGGCTATACCTGTAAGGAAAGTCAGCTTTGTAGACGCTCCCGGGCATGAATCACTGATGGCAACCATGCTGTCAGGCGCTGCAATTATTGATGGCGCTCTAATTTTAGTGTCAGCTGCAGAGAAATGCCCGCAGCCCCAGACAAGGGAGCATGTAACTGCCCTGGAAATCATCGGCATCAAGAATGTCATTGTGGTGCAGAACAAGATTGACATGGTTGACAAGGAAAGGGCGCTGGAGAATTACAAGGAGATTAAAGAATTCCTGAAAGGCACGGCATACGAGAATGTGCCTATCATCCCGATATCTGCGCAGTACGGCGCCAATCTTGACAAATTGATATGGGCTATTGAGACTTATATCAAGACGCCAAGCCGTGACGTGAATAAGGATCCTGTCATGCTGGTCGCGCGCTCATTTGACATCAACAGGCCGGGAACCATGCCGAAAGATATGAAGGGAGGCGTATTGGGCGGCGCGCTCAAATCAGGGAAATTAAGCGCAGGCCAGGACATTGAAATCAGGCCGGGAAGATTAGTTGAGGAGAAGAACCAGAAGATGTGGAAGCCTATACTTACCAGGATAGCTGCACTGAACACCGGCGGGATGCAGGTAGAGGAAATATATCCTGGCGGCTCATTCGGATTGCTGACAATGCTGGATCCTGCCATAGTGAAATCAGACTCATTGACCGGGGCAGTCATCGGGCTGCCTGGGAAATTGCCGAAGGTGTGGGATGAAATGGCGCTTGAGGTGAAGCTGCTTGAGCGGGTTGTCGGGGCAAGCGACGAGCTTAAAGTAGAGCCAATCAAGATGAACGAGATACTGATGCTTAACGTGAACAGCGCAGCTACAGTCGGAATCGTTTACGAGATTACGAAAAACAAAGTGAAGGCGCGGCTTAAACTGCCGGTGTGCGCAGAAGAAGGGAGCAGGGTAACTATATCAAGACGAGTAGGTAATAGGTATCGGTTGATTGGGTATGGGATTATTGTTAAGAAATGATCTTATTTTGTAAAATAATATTTTTTCTTATAAATGTATGCAATAATTAATCCACGGATAAAAGCTTCGGTAACAAATAAAAATATAGCTATGTGTTTTACTAGGCTAAGATATTGTATATAAAATAAACTGTCAACTTCACTCAATTTAAGGAACTGTGACACTAATAAATCAGGATTAATATAAATAAAAACGGAATTAATCAATTCTAATAAAATTAAGGAAGCATTATACCATAATATGAATCTCCAGCCCCAGTTCTTGCGTTTAATGAGAGCGTAGATTATGAATATCTGAGCGATACCTATTGCAACTATAAAAGGAACTGCTGCCCAAGTTTTGGTTAGGTAAGGTCCTATTTGAAAATAGGGATATATTAGATTTTTAAGTGTTAAAAATAATCCAATACTAAAAAATACAATAAGAAGAATTATACCAGTCGGCATTCCCTCGTATTTCTTAGAAATATTGTTCTTAGCAATCTTAGCCATTATAGAGAGAATTATAAATAGAATACTTAAATTTTCTCCTTTTTTTGAAGAAATTAATCCCTAGTGCTTCTCTTATACCTGTAGCGCATCAAATTGCCCCTGACATTCTCAAACTCAACAAAGTTGCTCTTCCTGAGGCGCTTTAGGCATGCAGTCACGCTTCCAACGGACATCTTCAGGACTTTCGCTATCTCCTTTGTGATGTGCCACTTCCTCTGGTTCTTTTTGAGATACTCTAAGATTTCGTATTGTCCGATACTGCATCCCCCAATTGCTACATAGCTGACAATCAGGAAGTACTATTTAAGACTTATGCTTGCCGACTTGCAAGATAAGAAACCCAGAAAAGCCTAATCGTATTGCCCTTTGACTTTGTACTTGTCCGAACTCACTATCTCCTCAAATTCCCGCTCAATATCATCTTCAAAGCCTTTCTTTGGGGCAAGAAGCCTGTAGAGCAGGTATGCGAGAATTACAATACCCAAGCCGATAAGAATCTTATTAATCATGCCTCTTTTTAGCATTGGCAACTATATAAAATTATGCTTTTTTTGCAGTCAAATCTGCTTTTTTATGTATAATTTTGGATACTGGTTTAGTATACTGAATTTACTTTAGGCATTTACCCAAGCTGTCCGCGTACTTTCAATATTAGAGCAATGATAAGCGGACCTTCGGCACAGTGCGAGCACAGCTCGCTTTACTCCTTTTTAACGTTATTTTTCCCAGACTCACCAGCAAAAATAAAAAATAAGAAATTTTATAAAGGGAGCTACAATTACGTTTTTGCATGGATGTGAAGCTGCTCAGGGACATAAAAGAGACTGAAGAGAAAGCCAGGCAGATCATTGCAGCTGCCGAGAAAAAGCGCGCAGAGGCCATTGAAAAGGCGAAGCTGGACGCCATGAAGGGATATGAGAATTTCTTGCGGGATCTGGAGCAGCACAAGGAGCAGCAGCTTGCCGAGAAGCGGGCAGAGCTGAAGCGGAAGAAGAAAGCTATAATTGCAGCCAGCGAAAAGGGGATTGAGCAGCTCAGGCAGGCAGGCGCTGCGAATCTTGACAAGGCAGTTCAGCTGGTGATTGAAAAATTCAAGAGTGCTGTGTGAGAGTATGCTGAAAAGCGACCGGATGCTAAAGGTTTTAATTACAGGGCCGAAGACCCAGCTAGCAGCAACCATAGAATCGCTGCATGCCAGGAGGATATTACATCTCATTGAGCATAAGCGATCAGCTGAGCTTGACATTGGAAGACCGCTGGAGGATGCGGGCAAGATTGCTGATATTCTTGTAAGGCTCCGCGCCCTGATAACAGCATTGGGCATAAAACCAAGACCAATTAATCTGGAAGCAGCTGCGCAGGTGTATGGCGCAGGAGGAGCTAATCTGGACTATCACACGCTTGATTCACTTACAAAAGACATGCAGGAGCGCATCGCCCAGTACCACGAGCAGGCAAAGAATCTGGCAGAGCGCGTAGCAAAGCAGGAATCAGAGCTGAAATTCTTTGAAGTGTGCGAAAAGCTGGGCATAGAGCCTGCGGTGTTTGCTGATTATGAATCAGTTGCTTATTTCCTGGGATATGTTGATGCTGCATTCACTGAAAAGGCTGTCAAGGGCATCACAAAACAGTATGAGCTAACTTCTGCCAAAGAGAATGCCAGGCAGATCATTGCCCTGTTTGTACCAACAAAGGTAAAGGAAAAGGTACAGCAACTCATTCAGCAGCATCACTTTGCGCCGATAGAAATCACTTCTGAAGGGCATGCATCTGCACAGGAATGCAGGCATGAGCTAAAATCCCTGAAAGTTGATCAGCAGCAGCTGCAGGAAGAGTTTGAGCAGCTCAAGCAAGAGCATGCGGATTTCCTGCTGCACTACGAGCATGTCCTGCGGCAGGAGGCTGAGAAGCAGGAAGTGCCTTTACGGTTCGGCGCAACTGACAATTTTTTCATCGTGCAGGGGTGGGTGCCTGAAGAGCAGATCATGAGCCTGCATGCAGAGCTCAGGAAAAAGACAGATGACAGGATTCACGTGATGGTTGACAAGCCAGGCAGGCATGATGATGTTCCGGTAAAACTGAACAATCCCAAGCCAGTCAAGCCGTTTGAGTTCCTGGTGAGCCTGTACACACTGCCTAAATACCAGGAGATCGACCCGAGCTTTTTCCTTTTCCTTACATTCCCTATTTTCTTTGGCTTTATGCTGGGGGATATAGGCTATGGGCTTGCGAGCCTGCTCATATTCGCATTCATCCGGTGGAAGATGCCTGCGACAAAGCAGATATCCAACATATTGATGCTTGCCTCATTCAGCAGCATAATCTTTGGCATCATCTTCGGCGAGATATTCGGATATGAGGCGTTCCGCGGCCTGCTCAGCAGAGAGCATGACATGGTTACTATTGCGGGAAATGAAGTGCACCTTTTGCTGGCATACGCCATACTCTTCGGCTTGTTGCATGTCAACCTGGGGTTCCTGATAGGATTCTACAATGAGCTGCGGATGCATGGGCTTAAGGCTGCTGTCCTTGAAAAGCTCAGCTGGATACTTTTGGAATTCTCTCTTGCGATCACCGGAGTTGCTTATGTCCAGGGCCTTGCTGCCCCATTATACGGGGGCATTGCCTTGTTTGCACTTTCACTTGTAATGATCTATATGGGTGAAGGCGTGAAGGGATTGATAGAGCTTCCGTCCATCTTCACCAATGTCCTTTCATATGCGCGGCTGATGGCGCTCGGCCTGGCATCAATTGCGCTTGCAGTTGTCATAAATGATTTTGCAATTGAGTTTTTCCACAGCGGAAATATCCTGCTTATGATGGCGGGCGTGCTCATACTGGTCGTGGGCCATCTCATCAACCTTGGCCTTGGCATCCTGGGACCGTTCCTGCACTCATTACGATTGCATTATGTTGAATTTTTTTCAAAATTTTATAAGGGAGGCGGCAAGCGGTTCAAGCCGTTTGGCGACTATGAAGAGTAGAAGAAGCTCAAAAAGGTTTAAATAGGTGGTGGAAAGCCAACATATGGAAAAGATACTTAAAATAGGCAAAATGGAGGTTTAAGGAAAATGGCAGTTGAATTGGGAACTGGATTGGTTGCGGTTGGAGCTGGCCTGGCAATCGGGATAACAGCTATTGCAGCAGCCATTGCAGAAAAGGAGATTGGAGCCGCTGCGGTAGGGGCAATGGCAGAGAAGGAAGAGCTGTTTGGAAAAGGTTTGATCCTGACGGTCATTCCGGAAACCTTGGTCATCTTTGGATTAGTCGTGGCCATCCTTATCATAGGTATGGCTGGCGGGTAAGCGGATAGCAGACAGAGTTTTAGGTTTAGCTTCATTGCACCATGGGTCTTGAAAAAGTAAGGGAGGAAGTCTTAGAGCAGGCGCGAAAGCAGGCAGATGCAATACTGCGAGCTGCGCGCTCAGAGGCTGAATCCATAGAAGGCCAGAGCAGGGCGCGCATGGAGCAGGAAAAAAGGCAGGCTAATGAAGAGCTTGGGATATTGCTTGACGAGATTGAGCGGCAGGAGCTGTCTCAGGCAAAACTGGATGCGCGGAATGCGCTCCTGCAGGTGAAGAAAGAGCTCATTGAGCTGGCTCTTGCAAAGGCGCAGCAGAAACTGGCAAAGCTTAAGGATGAGGAAAAAAGGCAATTGTATGCTGCTATGCTCAAGCATGGCCAGGCAAGCATGAAGGTTGTGCATGTGTACTGCAATAAAGATGATATTCTTCTTGTGAAGAAACTAGGGAATCTTAATGTACATCCCGCACCTATTCCCGGCGGCCTCATTGTTGAAAACGAGCAGCAGACCGTGCGGCTAGACATGAGCTTCAGCAGCATCTTGGAGGGCGTCAAGGAAGAGCGCCTTACACAAATCCATAAAATTCTTTTTGCTTCAGCTGGGGAAAGGATAGGGCAAAAAGAGGATTCAAAGAGAGAGGCCGCAAAACAGGCCAAAGGCAAGAAAGCAAAGAGGAAAATTAAGCGGTAAAAATGGCACTGGAAATGCTGCAAAGGCGAAAAACAGGCGAACGCAAAAGATTGCGGCTGGGGACTTATCCCTATACTTATGCAAGGGTCAGCGCCATGCGCGGCAAGCTTATCAAGAAGGACGATTACATCAGGCTGCTCAGGATGGATACCTCATCAATCATCAAGTTCCTGGAAGAGACTGAATATAAGGCATCAATTGACAGGCTTTCGCCAAAATACAAAGGTGTTGAACTTGCAGAGCGGGCGCTTTCCGATAATATGGTGAGGACAGCAGCAAAGCTCAAGGAAATATCAAAGGTAGAGGTTGTTGCGCTTATTGATGCATACTTAAAACGATGGGATGTATATAATATCAAGACAATCCTTAGGGGCAAGAATAAACAGCTGAATGCGGAAGGGCTGCTCATCCCCTTGGGAAGCCTGCAGGAGACTCAGCTGAAAGAGCTTATGAGCCTTCCGACAGTCTCTGAAATCCTAAAAAGGCTGAAGGCGAAGGGGTATGCAGTTGACGCAGCACATTTTGAAAAGACAAAAGAGCTGGGGCTTGTTGAGAACCAGCTGGACAGGGATTTCTACTATACTACGATGCGGTTTGCCGAGCAGATACCTGAAGAGGGCGAGCAATTCAGGCGATTCCTTAAAATGGAGATTGATATTGTCAATATGCGCAACCTGCTTAAACTAAAGCGCGCGAATGCAGGACAGGAGAACACGATGCAGCACTTAATACCTGCCGGTCTGCACATCCATGAGCAGCAACTTAGGAGAATGGCAGCAGCGCGGAACACAGAAGAGCTTATCTCGCATCTGAAAGCAACAAAGTACGGAGCATTGTTTGAGAAGCAAGCCAGCCTCGTTGATATTGAGCTTGCCCTTGACAAGTATTGGCTGCAGCAGGCGCAACTGTATTCCCACCAGAAGCCACTGTCAGTGCAGACCATCCTGGCGTATCTCCTTGCAAAGGATATTGAAATGAGGAACCTGCGCGCGATTGTGCGGGGAAAGCAGCTTGGGTTGCAGGAATCGTTCATTGAGCAGAAGTTGTTGATATAAATATGACTAAATAAAAAATATGAATGAAGATATACACCTGAGATATGAGAGATGAAGATATAAACATGGAAATATGGCATGAAGTTTGATGAGGAACCTGACTATGACTGAAATCATTGTTATCGGAGGGCCTGAATTCAACCTGGGATTCCAGCTGGCTGGCATACGGCATATCATTGATACTGAGCAGCAGGCTGAGCAGAAGTTCAGGGAAGCTTTTGAGAGCCCGCAGACAGGCATTATCATCACTGATGACAAGACTATCGGCAAATTATCGCCGCATTTCAGGGAAACTGTTGAGCTTTCGGCGAAGCCGAGCGTTGTGGTACTTTCGCTTGAGGGAAAAGACGAGGGACTGCGGCAGATGATCATTAAAGCTATAGGGGTAGATGTATGGGAGAAGTAGACAAAAAAGAAGACGCCAGGGGAAAGGCAGGATCCATTTACCGTATAGCAGGGCCCGTCGTAGTTGCCAAAGGCATAGCCGCAAGGATGTATGATGTTGTCAGGGTCGGCAAGGAAAAGCTGATGGGAGAAGTCATCCAGATAACTGATGACAAGACCGTCATCCAGGTCTATGAGGACACTTCAGGCATTACGCCCGGCGAGCCGGTTATTAATACCGGGCAGCCGCTGGTGGTTGAACTTGGCCCAGGCCTGCTTACTTCTATTTATGACGGCATCCAGAGGCCGCTGCCTATCCTAAAGGCTGCCATGGGAGATTTCATCACAAGGGGCGTGGATGCGCCAGGCTTATCAAGGGAGAAAAAATGGGAATTTACGCCAGTGGTTTCACGGGGAGATATGGTGAAGCAGGGCGATGCGCTGGGAGAAGTTGAGGAGACTCCGGGCATTATGCATAAAGTGCTTGTGCCGCCCGGCATGTCAGGCAAGGTTGCCGAGATATCCAAAGGGAAATTCACTGTTGATAATATTATATGCAAGCTGGATGATGGCAGCAAGATTTCATTGATGCAGAAGTGGCCGGTAAGAATGCCAAGGCCTGTCAATAAGAAACTGAGCCCAGTGATGCCGCTGCTTACAGGACAGAGAATATTTGATGCATTGTTTCCGCTTGCCAAAGGCGGGGTTGCTGCAATCCCAGGGCCGTTTGGAGCCGGAAAAACGGTGACCCAGCAGACTCTTGCAAAATGGTCTGATGCAGACATCATAGTTTATATCGGATGCGGCGAGCGGGGCAATGAGATGACTGAGGTGCTTACCGAGTTTCCTCACCTCACTGACCCAAAATCAGGCAACCCGCTCATGAACAGGACTGTATTGATTGCAAATACCTCAAATATGCCGGTGGCTGCGCGGGAAGCTTCTGTCTATACGGGAATCACAATTGCAGAATTCTACAGGGATATGGGATATTCAGTTGCATTGATGGCTGATTCAACAAGCAGGTGGGCAGAGGCAATGCGGGAGATCAGCAGCAGGCTTGAAGAGATGCCGGGAGAGGAAGGGTATCCTGCATACTTATCAACACGGCTCGCTGAATTTTATGAGAGGGCAGGAAGAGCAGTGCCGCTCGGAACAGTTGCCTCAAACAAAAAAAGTGAGGGCTCTATCTCGGTTATAGGAGCAGTTTCCCCGCCTGGCGGCGACGTGTCTGAGCCGGTTTCCCAGGCAACGCTCAGGGTAGCGAAGGTTTACTGGAAGCTGGATGCGCGTCTTGCCCAGAGAAGGCATTTCCCCTCAATAAACTGGCTTGACTCATACTCACTGTATCTGCGGGCGCTTGAGCCGTGGTATGCACAGAACGTGGCAGCTGACTGGAAGGAGTATGTTGAGCGGATGATGAGAGTCCTGCAGGAAGAGGAAAAGCTGCTTGAGATCGTGCAGCTTGTCGGCTCTGACGCGCTGCCTGACAGGGAGCAACTTACGCTGGAGATTGCAAAGATGATCCGGGAATTCTTCCTGCAGCAGAATGCATACCATGAGGTTGACACGTACAGTGAGCTGAAGAAAACTTACATGATGATGAAGATTATCCTGCTGTACGGGACGCTGGCGCAGGAAAGCCTGGCCAGGAAAGTTCCGGTGAGGGATATCATCAATATCAAGGCAAAGCAGAAGATTGCCAATGCGCGGTTTGAAAAAGGCTATGAAGAGCTGCTGGATTCAGTAGAGCAGGAGATGCGCAAAGAGTTTGAGCAGCTGAAGGGAGCATAGCAAATTTAGGTGATTATCGCATGAAAGAGTACAAAACTATCACACGGATTGCAGGGCCGCTGGTGTTCGTGAAGAACACAGATCCAGTTGCGTATGCAGACTTAGTAAGGATCATGCTGCCTGACGGCAGGGTCAAGAACGGGCAGGTGCTGGATACGAGCGATGATGTTGTCGTGGTGCAAGTCTTTGAAGGCACTTCCGGTATTGATAAGGAGACAAGGGTGAAGTTCCTGGGAGAAACCATCAAGCTGCCGGTTGCAGATGATATGCTTGGAAGGATATTGAACGGGGCAGGCAAGCCGATAGACGGCGGGCCGGAGATAATACCTGAGAAGAGGCTGGACATCATAGGAGCTGCTATCAACCCATATGCGCGGGAAAGCCCTTCTGATTTCATACAGACTGGCATCTCAACGATTGATGCCACCAACACGCTTGTCAGGGGGCAGAAACTTCCCATATTCTCCGGAAGCGGGCTGCCTCATAACGATATTGCGCTGCAGATTGCGCGGCAGGCTAAGGTGGTCGGGCAGCAGAGCAAATTCGTTGTCATCTTTGCGGCGATGGGGATTACCAATGAGGAGGCGCAGTATTTCATCAGGGATTTTGAGCAGACCGGAGCGCTGGAAAGGAGCGTTGTGTTCCTGAACCTGGCGGATGATCCTGCGGTTGAGCGCCTCATCACGCCTCGGATGGCACTGACTGCCGCTGAATACTTTGCCTATGAGAAGAATGCACATGTCCTCGTGATTTTGACTGATATGACCAGCTACTGCGAAAGCCTGCGGGAGATAGGAGCTGCGCGGGAAGAAGTGCCTGGAAGGAGAGGATATCCCGGGTATATGTACACAGACCTTGCGACTATCTACGAGCGTGCCGGCATCATCAAGGGAAGGGAGGGAAGCATAACGCAGATTCCCATCCTTACCATGATTGGGGATGATATAACGCACCCTATTCCTGACCTGACCGGATATATCACAGAAGGCCAGATCGTGCTGTCACGGGAACTGCACCGCAAGAACCTTTACCCGCCCATTGATATCCTGCCAAGCCTTTCACGGCTGATGAACCTTGGCATTGGCAAGGAGAAGACGAGGGAAGACCATAAGCAGGTGTCTGACCAATTGTATGCGTTCTATGCAGAAGGCAGGGACCTGCGCGGACTGGTGGCAATCGTAGGCGAAGAGGCATTGTCCGAGCGTGACCGCAGGCTGCTCAAGTTTGCAGAAGAGTTTGAGAAGCGGTTTGTCCGGCAGGCAAGGAACGAGGACAGGAGCATCCAGCAGACGCTTGACCTGGCGTGGGATCTGCTTGGAACAATCCCTGAGCATGAGCTCACCAGGGTCAGCAATGAGCTGAAGCAGAGATACTATAAGCCTGGTAGGAAATAAACTGCTAAAAAGCAGGAACCAGCTGAGATGAATCTCAGCTGGGCTGTGCGAGAAGTCCCCCGATTTTTTGCTGTGAATATGCAGTTCGGGGGACATGTTGTGGCGCGCATTACGCGCAGTATCCTAATCAAGTTTTGGTCGCTTCAAAAGGATAAAGAATTAGATTTAAACAAGAATTACACTCATCTATGATGAGTGGTTTTTGACAATTTGAAAATGGCGATTGATGTAAAACCGACACGGAGCGAGCTTATCAAGCTAAAGCAGCGGATCAAATTAGCCAAATCAGGATATAACCTGCTGAAGAGGAAGCGTGATGGGCTGATCCTTGAATTCTTTGAGATACTGAAGCGGGCGAAGAGCGTGCGGCAGGAATTGATGGCTGCGTATAAAGAGGCGCTGCATAAGGTAAACGTGGCGCGGGCGGTTGAAGGGGATATCACGCTGCAGTCGCTTGGGCTGAGCATTGCAGATCATGGGGAGGTCAGCATAGAGACAAAGAATATCATGGGAGTAGTGGTGCCAAAGATACAGTCGCACAAGCTGAGGAGGGGCAGCCTGGAGCGGGGCTACGGCCTTATCGGTGTATCTGCCAGGGTGGATGAGGCGGCTGAGGCGTTTGAAGCGGTGGTGGAGCATGTTATCAAGGCTGCTGAAGTTGAGACGTCAATGAAGAAGCTGCTGAGCGAGATTGAAAAAACAAAGAGAAGGGTGAATGCGCTGGAGTTTGAGATAATCCCGCGGCTGGAGCGCACCAGGGTTTTTATTTCCCTGAGGCTTGAGGAGCTTGAGCGGGAAAATATCTTTAGGCTGAAGCGCATCAAGAAGAAAACTCCATCGTAGGGGCTATCGCAACATTTTTATATGCCCAAGTGCATCTTCTTTCCAGTCAGCAACGCGCCACAACATATGAATTCTACTAACATGCAGCAGCAGCAGTATGCACAGCCACGGCACAGGCAGGAAACAATAATCAAGGAGATAGGCAGCTTCCTAAGGGAGCTTGAAGAGACCAAGAAAAGCAGGGAGATCACATACTTCAGCCAGCTGCTCGGCACTAAAATATACGATGCTGACAACCATCACATCGGCAGGCTGCAGGACCTGGTGGTCACTTCAGGAGAGAAGTTTCCCGTGGTTGAGGCGCTCATCTGCCAGCACGGGAAGTTTACAATCAAGATCATGTGGCAGTTCATTGCCGCATTCAACACACATATCAACTTAACGCTTCCCTTCTACAAAATCCCAAAAGAAAAAATACAGGACAACGATATTCTCATCGGCGCGACCATCATTGACAAGCAGCTTGTTGACATAAATGGGCTGAAGGTCATCAGGGTAAATGATATCGCGCTTGCCAAGATCAAGGGGAGGCTCAACCTGGTGAGCATTGACATAGGCATGCGGGGAATCCTGCGCAGGATTGGGCTGCAAAAGGTCAGCGGCTGGCTTGGCATCAAGGACCAGCTGGTGCCGTGGAGTAATATTGAGCCGCTGCACGACAGCCTCAAGCGCATCCGCATCAATGTTTCCATGCCGCATATTGACGAGCTGCATCCTGCGGATGTTGCAGACCTGCTTGAAGAGCTCAGCATGAAGGAGCGGCAATCTGTGTTCAAGTCCATTAACAGCAGAACCGCGGCCCGCATCCTTGAAGAAGCAGAGGATTTCGTGAAGAAATCAGTGGCGAACAGCCTGGAGGAAAGGCGCGCAGCTTTAATCATTGAAAAGATGTCCAGGCACAAGGCAGCTGATATCCTGAGCCTGATTGATGATGAGAAGAAAGAGCGCCTGCTTGGCCTGATGAAGCTAGAGGTTGCAGCTGCCATCAGGGAGCTGCTCACTTACCCTGCGGAATCAGCAGGGAGGTTCATGTCGCTGCGCTATGTTGCCATACCAAAGCATTTCACCATCCGCAGGACCATTGAATACCTGAGGAGAATGGATCTGAAGCCAAGGATCCTCCATTATGTGTATGTTGTTGATGAGCTGAATGCGCTCGCAGGAGTGCTCTCATTGAGGGATATAGTGCTTGCGCATCCTGAGGCTTTGGCGCAGGATATCATGAAGAGGCGTGTGATCAGCATCAAGACAAAGGCTGGGGTCAAGGATGCGACTGCCATCATGGCAAAGTATGACCTGCTCGGGCTGCCTGTCATTGATTCCGAGAGGAAAATCAAGGGCATACTGAACATTGAAGAGGTGTTTACTGAGAGCGGAACCAGAGTTGCAGAAGAGCCAATTGCGCAGCCGCTTCCGAAATATAAAAACATCTTCCGGGAGATAGGCGCTGTGCTGCGGGACATTGACGAGTTCATACGCATAAAGCAGATTGAGCGGCTTAAGGGGCTCAAGGACCGCGGCATCAAATTAAGTTTTGACAAGCAAAAGATCATTGATGATGAAACTAAACATTAGATCGGTGATGCTGTTTCTTGCCGTGATCGGCCCGGGCCTCATTACGGCAAATGTTGACAATGATGCAGGAGGCATCGCAACCTTCTCGGTTGCAGGAGCGCGCTTCGGCTATGCCCTGCTCTGGACCCTGATTCCTATCACTATCCTCCTAGCTATGACGCAGGAGATGTGCGCACGGATGGGGGCAGTAACCGGAAAGGGATTATCTGACCTGATACGTGAGAATTTCGGGATAAGGATGACGGTCTTTATCATGATAGGGCTTGTGCTGGCTAACTTTTCAGTTACTGTCGCCGAGTTTGCAGGAATCGCGGCAGCAGCCCATATATTCGGCGTGAGCAAATACCTTGTCATCCCTCTCGTGGTCTTCATCACCAGCTTCTTTATCATAAGGTCAAATTACAAGACACTTGAGAAAATATTCCTGATAATGATACTGTTCTATGGCACCTATGTGGTATCTGCTTTTATGGCAAAGCCGGACTGGGGTGAGGTATTGCAGGCAACAGTTGTCCCGAGCTTTACGCTGAGCGCCCCCTACCTCTTCCTTCTCGTCGGGCTTATCGGCACCAATATCACGCCGTGGATGCAATTCTTCCTGCAGTCCACCATCGTTGAAAAAGGCATCAAGGAAGAGGATTACAAGTACTCGCGGATTGAGGTATGGCTGGGATCAATAATGACTAACGCAGTCTCTTTCTTCATTATCGTAACCTGTGCAGTCACTTTGTTTGCGGCGGGCGTGTATATTACAGATGCAGGGGATGCTGCTGCTGCGCTTGAGCCGGTGGCAGGGCGCTATGCCTCGCTGCTGTTCGCAATCGGCCTGTTCGGAGCGGCACTATTCGGGGCGATGATACTTCCACTATCAACAGCTTTCTCAGTGACCGAGGGCATGGGCTGGGAAAACGGGCTCAACAAGAACTTCAAGGGTGCGCCTGAATACTATACCATCTTTCTTGTCCTGCTGATAGGCTCTGCGCTCCTTGTTCTTGCGCCGGGCATCCCGCTTATAAAGGTCATGCTGGTATCCCAGGTGATCAATGGCCTGCTGCTTCCCTTCATCCTAATACCTATGCTCCTGTTGACTTCAAATAAAGCCCTCATGGGGAAGCATGCTAATTCAAAATTGTTTAATGCGGTTGCCTGGACAGGATGCATTTTAGTGGTAATCCTTGCATTGCTGCTTACAGTGCTAACATTATTTCCCAACATAGGGTTTGCTTAAACTAAAGCATATCTTACATATCCTGTAAGGTTAAATCTTAAATAACATTATATCTTATTCTGGAAAATATCTTAGGTATTGAATATTGAATATTGAATATACTGACTATCCTGATACAGGGTAGTGTGTTTTACATGGGGAGTGCAATCATGAAGCGAAATACGACTTTTGGGATAGTGCTGCTTGGATTGCTGCTTGTCCTTGCAGGATGCGATCAGGCAGCAGATGGCGATAATCTGACGGCTGATACAGGCGGTGCAACTACTGACACTGGCGCTATTGATACAGGGGTAACAGATACAGGTATAACTGACACAGGTGTTACGGATATTGGCGTGACAGATACAGCAACAACTGATACAGGCACGACTGACACTGGAATGAATGATACAGGAACTACAAGCACTGTTGAAAGCCCTGAAACGCCGCTTGAAATACTGATTGTTGAGCATGTAAGGCTTGAGGCAGAGGCCGGGGCTGCAGTTTTGAACGGAAATGACACTGAAACTGTCACTGATGAGCTTGAGCGGAATATTAACCAAATAGCTGACCTCATCGCAAACTACAGTGATATCTCTGAGTCAGAATTCGTTTCTGCCTGGCAGATGCACGAAAATGTGGTAGATGATTATGCTATAGAAGTTGACGCAGGCAGGGACCTGAGCACACTTGATGATGAGATTGAAGAGGCGGCTGATGCCATGGAGGATGTCTTTGGGGATATGAACCTATCCAATTCAACAGGGATGGGCATGTATAGGGAGCACATGTTCCTAATGCTGAATGTGATAAATGCTACAGCTGAAGGAGACTCAACTGCAAGCCTGGCTGAAGCTGAGGAGCATGCGCGCGACATGGCAAGAGCATGGGCTGAGACATTGGGTATAAGTGCTATGACAACTTCAGAAGTATCCAGCACATCCAGCACTGGAAGCACTGACACCGGCACAACAGATACAGGAAGCACCTATTAGGCGCTTTTCTTTCTTTTTCTTTTTTACCTTCTCTTACTTTCTCTTACAGCAAGCTTTTAAATCTATTCTGATTGCTGTTTTCTATGGCTGCTTACATTCAAATAAAACAGGGCTTTTTCCTAGATGATGTCGCGCTTTACATTGAGCCGTACAAGATTTTGGCATTCGGCGATGTGCATATAGGCTATGAAGAGGCGCTGAACAAGCAAGGGGTTTTGGTGCCCAGGTTCCAGTTTGAAGAGACTATGAAGCGGATCAAAAGGATTATGGAAAATATTCCGGGAGAGATTGAGACAGTTGTTATTAACGGCGATCTGAAGCATGAATTTGGGACTATTTCAAACCAGGAATGGAAGGAGGCGCTTGAATTCCTGGATTATATTGGTGGATTCTGCAAAGAAATAGTCCTGGTAAAGGGCAACCATGACACTATCCTTGGCCCTATTGCCAGGAAGCGGAACGTCAAGCTGATGGAGCATTACCTTACTGAAGACAAGAAGCTCCTTTTTATACATGGCGACAAGATCCCTTCGGATTTCCCCTGGTGCGAGACTATTGTCATGAGCAATGAGCATCCGGCTGTTTCTCTGCGGGAAGGGGTACGGGTTGAGACCTATAAGTGCTTTCTTAAAGGAACATGGAAAGGTAAGGAGCTGATTGTATTGCCATCCTTCAACGTTGTGACTGAAGGGACTGATGTCATAAAGGAAAAGCTGTTGAGCCCATACCTGCACCAGAACCTTGATAATTTTGAGGTTTTTGTTGTGGATGATACTGTTTACAGGTTTGGGACACTGAAACAAATAAAGGAACTTGGAAAATAGACCTAAACTGTCTTATACAACTTACTCAGCACATCTGATTTTGTGATGACGCCTTCTAGCCTTCCGCCATCTGCTACTAATACCATTGGATAGAATGTCAGGAGATTTGATACTATCCTGATAGATGCCTTCTTTGAGACGACTGGAGGGGATTCTGTCATGACGTCCCTTACCAGTCTTCCCTTGCCCTGCAATAGCGCGTCAAGGAGGATTGTCTCTGAGATTGTGCCTACCACCTTGTGATCATTCAGCACAGGAAGCTGGGAGATGCCATAGTTCTTTATCTTCTTGATAGCTTCCTTTATGGTATCTTCCGGATGCAGCGCAATGACCTTGGGGTTCATCACTTCCTCAGCCTTAACCTCTTTATCATGCGTTATGTCATGGAGCACGTCAACAATCTTCTTGACCTTGCTGTACGTCGGGTCAATCCGGCCTGCCTCTATCTTCGCTATGAGGCTCTGTGAGACGCCTGCCTGCTTTGCCAGCTGCGTCTGCGTCATGCCAAACTTCTTGCGCACATGCTTTATCTCGTTCAGCTCAATTGCCATATTCTTATATGAATAAATAGCTTATTTAAATATTTTTCTAAGAATATACTGGAGCGATAGGAAGCTTATTCCTATCGGAATATTCTAAGTACAAAACTTTATAAAAGCAGGGAGCGCCATACTCGAAAGCATTATGGGGTGAATCAAAAATGACAAAGGTTGAATTTTACACATCAGAAAGCGTTACTCGACGAAGATCACCCCGCCGTGATCGCGGCGGCGAAGTTAGTGACGCAATTCTTGATGAGTTATATAGGCAAGATCCCTATTCCCGCGTTGCGATTGAGACATTAACAACGACAGGCCTAGTTATATGCGCTGGAGAAGTCACTACAAAAGGCTTTGTTGACGTTCAAAAAATTGTTCGCCAGACTTTGAAAGACATAGGCTATACTGATCCCCAGTACGGCATTGACTGCGAGGATGCAGGCGTCTTAGTAAGCATACATGGGCAATCACCTGATATTGCACAGGGCGTAGACGAAGGGGAGAGCAAGGAGCAGGGTGCAGGAGACCAGGGCATGATGTACGGGTTTGCCACGAATGAGACTCCTGAGCTGATGCCTTTGCCAATCATGCTTGCGCATGCATTAACGCGAAAGCTTGCAGAAGTCCGGAAGAAAGGTGTAATTGACTATATCGGCCCTGACGGCAAGAGCCAGGTCTCTGTGGAGTACCATGACAATAAGCCTGTAAGGGTAGATGCTGTAGTGATTGCACAGCAGCATAGGGAATATGTGAGCCAGCACCAGATACGGAAGGATATCATTGAGAAAGTAATCAAGCCGGCATTTGAGGAATGGAAGCATAAGACAGGCCAGATGCTGCTTGATGATGACACCAGGATCCATATCAATGCAACTGGAAAGTTTGTCATTGGCGGGCCTGAGGGCGACACCGGCGTCACCGGAAGGAAGATAATCGTTGACACTTACGGCGGGATAGGCAGGCACGGCGGCGGAGCATTCTCAGGAAAAGATCCGACTAAAGTGGACAGGTCAGGGGCTTATGCCGCGAGATTCGTTGCAAAGAATATCGTTGCTGCAGGATTGGCAGACAAGTGCGAAGTGCAGCTTTCCTATGCCATTGGCATTGCCGAGCCAACTTCTGTCAATGTAGACACCTTTGGCACCAACAAGATCCCGGAAGAGAGGATTGTGGAACTGGTGAGAAAACACTTCAGGCTCACACCGCGGTGGATTATTGACACGCTGAAGCTGCGAAGGCCAATCTACAAGAAAACAGCTTCCTACGGCCATTTCGGAAGAACTGATCCGGACTTCACATGGGAGCAGACTCCTTTTGCAGAAGTACTGCGGAAAGAGGCTGGAGTTGTAGAGACACATAAGCTGCGGGTCAAGTAATCTTTTAATTTCTTATCTTTTCCATATTTTTTACCTTTATTCTAATTTAGACCTATTTTATATACCCTGCAGTATTCCCGCATTTTATGGCTGGCTATTGGAATATCGTGAACAAGGTCATTGCGCAGAGTGATGTAATCCTGCTGATACTGGATGCGAGGATGCCTGAGGATACAAGGCATGCCGAGGTTGAGGATAAGGTGCGGAAAGCGGGCAAGAAGCTGATGTATGTCTATAACAAGGCAGATCTGGCCCCTGAGAATCCTTTCATGAGATACAAGCCAGCGGTGCTTGTCTCGTCCACAAAACGGTGGGGCGGCACAAAACTCTACCGCAAAATCCTTGAGTTGAGCAAGGGGAAGGCTTGCAAAGTTGGAGTTGTTGGCTATCCTAATGTCGGGAAAAGCTCTGTGATTAACCTGATCAAGGGGAAGGCAAGCGCAAAAGTCAGCAGCGTAGCTGGCATGACGCGCGGGGTGCAATGGTTCAAGACAGGCAAGGTATGGCTGCTTGATACGCCGGGAGTAATACCATATGACGAGAAGAATGTAGCAAAGCACGTTATGATAGGCACCAAGAACCCGCACGAGCTGCGGGACCCTGATGTCTTTGCCATGGAATTCATTGAGCATAATCCTGATCTTATTGAGCAGCATTACGGGATAACAGCTGACGGCGATTCTTATGAGATATTGGAGAGGCTGGCTGCGAAGCAGAAGCTCTTTATCAGGGGCGGGAAGCCGGACATTGAGCGGATGTCACGCAAACTGCTGCAGGATTGGCAACGAGGGAAGCTGGCTTAATCATTCTTCTTTATCATATTTAATCAGCGATAATATATCATAACCCTTCAACTTGTCTCTTCCATGCAAAAAGCTTAGCTCAATCAGGAAGCACAGGCCGATGACTTTACCGCCTAATTTTTCCGCAAGATAGACGGCAGCCTTGCTTGTACCCCCGGTTGCAAGGAGGTCGTCAACAATAAGCACATTGTCTCCAGGCTGTATCGCATCCTCATGAATCTCAAAGGCGTCTGTGCTGTATTCTGTGTCAAATTCCATCTTTATTGTCTTTGCGGGCAATTTTCCAGGTTTCCTTAATGGGACAAAGCCTGCATGCAGCTCATAAGCCAGAATGCTGCCAAAAATGAAGCCGCGGGATTCAGCGCTCGCCACCTTGGTGATTTTCTTTCCGTCAAAATGATGGAGCATCTCCCTGACGACATGCCTGAATGCGTGAGCATCCTGCAATAAAGTTGTAATATCCTTGAACATAATCCCTTTCTTGGGAAAATCCGGGATTGTGCGGATCTTGCTCTTTATGTCCATGTTAGAATAGCGATTTAACAGTGTTATATATAGTTTTCTGGCACAATGCTTATAAATAGGCTTACTTAAAACCTTAAAAATGGAATCATACGACGATCCTTTTGAAACAATCCGCAATACTGTAGTTGCTATTTCAGATTCGACCCTTCCTTTTAGCCAAACAGTGGCCCAGAAATTAGCGGAGAGAAGGATTCAACTTGTTTTAGGTACTTCTGATAGCTATAACGGATTTGTTGCAGAAATGGAGAAAAATTTTAAACCATTTATTCTTCCAGTCTCATATCAGAGAGATTCAAGAGAGGAGGCTGGAAGATTCTTCGAAGAAAGCAAAAGGTATTTCACGAGATTTCCTGGAATTCTAATACATGAGTTTCATGTCCCCCCTGTTCCATTGACGGTGGATAAAGATTTGTATGCCTTTGAACAAGCAGTTCAACCATACAAAAAATTAGCCGAAGTTGCTGCTAATCACTCGAGTAAGGTTATTTTGGTTACTCCTGTTGCAGATCCTAGAGTTTTGAGGCTTGAGGAGGAGCTTGCCCTAACTACTACACAAAAAGTAAGAGAACTATTTCAGCGGCAATATGAACATTTAGGAATTCAATTTAGAAATTTTTTAAAAGGCTATGAGCCTCTAGAAATTCAAGTTCAAAATCTGTTGACAAACCATGTATTGAGTCCTAACGCCCGCCAATCACCGCAGCCTTGATGTCTTCCCTGCACTGGCATTCTGTGAAATTTATTCTTGGAATTGCCTTGAGGATTAACCTTTTTACATTGTCTGCATTCTTCTTCATGACACTAAGCACTTCCTCAATGTTTACAGGTGGCCTATCCTCCATAAAGCAATCATAGTCTGTTGACATCGCAATAGACGCATAACAAATGCCAGCTTCACGCGCCAATACGACTTCAGGAACTGTGCTCATGTTAATAACATCTGCACCCCACTGCCTGAACATGTGGGATTCTGCCTTTGTTGAGAATCTTGGGCCTTCCACAGTAATTATGGTGCCCTTGTCATGGTGCTTGAGGTCAAGCTCCCTGGCTGTATCTGATAAAATAAGCCTCAGCTTGTGGCAGAATGGCTCTGCCATGGGGATGTGGCAGACTTTATCTTTTTCATAGAAGGTTGAGGCTCTCTTTGTCGTCCTGTCAATGAATTGGTCAATGAATACAAGATCTCCGGGGTTGAGGTGCTCCCGCAATGAGCCGCAGGCAGTTGTTGCTAGGATGTGCGTGCAGCCTTGCTCTTTCAAAGCCCAGATGTTTGCCCTGAAATTCACATTGGTAGGCATTATTGTATGCTTCTTTCCATGCCTGGCAAGAATCACGACATCATGGTTGCCCAATTTTCCAGTTGTCAAAGGAGAAGAAGGCTTGCCGAAGGGCGTGTCAACCTCAATCTCTTTATAATCCTTCAAAAGCTTAGGATCATCCAATCCAGAGCCGCCAATTATTCCGATTTTGACCAATAAACCACCCCTGATAAGGATTTCGCTTTTGATTTAAATATTTTTTGCGCTTTATTTTCACCACCATTTGTGGACAAGGGAAAGTATAAATATCGGTTCTTGGCGTAGTATACTATGCAAAGAAGTCATCTGCCCATTAATGTTCGTGATATTCTATCCCAAGCTTTAGCAAAGAAGAGTCTTTCAATATACGATTTGCACACGCATGTGGAATCTGCAGACTTACGTGAACCCATAAAACGCTCAAAATATCGTGCAATTATTCATGAGCGAGGCCTTACCGCTGTTGTGCAAACTGACCATAATTCACCCCCATTCAACTTTAAGTCCCGCCTTTTTATTCCAGGCATAGAAATAGGAAGCATTCAAGGCCACATAAACCTTATGGGCATAAATGAACGCTATAAGAAGCTCATTGAGGAGCATTATCCTCTTGAAGAACCATCCAGGCCGACATTGAAGAGAAAAGCTATTTCTGCTGACCAGATATTATTTGACCTTCATGAGTGGTATGGCAACAGCCCTGATTTGCCTATTGATGTTTTACCACATCCATTTCAGAAAGGTGGAATCTTTTACAATAAAGACCCCATTGAAGTTATACAAGCATTCAAGCGCAAACGGGTGCCGCACGCAGAGGATAGGACTTATTTTATTGAATGGACTAATGGATATCATAAAAGCCCTTATTGTGCAAATGCTGAGCGGGTGCTTGAGATTGCACAGAAAAAACAGTTTGATTTTGTCCTCGTAGCTGGTTCAGACAGCCATAGGAGTGAAAGCCTAGGTTTAGCCGGCATTGTAGTGACGCCTGGAGGCAATTCATATTCATTTGAAAGAGCGAAACAGGCTCTCCGCAACAGGCAGCATCTAGTGTACCATCTCAGCATAGATCCAGATAATCCAGACTATATCACACTAACATTAACTACAGCTCGTGGTACTGATAGAAGAGATTTTCAATTTGTTGCAGAAAGGACAGCCTAATATCACAGCTTTGACTTCTGCGCCTTATCAGAAATAATTGCAGAATTCCCAGTGGGATCCTCAATGATGAGCTTCTGCTTCTCCTGGCCCCACTTTATCCTTATAAGCTTCTTGAGCAGGTTCTTTGCCTTTGTCTTGTCCTCATCGTCTTCTGCTGTGTCGCGCAGCGTCTCAATCTGCGCCTTTACCCTGTTGAGGATGCCTTCAATATTGGTGACGTAGCCCTGGGCTGCTGGACCGGGCGTTATAGTTGTGATGTGGGGTATCTTCACGGTTGCCTCGCTTGACTTCACTACACGCACTTTCATGTCATCCTCTGAAGAAATCTCAAAAGTGTATCTTGCGGGCTCGTGCTGCTCTGCTGCCTCGACATCTGCCTTGTGGTACTTGCATGCAGTGCATGTCATTGAGTAGAGGAAGACTTTGCCGAAAAAAGGGATTTCAGACTCAGATTCAGACAGCACTAATGTCTTTTGATGGCATAACGGGCATGGCTCGTGGTCTAATTCTTCAGGCGCTTCAGCAGCTATTTTACTTTTTTCTGCACTTGATTTCTCTTTACCAGAACTCCTTTTCATGCAGCTTTAGGAATCTGCAATGTTTATATAGTTTTTGATTGAAAAAGAAATTAGAAATAAAAAACCTATTCCAATTCCATCTCATCCCTTGGCATTTTCTTGACCTCAGGGGCTGACTCCTTTGCCCTGTAAATCTGGGCAAAGCTTGGAGTGACAACGATGTAATCCTCGCCAAAGCCGGCAATCTCGCCTTCAATCGCATCAGTTGTCTTCTTTAGCTTGTTGATGGATCTCTTTAGCTCTACCAGGTCCTTGTCCTTCAATGGCTTGATATTGACTAAAGCAATGGTGTAGCCTTCGCGCAGCGAGTCAAGTATCTCCTTGACGTCATCAAAATCCTTCAGCACAAATGGCCTGACTATGATTTTTGACTTGAATTCCTGGCTTTCAGAATCGAGCTCAACGTACCCTTCCTCATGGTCGCCCGAGTGCTCAGGCGCCTTCACCTTCTTCATTATCTTTGAAAAAAACTCCTTCATTTTCAATACCCTCCTTCCAAGACCCTTCAAAAAAACACTGCTATGCCTATTTTCTTGGGCTACGTATATTTAAATTTATCTAATTCGCACACTGAAACCCTTAACTTTAGCCTTTATATCATTATTGACTTTCTTGTATTTTTATATCATGCATCATCTAAAATAATGAGCAAAGTAGTCGTTCGGCTGAAGCCTCACTCCGTGGGTGCGAGTAGTCCGCCAACATTAATGCTACAGCTATAATGGCGGACAGGTATGCTGCGCCTTGCGAAAATCGTAGATTCCACAAAATTCGCAAGAATTTTGAGAGCCGAAAATCAGAGATTTTCATGCAGCCGTATCCTATTACTGTTACTGTGGAAAGAATATTTAGAGGAAAAAGTTCCTTAACTTTAGGGTCTCATCTAATTTAAGAGAAACCTTTAAATAATAGAATATAGCTTCTAGAGGCAGTATTAAGCAATTTAAGTAGTTTACAGACTAGGGGGTTGGCATGGTCAAAAGATTAGGGGGATACAGGAGAAAATCTCGGTACAAGATGAGTAAGCCGGTGCATGAGCGCGGCAAATTAAGCTTGCGGAGATATTTCCAGAGCTTCAAGCCCAATGATAAGGTGGGCCTAGATATGGAGCCCAGGGTGCACGCAGGGGTCTATAACCTTCGCTTTCATGGCAGGATAGGTGTCGTAACCGGGCATAAGGGCTCATGCTACGCAGTCAAGATACGGGATGGCAATAAGGAAAAGAGCCTGATTGTGCATCCTGTGCATCTGAGGAGGGTATAGTGGCACACACAGCAGTCCTTGAAGAAAAGCCATTAACCATGGCTGACATGAAAGAAGAGCTTGCCAGAATCAGGAAACGGGATGGCGAGCTGAATTTCCGGGCCAATAAGACAGATGAGTACCTGACCCACTTTGTCAAGCAGGGCAATGCGCAGAAATTAGTTGCGGAAATCGCCAAGCTGGGCATACCCAGGCTGAAAGAGAGCCATATCGTGAAGATAGTGGACCTGCATCCTGCGACTGTAGAGCAGCTGAAGGCGGTGCTGCAGGGTTATACACTGAGCGTAAGCGATGACAACCTCAAGAAGATTATCAATGTACTCAAAACCTAAAATGGTGCAACATGATGGAGCGAAGAGCAAAGGAAGAAACTGCAATAGTTCTGGATTTCCTGCCGAACGGCTACCCGTTAGACCCACGGCCGAGCCATCGCAAGACGCCCATCGTGCAGGCCATGGGCAAAGAGCATTTTGTACTGCTTGAGCTAGTCCCAAAGAAAGAGGCTGCAGCCATGCAGCCGGGAGAAGAGGTTTACATCGGCGAGGGCAAGCGGGACAAGATACACCATATTCTCGGAAAGCTTCCCATGAACAAGCTGACTGCCACTGCAAAGGCAGAGCTGGAGTTCCTGATAAAGGATATTGTAGAGAAGAACCAAGCGAGGTTCATTGATTTCTTCAACAGGGCGCAGCCGCTGAGCACAAGGATGCACCAGCTTGAATTATTGCCTGGGCTGGGCAAGAAGCATATGTGGGAGATCCTTGAGGCGCGCAACCAGAAGCCTTTTGAAAGCTTTAAGGACCTCAAGGAAAGGGTGAAGCTGATGCCTGACCCTGAAAAGGCAGTTCTCAGAAGGATAATGCAGGAGCTGCAGGGCGAGGAAAAGCACAGGATTTTTGTAGATATGTAACTTACATGGCTTCTATGCACAAGCAATACAGGATAGGGCACCTTACGACTTCCAAGAAGGAAATTGTTGATTTGGCAAAGGCATGGATAGTCATCTCACTTGCATTTGCAGTATATATCACCAAATTTATACTCCACCAGCCTCTCTTAGGCTCCCTATTCTATTTCTCTATCATTGTATCAGCCCTCACGGTTGGAACAGGTTTTTTGGTGCATGAATTTGCGCATAAGGTACTGGCGCAGCACTATGGGTGCGACGCGGAATTCAGGAGCTTTGATGTTATGCTCATTGTCGCACTGCTCGGCTCGTTCATCGGCTTTATCTTTGCTGCCCCAGGGGCTGTCTTCATAAATGGGCCTGTGGGAGTGAGGAGAAACGGGAAGATATCCATGGCAGGGCCCCTCACTAACCTTATTTTCGCCGCTATCTTTCTGGCAGGACTGCTTCTTTTCAGCTCAGGTTCGCTGCACTTCATATCTGTATATGGCTTCAGCATAAATACCATGTTGGGCCTATTCAATATGATACCTTTCGGCATATTCGACGGCAGCAAAATATTTGCCTGGAACAAAACGGTGTATGGTGTGATGGTCGGGGCTGGTGTCCTCTTTTTAGTGCTGCAGATTGTTGCGCAGAATAAGGGCTGGTTTTAGTAAATTTGTACTAAAATAAACAATTAGCACAGTAGTCGCTCACAAATGTTCGCTCCGTAAGTCCATGGTCCGCGAATCGCGAGCCACAGCAAATAATCGCGGACCGCCCCATGGTGGGCGCGCAGTTCGCGCAGTGTGCTCATTTAGTGCTATTTCTTGTTCTTTGTTTGCAGCTCATATATATCATCTGGTAACCTTTAAATAGGCGTTATAGTTTGTTCTCTCTGCTATGTTTGAAAAAATAAAGGGGATGGTGCAGAATAAGGAGGCTGTGGATGAGCTTTCTTCAAGGATAGGCGAGCAGGGCTTCCGCATGGATGTCATGGCCAAGGAGAATTCTGAGCTGAAGCGCGAGTTTTCTGAGATACGGGAAGAGTTGCGGTCTATTGCAAAGGCACAGCGTGACATCACTGAAGAAATGCAGGGCAATATTTCCCTGGTCACGGAGAGCAGGCAGCGGTTTGAGCGCGAGGTGGATGATTTCAAGATAATGAAGGGCAGGCTGCAGCAAAGCTTGTTTGAGCAGTTATCAGAAGAATACAGGAAAGAACTATTAGTTGCGATAGAGCGGCTCAAGGCTGATGTCGCCTCGTTCAACAGCCTCAAGCAGGAGATATTCAGCATAGCTGCGCGCACCACAAGGCTTGCGGGAGAGATTGACAAGCTTGCATCCATCTCAAGCAAGATACGGAAAGAGGATTTTGAGCTGCACCAGTACGCTACTGTACTCCAGCGGCAGGAGAACGAGAAGATACGTCTGTTGCGGCAGATAGACGCGCTTGAGCGCCTGGTTTCACGGGAACGGAGAAAGAAATCAACTACGTTTTGATAAGAATTCCTGCATACTATCGCAGGAGAATCTTATTATTATCTGTATAGAAAATGACGACTGTTTTGCTTTTCATGCCCTAGCCGGAATACCACTTTCTTGCAATCTCTTTCGCTAGTTTCCTGTCTGTAGTGATGCCTGACTCGAGAATCCTATCTGCTATGTTATGGATGATCTCAATCTTCTTCATGGCGTTTTCCATAGTTCCACCCCGTATGCAGCGAAGCAGGCTGGTTATTTAAACCTTTTTGGCTTTGGCCTAGCAATCGTTGAACTTGTAAGGGCGTGTGGCGGGGGAGAGCGAAGGCTGGGTTGCAATTTTTACTTAACTGAAAAACTTGATTTGCAACTGATATTCTTGGGAATATTAGTCCTCACACGGCGGACGGCCTCTACTTCTTAAACTATTTCTGTATCTTAGCCAGAACTTTCTTGTGCAGCCGTTTGATGAACTCGTGCCTGTCTTCAATCTTAAGAATGTCGGTATAGCCCTGCGCAACAAGGTTGAAGGCGAATGGGGAGGGTGTTGAGGTATGGATCTCCTTAACTTTTGCAATTCCCTTCTCAACCTGGCTTATCACTAATTCTGAATTCTTGATGTCCATCAAATCTTCAAGCACTTCCCTTCGTGCTTCCCGCAATATAGGGAAATCTTCAGAGATACGCTTGACTGCGCTCAATAATATCTGTGAGCTTACCTGCTGCCTGCCGACACGCTTCTGGTGCCCTTTATAGTTCCTTAAAATCATTAGGGAGCGGGCGGCACAATGCCTGAACCTGCGCTTCAGCACTTCTGTCCGCTCAATGGCCAGCTCTGCAACCTTCCTCAACTCATTTGACTTTAACATGTTGAAAGCTCGCAGCGCCTGCACTTCCCTTGAAGAAGCGACATAAAATCCGTTATCGCTGATGCCAATTTCCACATCGCGGTGCTGGATCCGCGAGATTGCAAAGGCAACTGCCCTCGCCAACACATCATTTACCCTTCTTCCAAACAATGTATGGAAAATATGATAGGTCTGCTTTCCGTCATTAAAGACCTCAATTGTGATAGTCTTGTCAGACGGGACTTCTGAGAAATAGAACTGCTCATAGAAATATTCGTAGATTGAGTTTGCAGCGTTATCGTCCACGTACAGGTATTCATGGATAAATTTCAGGATATCGGTCCTGGATCGCTTCTTGGTGAACATGTCATTCAGGTTTTTCCTCAATCTGTTGATCTCAAGCGCCAGGTCAAATGACAGGGGAAGCATCTCTGAAAACCAGCTTGGGACTGTAGGCGGCCTGTTTACTGAAACAGCGACCTGCGCCACCATGCCGCGCGCAAACTTAAACTCATAAGTTGCCCCGCCAAGCACGAAGACATCACCAGGTCTCAGCCGCTCCAGGAAGGCTTCATCAATCTTGCCGATGGACTGCTCGCCGACCTTTACAGTTACAAATGTCTCGTCAGGGATTGTGCCTACATTTGTCATGAAAATAACACGGCTCATCTTTCCCTTGCGGCCGATCATGCCAGTTTCCTCATCATGCCATATCTTTGCGTAGATATGCCGCTCCTCCAGCGAGATGTGCTTCCCGGTGAGGTAGTCAATGACTTCCATGAATTCTGCGCGCTCAATGCCTTTGTAGCAGTGGCTCTGCCTTATCATGGTGAAGAGGTCATTTATGTGCATTTTCTCGGCGATCGACATTGAATATATCTGCTGCGCGAGCACGTCAAGGCAGTTTGTCGGGATATGGATGCGGTCAATCTTCTTTTCAATGGCTGATTTCAGCAGGACAGCGCATTCAACCAGATCATCGCGGTCAAGGACAAGAATCCTGCCCTTTGCCGTCTCATGCAGCTTGTGCCCCGAGCGACCGATGCGCTGCAGGCAGCGGGCAACACTTTTCGGGCTGCCCAGCAAAATGACTAGGTCAACATACCCTATGTCTATGCCCAACTCCAGCGAGGTTGATGAAACCACTACTTTCAGCTTGCCCTGGCGCAGGCGCTCCTCAATGTCATGGCGGTGCTCTTTTGAAAGCGAGCCGTGGTGCGCGCCAATGTTCTCATCGTATTGCTTTGGGAACTTGTCCTTCAGGTAGTGCACAACACGCTCTGTTGCAGATCGGGTGTTGGTGAAAATCAAGGTAGTGCGATGCTGCCTGATCAGGTCGTCCATTAACTCGTACATCTTTTGGTGCATATCCCCATGCGGCACGTCAACAAGATTATCCACAGGAGACAATACCTTGAGGTCAAGCTTCTTCAGAAACTGCACATCTACTATCCTGCATTTCCTGTATTTTCCGTTTTCCAGGCCAACCAGGAACTGCGCAATCTCTTCAAGAGGGGAGATGGTTGCAGACAACCCGACGCGGGTCATGCCGGGAGCAAGGCGCTGCAATCGCTCAAGAGACAGGGAAAGATGGACACCGCGCTTGTTCTCTGCCAATGCATGGATCTCGTCTACAATGCACCAGTCAACTGCCTTCAAATGCTCTGAGAATTTCCTGGTTGTAAGAAGGATTGCCAAAGATTCTGGGGTTGTAATAAGGATGTGGGGCGGCTTTTTCAGCATCTTTGACTTTTCAGAAGCTGTAGTGTCTCCTGTTCTGACACCTACCCTGATACCGAGCTTGCTGCCATGCAGCTCTTCCATTTCCTTTAATGGATTGATGAGGTTTACAGAAATATCCTGGTTCAATGCCTTTAAAGGAGAAACATATACGCAGTATACTTTGTCCTGCAGGATGCCTTTCTGCGCTGAATCCACCAATTCATTGAGGATGGAGAGGAATGCGGTCAGAGTTTTTGTCGCTCCGGTCGGTGCACTTACTAGGATATTGCTCCTGCTGTGTATCTCCATGACTCCATAGAGCTGCGGCAGGGAGAAGCTCTTGAACCTTGAGAAGAACCATTTCTTCACCAAGGGGTTCAGCATCCCCAACAATTCCTTTTCTGTGTTCTGCTGCTCCTTGTATTCCATGGTTTGTGACAAAGCCTGCCCCTTTAAAAGGATTGCGAACAGCTGGAAATATGCTTAGACTGGTATTTGAAGAAAGCTTTAAATAACATCGTCGATATAGGTTCTGGGGCTTTGATTAGTGCAGGTGTTTTTAATGGTTGAGACCGATCCCCACAGAGACCATATCGGCATTATTGTAGACACGCCGCTGTACTGCTACCGGTGCCAGGTCAGGATGAAGCAGCTGTCTGCTGCACGGTGGAGATGCACAAGCTGCGGATCTGAGTACGAGGAGAAGTAGCGAAATTTACTTCTTTTCAGTTTTATTTATGTGTTTATCTACATCTTATGTAAGTTTAAAAGATTAATAATACGGCAAAGAGGCACAATCTATTGTGGACAATAGATTGTAGGATATTCTTTGTAAATTATAGAAAATTATAGAAAATTTTGAAAAACCATCAAATTGTCAAAATTCTCTAAGAGAACTTTGAATGAAAATGATAAATTAGGGGATTATTCAAAGTTCTCTATATGTTATTAACAGCCATATGTATTCTAGAAACATACATTATATCTAAACTTAGAATTTTTACGCAATCTTTATAAACATCATACTATCCCCAGTCGATGGCTAGCAACAGCCGTTCTAGCGCCGCAAGGCGCGAACATGTCAAATTTCAAACTTTAGGGTAGATAAACTTAAAGATAAACTAACAATTTGCAAGGGAGCAACGAGATAAATCTCGTTGCACTGTGCGAGGTCCCCGAACCGCAATTTACAGCAAGCATCGGGGACATATTTGGGCGCGCATTTCGCGCTAGTTTCCAACTAGTAAAAGTGAATAACAAAAACAACTAAACTAAAAAATGGCAACAATCTATGATGTACCGGCGCAGGAGCTCGTTGAGAAGGCAGCTGAAAAGCTGAAATCTGTGAATGAGATACAGCCGCCTGCGTGGGCGCCGTTCGTCAAGACAGGACATTCCAAAGAAAGGCCGCCTGCGCGGGATGACTGGTGGCATGTGCGGGCTGCGGCAGTGCTGCGGGTAGTCTATCGGCTGGGCCCTGTCGGCGTGTCAAAGCTGCGCGTCAAGTACGGCGGCAGGAAAAACAGGGGAGCAGCTGGCGAGCACACTTACAGCGGCTCCGGCAATATCCTCAGGAAAATCCTGCAGCAGCTTGAGAAAGCCGGGCTGGTGAAGCAGGTCACCAAGGATGTCCACAAGGGAAGAATCATAACTCCAAAAGGAAAATCATTGCTTGACAAGACAGCTACTGAAATAATTGCAGGATCAGCCAAACCAGTGCAGAAGACTGAGGCAAGCGCAGCTGCAGAGCAAAAGCCGAAGCATGAAAAGAAGGCTGAGAAACTGGAAGAGAAAGCTGAGAACCTGGAAAAACAAAGTTTTTCTGGCGCCAGAAATGCGCGCATTTCTGAGCGAGCCGAAAAGACTGAAAAGGCAGAGAAAACCGCTGAAAAGACGGAGAAAAACGTTGGGAAGGCTGAGGTTGCGGCAGAACATGTCGGAGCTTGATGAGATCAGGAAGCGAAAGCTGGAAGAATTGATGCGCGCACAGCAGCAACAGCACAATAATGATGAGCAGGAATTTGCGCAGCAGGTGCAGCAGCTTGAGGCTATTGTCAAGCAGCGGCTGACAAAGGAAGCGGTGCAGCGCTACGGCAATATAAAAGCGGCAAACCCGCAGAAAGCCGTGCAGCTGCTTGCGGTGCTCGGACAGCTGATACAGGGCGGCAGGATTGATACAATTGACGATGAATTGCTCAAGAAAATACTGATCCGCATGCAGGAGCCCAAGAAAGATTTCAATATCAGGAAATAAAAAAATGGCACGATACAAGCATCCAAGCAGGAAACAAAGGCTGGTAAAGCTTAACAAGAGAACGAGATGGGCGCCGTTCTGGACTGTAATGAAGATATACGGCAAAGGAAGAAGGATACATCCCGGAAGGCATACAAAAGTTAAGCGAAGCTGGCGAAGGACCAAGACAAAGGCGTGAACATGGCACTTGAACGAATCTATAATGTCCCTTTGAGGAAGGAATTCATGAAGGCCCCAAGGTACAGGAGGGCGAAGAAAGCAGTCATAGCATTGCGTGAGTTCCTTGCAAAGCACATGAAGGCTGATATTGATAAGGTTAAGATACAGCAGTATGCAAACTTATTGATATGGAAGCGAGGCATGCAGAGCCCTCCGCACCACATCAAGATCAAGGCAGTCAAGCAGGACGATGGAACTGTTATAGCGGAGCTTGTTGGCGCACCCGAGAAAAAGGTTGAGAAACTGGAAGAAAAGACAGAGAAGGCCGGAAAGGCTGAGGTAGGCGCGCAGCCAGCTGAAAAACAGGAACAGGAGAAACCAAAGCGATTAGGCAAGAAAGCCCTGCAGAAAGAGATGCAGCAGGTCCAAGGAAAGATTGAAGAGGCTGCAGCTGAGTTGAAAGAGAAGATTGAGGAGCACCAGAAAGAAGCTAAAAAAGTTGAGGGAGAAGAGATTAAAGAGCTCAAGCACGAGCAGGAAACCGTGAAGAAACACAAGCCCAAAACTCCCAAGCAGCCCAAGACCCAGGAGACTCATCCGACCGGGCCGCAGCACCAGTGAATCCCATTACTATATTCTTATTTAGGTTATTTGCTGGACCTTTTCATTGTCTTATAACCATAGTACGAAAGAAGGGCCAATATAATTAAAACAAGCACATATACTACCAACTTCTTTACATTAATTCCACCAGAGCAGTCATAATCATTTCCGCCGCTGCAATCAGGATCACATAACCCGTCTGCTGCTTTATCACACACTCCATCTGCCTGCCCGGACCTGCAATCTGAAGAGCATGCTATATAATTCTCGCCTTTGTCGCATACCCTGTTGCCACAGGTGCAATCGCTTGGACAGGTGTCTATAGATTCAATGCCTTCGCATACCTTGTTCTCGTTGCACACTGAGAATGAGCTTACGTCCACTTCAAACATTATCTCCCTACCCTTCAGGATTAATACGCTTTTTGCGTTTGGGTAGTAAGGGAGAACCAGGTCTACCACAGTTGAGCTTGGCTGACTAGCCGCTGCTCCGCCTGGAGCGCGAAAAATCGCGACTTCTACGTTAAAAGTTGTCTCGTAAAGAACCTCGCCATTAAATGAAGTGATTCTGGCAGTATACAGCTTGCCATCTGTTTTACTCATTGGCTCTGCTGGAACAAGCTCTATATTCTTGAGCGTGAATTTTCCTGAGTCAAAGTCAAGGGCAATCGAATACGACACTGTTTCGGCTTTGACCAATGATATCAATGCGAAAATTGCTAGCATCACTAAGAAAATTTTCATTTGAGTTTTCCCCATTTTATTTTCATCTCCTTTTTATCCCGCGTCTCCACAAAATCTGCGGCCCCTGGTTCCCTGTGGTTCAATCCCGCTGGGAGATTCGTTAGTGCAACTCGTTGAAGAGAGTCTGGCTGTAATATTTATATCCTCTGATTTCATAATAAAAGAGCAGGTTTGATTCATTGGATTCTCACACGGGCTTGCCATCCAGCGGAAAAACCTTGAGCCGTCAAAAGCTTCGGCCTTTATCGAGAACCTTGATGATTCTGGCCAATTTGTTTTTCCCATCTTGCAGTTATAGCCGCAGATTTCCTTCTCCAGAGTAGAGTTGTATAATATGAACTTGCCGTCGCCAGTACCCTCTTTTGTTACGGTTACTGTAAATGTCCTGGGCTTATTTAGCTCAACTTTCAGCCCTGGGCCTGGCGCGTGGGTTGCAGTGAAAGCATCAATCTTCTTCTGGATCTCGCGCTCGTTCACCGGCCCGAAATCAATCCCAAGGTCTACGCTGACCATCAAAGATAGTTTTGCAGGCCGTATGTTCTTATGCACAAATGCGCAGCCGCCATCACTCCAGTCGCTTCCGTCAGGGAACAGGCCGAGCGCAGGATAGCTTGCCACGGGATGCTTGTAATATGTTGTTCCAGGCATATCTTTAATGCCGGTGAAGTAATGCACTCCGCGGACACCTTCAAGGTCGCCCCATTTCCTTTTGGCTTCTTCCACGTTAGTGGCGCAGTTCGGCAAGTCATAGTATTGCATATAATCATTCCCACCATATTCCACGTATTCGTCCCCAAGGCTGCCTATTGCATGGCCGAGCTCATGAACCAGTGTCCTTCCTACAAATTCCTGCCCTCTTATAGGATCCTGCAATGAAAGAAATACTTTTCCCCCAGAAGCGTCTGAAGTTGGGAAGTTGGCAAAAGACCTGAATAGCTCCACTGATGAGACTATGACAGTGTCCCTGCTGCATGTCCTGACAAACCTCTCGTAATCGTCATAATCGGGGACAGTAAGATTGCCCACGCCTTCAAACCCTGAAGGCTCCTCGTGATGCTTATAGTCCGGAGCCAAGACCATCCAAACATTAAATTTCTGCTTGTTTTCCTTGAACGGAGAAAGGCTGAACACGCCAAGCTTATTTTGCGATATGCTTTCAAAATCCATGAGCAGGTTTATTCCCTCCTTCAGCACATTGTAATCCTTAAAACCATCGCCTACAAAGACTATGTCCAGCTTGTCTTTCGGATCGCCATTGACCCAGACTGGCTTGCAGGCTGGCTCGCCTATGCATTTGCGCACCTGTGAATTGCATGTCCTTCCTTCTCCGCAGTCACTGTCGGAACAGCAGTCAAATTTCTGGCATTTGTGATTGTTGACAGTGCCGCATGCGCATTGCACTGGAACGCAGCCCTGTTCAGAGCATGCCTTGTCATTCGGGCATTCTGAATCGCCACTGCAGCCTGCAGTGAATTTTGCAATCACTGAATGAGCATTCTGAATCTTAATAGTGCATTCATTCTGAGTGCCGGCGCACGAGCCGCTCCAGCTTTCAAATAACCATCCCTTTGCAGGCTCAGCTATTAGCCTGACTGTATCTCCAGGAGCATACATCGCAGAGCAATTGTTTCCGCAATCAATCCTGCCGTCTGCAGTCTCCACCCTGCCATTCCCGACTGTCCCTGCTGAAAGCCTTGGCTCATGGCCCCCCAGCTTGCCGAAAGATATGCGCATCATCCCCCTTTCAGTATTGTATACCACCCAGAGAACAATGTCGCCATAAGCTTCGTCAATCGGGCCGGATGCGCCAACTTTATTCCAGTTTTCCAGCACCAACTTCCTCGTCCTTCCATCGGGAAACATGCCCCAGATGTTCCAGTCAATCGGTACAATCGGAAGGACTTTCCATGTGCCGGAAGAGCTGCTGTACTGCCATGTGGCATTTGGATACAGGATAAGTTTTGTAGGAGGAACTTTCAATCTTACAGCTTCATCCCATGCATTCACTGAAGAGCCGCCCTTGGCAGAAGACAGCTCCATCGTGTATATGCGCCAGATGCCGAAAAGGTTGGCATCAAGGAGATTCTCTTTCTGGGGCTCGTCAGAAGTGTCATTGAGCACTTTCAGGATTTCATCCTTTACCTTGTCTATGGTTTCATTCTCGGTAAGGTTGCTGGCGGCTGTTTGATTTATTGGAGCGATTGGAGTGAGGTTTATGCTGGTGGCATTATCCGCCCCTATCTTTGGCTCGCCGGTTATGTTGCTCACATTAAGGATTGTTATTGGGATATCCTCAGGAGCGCTCTCATTCGGGGGGCTTATGATGATTAACTTTGTTATGTTTTCAATGTCAGTCTCATTGCTGCCATTCAGGATCATCTTGATAAACCCGGGACCAATCATTGTCCCGTTGAAGCCAGGGCCAATCTCAACTTTTATGTATCCCGGGCCAATAGTTACATTCAAGCCAGGGCCGAGCTCAGGCGCCACAAATCCCGGGCCAATGGTTGCCTTCTTGTACCCTTCGCCAATCTCAGGCCTTGTGTAATTATCTGTAGTTGGTGCCACAAATCCCGGGCCAACCGTAGCTTTCTCATAGCCGGGGCCAATGGTTGCATTAACGTACCCCGCGCCGATAGTAGGCGATGTGTAATTGCCATCAGATTTTGGGGCTATGTAGCCTTCGCCTGCAGTAGGAGACTTATAGCTGTTGTCTGAAGTGGGTGATGTGTAACTATTGTCTGAAGTTGGGGATTTATAGCTGCTGTCTGAGGTCGGTGAAATATAACTGCCGTCTGAAGCAGGCGAGCTGTAGGATGAGGTCTCGTTGGCAGTTGCGTAGCCAGTCAATGACGGCGGGGCAAGCAGAACGATGAGGACCAGCAGGAAAGCAGGTATACAAATATTCCACGCGTCTGAAGTTATGATTTTATGGATATTCATTGCAGATCGTCATTTGTATGGCCAAACTTCATTTGGATGATGCCGGGGTTTGCAACAGTAGGAGGCTCTACGCGGTAGATGACCCAGAAAAAGTCTATTCCGCCAAATGGCGAATACTCTATCGGGCCGTCAGCCTCTGCCTTGTTCCAGTTATGCAGTACTACTTTCTTGGCAGGGCCATATGATTCAGAGCCCCACTTTTTCCAATCATCTTCTTCAATGTCCTTAACTTCCCACGTGCCTTTTGAGTCTCCAAATTTCCAGGTTGCGTCCTTGTTTAGCTCAAGAAGCCTGAAGGATATATCACTTGCGCCCCGACCGCCTATATCGTAAAAAATAGTCTGGGAATAGATGCGCCAGTCATTGACTAAATCAGGATCTATATTGCCTTTCCCGGAAACCTGCTCCAGTGGTTTTTCAGCTGGCTGCTCAACTATCTCAAATGAGTCAACCATGCGCTGCACTTCCTTCTGAAAGTTCTGGAACTCCTCCTCATCAGCTGCAAATGAAAGGATGTATGCATTGCCGTTCCTTACAGTCCATACCTGTAAGACCCGGAGCTTGTTTCCCTGAGGGCCTGTTGAGCTGTACACCACTTTGCGGCCAGGGCTGCTGCTCAGCTGCACTTCTGCAGGATTAGATACTTCAATATCTGGCAATGCTTCTTTCAATAGGGCGAGCGCACTTGCAGTATATGCATCAAGGGATATTAACGGATCTGAAAGCTCATCCACCACTATGTTGAAACTTTCAGCAAAAGTGTCATTAGACTTTAAAGGAGGTACAAAAACTGCAGCAATGCCTGCCTCATCTGCCTTTACAAGCCAATCTTTCGGATATTGCATCTGTATCTTATAGTACGAATTCTGGTATACGGTGAATTCTGTTTCTGCAGGTTTCGCTTCATTTGAGTTCTGGCTAGAAGATGGAGCCTGAGGCGTGCAGCCTAATAGTATGATAAGAAGCAATAGGATTACTGGTGGTCTATTACCTTTCAATAAAATCCCTCTTTTTAGTACTATTTTCCTTGATTACTCCTATATATAGATTTCGTCCACTAGTCCTCCACTTAGTCCACTAGTAGAAACTTTTATTATTGCCTGCCTGTTTGGGCACTGGAAAATGGGAAATCTGCCCTTTGAAAAGGTAAAACGTGATGTTTTGGTAAAGCGGGAAGCAAACACTTCTCCAGAGTATGGCAAAAAGCCGGAAGAAAGGGCTGCTGAGGAGCGCATACAGTACTCTGTTGTCAACATTGACAAGCCGCGCGGGCCGACATCACACCAGGTGAGCGAGTACGTGCAGAAGATATTCGGCATTGACAAGGCTGGGCATTCCGGCACGCTTGATCCACATGTAACTGGTGTGCTGCCCATAGCGCTCGGCAGAGGAACAAGGATTACACAATTTCTGCTGACAGCAGGTAAAGAATATGTTGGCATCATGCATCTGCATAAAGAGGTGCCTGAGAAGGAAATAAGGGAAGCAGTTGCTAAATTCACAGGAAAACTTATGCAAAAAGTCCCCCTGAGGAGCGCGGTGAAGCGGCAGGTGCGGGAGCGTGAAGTGTACTATTTTGACATTCTTGAGATTGACGGGAAGGATGTGCTGTTTAAAGTCGGGACGCAGGCTGGGACTTACATCAGGATGATCTGCCATGATGTTGGAAAATACTTGAAAGTCGGGGCGCACATGTCTGAACTGCGGAGGACAAAGGCAGGGATGTTTGATGAGAGCACTCTAATTACATTGCAGGATCTGCAGGATTATTTTGTATATTCAAAAGAAGGGAATGATGCGAAGCTTAGACAGGCACTGCAGCCGGTTGAGCTTGGAGTAACGCATCTTCCTAAAGTGTGGGTAATTGACAACACGGTTGACGCGCTCTGCCACGGTACGCAACTAGCGGTGCCGGGAATTTGTAAATATAATACGGGAATCAAAGAAAAGGACACGGTTGCCCTAATGACGCTGAAAGATGAATTAGTTGCAGTAGGGAATGCTGCCATGAGCTCTGAGCAGATTGGAAAGGAGAGCAAGGGGATTGCAGTGAGGCCAAGTGCTGTGTTTATGCAGCCGGGTGTTTATCCGAGGTATAAGAAAATATAATCTGAAGTACATTATGTCATATTTACATTGAATATGAAAATAAAGAAATTCACCGTTATCTAGTATACCAAAAACCTATACCAGTATATACAAAACGTAACATTTAAATATAAGCGGCATCATAAAAATTACTCCCGCGGTGGTGCGGAATCATGCTCAGGTTAATCAGTGACGACAAACAGCGATAAAAAAAGAGGTGAATATCATGGCTATGGATTTTTTGGTGGACAACGCTCTCCAGAGTGATGCAGGCAGGAAACAGGACTTTGTTGTTGGCCAGGCTAACATCAAGGTGATTGGTGTAGGAGGAGCTGGCTGCAACATGGTCAGCTGGCTGTACAAAAAAGGAGTCAGGGGAGCAGAGATCATAGCATGCAATACTGACAAGCAGCATCTTGACATTACTGAATCTGACCGCAAGTTCCTAATCGGTAGGAATGTCACCAGAGGCTTAGGAGCAGGCGGTTTCCCGGAGAAGGGAGCACAGGCTGCACAAGAAACAATTAACGAGATCCGTGATTCTCTCAAAGCGACAGACATGGTATTTGTATGCGCAGGCATGGGCGGCGGCACCGGTACAGGAGCAGCTGCAGTAGTTGCCTCAGTTGCAAAGAGCGCAGGCTCTATTGTCATTGGAACAGTAACCATGCCTTTCAAGATTGAAAGGGCAAGGATTGACAAGGCAGAATTTGGACTGCAGCAGCTCAGGAGCGTTTCTGATACCGTAATCGTGATTGACAACAACAGGCTAGTCCAAATTGCAGGCAACCTGCCAATACAGCAGGCATTCGCAGTAGCTAATGAGCTCATATCAACAATGATTAGGGGCATTGTGGAGACTATAGCGGTTCCTTCGCTAGTCAACCTGGACTATGCTGATGTCAAGGCTATAATGACCAATGGAGGAGTGGCTGCTATCGGCGTAGGTGTGTCTGACACCAACAACAGAGTTGAAGAGGCTGTAAAAGGCGCTCTAAGCAACCCACTGCTTGAGATAAGCTATAAAGGCGCGACCGGAGCACTTATCCATGTGGAAGGCGGGCCTGACATGACACTTGATGAAGTCTCCAAGATTGGAGAGCTTGTAACTGAAAGCCTGGATGAGGATGCAAATGTCATCTGGGGTGCCAGAGTCTCGGATAGCATGAAGAAGAAGATTGCAGTCATGACCATCATTACAGGAGTCAAAAGCCCCTGGATCATGGGAAAATCACAAGTCAAGGCAGGAGCTCACCACAGCGAAGAGTCAAGAAGGATGAGCGAAGAGCTGGGCATCAAGTTTGTCTAGCCATCTTTTAGATTTTAATAGCAACAACAGAGATTAAGCAGGAAGAAACAACAGAGGAGCAACAAATAAAGGCAGTATCCCTTAGATGCATTCATATTCATATCCATAGCCAATTACAAAAGTATGCTGCACAAAACTCTGCGAAGCAGAAGCAGCAGAACCTGTGATTAAAAAACTATGGAGATGAAACAATCCTTGCAAGAACCACACCCTTAAAAAGTGTGGCAACTGCGGGATTTTTCATGATAAAAGAAAAATAGAAAACTAACTAAATAAAGAGCAACTAACCAGATGAGGTAAACCTCATCTGGACTGTGAACAGTCCCCGAACAGCAAGCTAACAGCTAGAATCGGGGACATATTGAAAAGTAAAAGCCGCGAAGCGGACCAAATAAAAGCAAGATAAATTCGAAAAGCATCACCCATCACGTTCATATTGGAAATAAGCTACATTCCTCACAAAAGTGAGTGCGTAGCCAAATCCAATACTGAAAGACCTACGAAAGTAGATCTACCGCGCCAGGTTGAATTCCTGGACTAAAAGTGGCATTTACATCCATACCCTAAAAACGTATGGAATAGATGCTACTTTTTTTCTTAATAATAGATTCTAGTTATAAAATATAAAGATTAGCAATCTTTTTATAGAGATGCACTTTTGGATTTTATCTCATGACGGATAAACGACATACAGGGCAGGCTGTAAAGCAAAGCAAACTGAAAGAGATGTTCTCTTCCCTCAAATACCGCAACTTCAGGCTGCTCTGGTCAGGAGTGGTCATCTCAACAACAGGGGATTTCATTGAATTAGTTGCGCTGAACTGGCTGGTATATGAATTAACTGGATCTGCCTTTTATCTTGGCATGTTTAATCTGGCTAGAGCATTGCCAGTCCTGTTTTTTACGCTAATAGCAGGAACTTTAGCTGACAGGTATGAAAGAAGAAAACTGATGCTCTATTCACAGGGGACAGCAATGATTCTTTCTGGTATACTGGCATTCCTTGCATTTACAGGCAGGATTAATGTTTATAGCTTGATTTCAATCGGCATTCTTCAGGGCGTGGCAAATTCATTTAACCTGCCCATCAGGCAATCTTTGATTCCAGAGCTTGTGCCCAGAGATCAGATAGCTAATGCAATTGCTTTGAACGGCGCATTCTTCAATCTGACTTTAGTATTAGGGCCTGCATTGGGCGGCATTATTATAGCCAGCCTTGGTGTTCCCTTGGCGCTTTTGATTAATGCCCTTAGTTTTATAGCTGTTCTTTGGGCTTTGTTTAGCATGAAGATACCCAGGATAGAAAGGAAGCATGACAAAACTTTGTTTGAAAGCTTGAAAGAGGGCATCAGATATATACTGAACCATAGAACTATACTAACCATTCTAAGCTTCTATTTCCTAATGATAGCTATAGGAATGCCATATAACACCCTCTTGCCTGTGTTTGCCAAAGACTACTTTCATTTAGAAGCATCAGGATATGGCTTCCTGTTTGCCATAGGAAGCTTAGGAGGTTTGCTGGGAGCATTAGCAGCGGGCATGAGGAACAAGGAGCATGTAAAGAAAGCTACAACTTATGCCTTTACAGGTTTTGGATCTTTATTAATAATATTCGGCATTGCTGCCCTTTTTACGAACTATATCTTCCTATTTGTCTTATTGCTTGTATTGATGGGCTTTTCATTGACAACCTTCTATATATCCAATAATACCAGCATCCAGCTCCTGGTTGAAGATGCTTATAGGGGGAGAGTTGTGAGCACCATATTCCTAGGCTTGGGATTAACCTCAATAGGAAACTTCTTTATCGGGACACTTGCTGAACTGTTCAGTGCACCTGTCGCCTATATTATCATAGGAGGGATATTGATGGTTGCAAGCTTATTCTTCATGTATTTAACAAGAGAAAGCGTATTCCATGACTAAGCTATTGCAGTATCTGCGGCAGCTTTATTGTAAATGCCGAGCGTGGCATAATCTCATCAATACCAACTTCTTTCGCTTTCTTTATTAAGTCAGTCTGCACATGAGAAACGTAAGCTACTATCCTAGCCTTTGAATTCTCTTTGATAAGCTTGGCAGTTTCCACAAGATTAAATCCTGCATTCAAGTCCCATATTATTAAAGTAGGATTTTCTTTTAGAGCAGGTGCTAATGTTTCTTTGTCAGGAACAATCTTGATAGGCTTGCCGAGCAGGGCTGCGGTTGTCTCTATCTTAGTCTGGAAGAAGAGGTCGTTGCAGATTACTAGAGTAGCCATTAAAACATGAATAGAAATATACTATTTAGAATTATCGCTTCTCAACAATGAAAGCAGTGCCGCCGAAATCCACAAAAGTGATTTCGTCGCCCTCATTTAAGTTGCCCACCAAGTCTTCATGGTATTCTGCATCCAATGTCTCGTAAGAATACAAATCCATTATTTGCATTTTGTCTTCTGCCTTAGAGATGACCTGGCCGTGCTTCCGGATAATCTCAAGGTCCTGCACGAAATCATGCGGAGGGGCGGTAAAGCTTTCATTAACGCCAGAGAACAAGCCATGCACAGAAACCTTTACCTTAGTATGGGTATGAGTGCCGGTAACGACACTAACTACCTCTTTCACCATGTACGGCTCTCCTTTATGCAGGATGTATGAGCCTTTCTTGAGCTTTTTGACTTCTAGCACTATGAGTTTAGCGATTAAACTATGAGTGCACGCTTCTTGAGCCGCATGAATATCATGCCATCACGCTGCTCAACCTGCTTGTAGATCATTGATTTTCCCTTAACCCTTATAACATCAACTTTTGAACTGCTGATATGTACCACCCCTCAATCTTTCTTCCTAAAAAGTAAACGATGAATATACCTACCTATCCCCTGAAATAGCTATTGAATACAGAATATAAAAAGGTTGCGAATTTGAGGAGATTAGGCGAACTGACTTTAATACGGCTTATATCACTGCCAGGCAGCCAGTATAGCCAGTGCCATCCTGCCCCTATCTTTGTTTCAAATAATATTTGAGCGGCTTTTGCTTCCTCTCAATGCTGCTCTTAATGGTGTCTGCACTGAACGATCGCGGCAATGTCCTGCCTATCTTCTCCTGACTCAGAAGGGTTATTAGGAACTTCTTGGTTGCGTTCTTGCCGAGAACCTCTGAAGCTACCTTAGCCAGTTTCTCAGGCTGGCGCAGCGAGGATTGCTTGAGCATGGCAATGAGCTCTTTATCAGAAGTGGAGCGGGCAAAGCTCTTCCTGATAGTTTCCTTGGTGATCAGCGTCTTTAATACCTTGGCAGTATCGTACGCTGTCAATACATCGCGGTTGCTGCCTATCAGCTCAACAACCGCTTCTGCGTCTGACAATACCAGGTATTTCATCAGTTGCAGGCTTCTTACAACATCGTTCTTGTAATACTGAGTATCAAGCTGCTCCATGACTTCAATGAGGACATCCTTGAACTCAATGACCCGGATGCCTTCTCCGCTGAAGCCTGCCACCATCTCTGTTTTTTTTGACCTTGGCATTGAGCCCAGGACAAGAATCTTGCGGTACGTGTATTCTGAGCCCATGTGGCTCTTGGTGTATCGCCGGATAGCGTTGGTAACCGCAGGATTATTGAAATTGTTGGCCGTGAAATTCTCTACAAGCTTTTTTGTATCTCCTGAATCAGAGACGCTTGAGGTAATTGAGCAGTTGATCTCAATGTGCCATATCTCCTGCACAGACCCTTCAGAGAATTTTAGGGCAAGAATACCTACGTCTCGGTTTGCAGCCTTCAGGTTGGTTACAGTAAAGAAACCCTTGGCATTCAGCCAGTAATCAACAACCTGCTTCTCAGCACTCATCAGAGGCACCCCTTACTTATAGGGGCAATTGAAGAGTATATTTAAAGGTTGCTATACAAACCAAGCACTGGAATCAGGGATAATTCCTTAGCTGAAACTGGTAATCCAATCAGAGGAATCAGCGTAATATTTAAATATCAAATATTATAATCTACTCATTATGATAAAAACTAGCACAGGAATCATTATCTTGGATATTTTGCTAGTGATTATTATCTTATAAGGGCTTGCTATATTTCTGGCAAGCTTTGAAATGCTTCTTCTTAAATCTCTAAAAGAGAGGAGAGAAGAAGATAAAAGCGGGGACGTAACCATGGGAAGTCAGGCAGATGTGGTATCTGAGAAATATTTGGGAGAGATAGAAGCATTGCCTAGGGCAAAATTAGTTCATTTTAGGGATGAGTCTGGTAATCCCCGTGGCTTTATAATCAAGCGAGGAGTTTATTACGCACCTGTTAATCCTGTACAATTTAACAATGGAAGCATGTCTGAACTAGGATTAAGCACTTTAGATTGGTTTTTAATTATTGGCAATGAGAATTTAGGGCATGATTTGATGGCTGCGTGGGCAAGAGCTTTATCTGATGGTAATGGTGGCTACTACCATAATGACAAAAAATTATTGCTTAACCCCTCTCCTTTGCGAGCATATCTAGCTGAAGAAATGCTTGCAATATTTCCAAATTCTGACGGGAGAAAATTGTCATTTTTCAAACCGCCATTAAGAAGATTCTTTTTCAAAGTGCCATTGCTTGATAATGGAAAGCTGCCAAGCACTTACGAGGGGCATTTAAGGAAAGACATATCTTATCTTGTTTTATGAGATTATAGCTTCTTCTCAATCCGCTTCTCAATCTTCCGCAATGTTTCCTTAAGAAGCTTCCTCTGCTCATTCATGTATTCCTTAACAATAGGATCATTGGCCATATTCTTCAGCACTTGCCGTGCTTTTTTGGCTAGATTGACTTTTTGAGCCCTTTGCCTTTTCTGTTTCCGTGCCAAGCTACTCACCTTTCATGTAGAGATATGCTGCGAATGCTATAGTAAGGCCAAGAACAATGTAGAGAATGCCTGATTGGATCCCGGGAAAGAATGTGTTGAGCACCTGCACTACGCCATACATGATAAGAGCTAATGCCGCAATCATGATCATCAATGAAATGATATACCGCTTTACAATCTTTTCAGTGTATTTCCTGGATATGCGCACTACACTTTCCTCAAGCATGGAGAGGATTGTTGAGAATGCTCTCCATCCGCCATTCCGTTTAGTAACAGCCTTTACCATAGCAAAACCTCAGAACACGCCCTTTTTGCTTCTTTACAAGGCATGAGTGCTTATAAAGTCTTTGGTTGAACGCATATCTTCCATAAACTTTCCTGAGTAATGCAAGGCAATCTCTGTTGCAAGCTTGTTGCTCAATGCATCTTTTTTCCTGTAACCCCTCTTTTGCGCGAACTTAAGCATGTCATCTGAAACTGTCCTTCTTCTGGAAAGCATTTCATGCAGCGGTTTCGTACAGGCAAGCTCTTCCTTCGGAATAACTGACTCAGCAAACTTCAAAAAACGTTTGCAATAATTGTATACTGCTTCGTTCTCAAACCCTTTATAGGCGGCATTTTTTTGCAGATCATTCTTGACATAACTGTAAGGTGGAATGTAGATTACGTCGCCCTCAACCTTGAACGGCTCTCTAATCCCTATATCTGCCGGCACAACAGCGTAAAATTCTTCCTGAAGCATCTTCTGCACATGGCGAATGATAGTGCCTATCCCGAGGATATTGCTCAGAAAATTCATGTCCATCCCTCGCACCTCAAGCGTACCATTGTCATTTATCTTCAAGGCTCCCCAGTATGTATCAAGGATAGAGCCATACAGTGAAAGCGTCCTTAAATTAATCCCCAATTTCTTGATGTAGGCTTTCCATGTCTCGTAATTGGCATTGAGGATTTCCATTATGTCAAAGCCTGTTAGTTTGTAAGGAGGCAGACCACCAAACTCCTCCAAGTTGGCATACAGGCTCTGCGGATTATTGAAAGGCGCCCCGCCCCGGTACATTATCACCCTGGAATCCTTTGCTATATACGCGCCTTGGTAAAAGGGTGAAGATTGCATGAAAGTAGTAAGCGCCGGGTCAGCAGCAACCATCAGGTTGTAGCTGTTTACCAGGCTGTCCTTGATTTTCGAATTGGTAAACATTTTCAATATGCGCAGCTGGCTATCAAACATGCCGCGAGGCAACGTGTAGTGGCAGTGAAATCCGACCACCCTGCCAGCTATATTAAAGCGCTTTTTCCCAAAAATAGATTCCTGTATCCTGTATCGAGGATCAGGGCGCATCACAGGGTTGAATTTGCCGGGGTATGTCCCAAAGGGATAAAACAGTACCCCTTGGGGCTCCGCAATATCGTACGCATATTCAAGTTCCCTTACCAGATGATTCATAGTCTGGGCGGAGCTACTATAGGGAGCTGTTGCAATCTCCAAGTAATGCGTAGTGCATTCTTTCTTGATGTGGAACGTATGCTGCTCGCGCTTGGAGTCCCGTATCTTTTTCAGAATATTATCGGCGGCAGGCATAATTTGGCCTTTCTTATTGATTGTAAAGAACTCTATCTCAAACCCGACGAAAGCCTTTTTTAGTAATTTTTTCTGCATTTTCAATCTTTAAGAGAATTCATAAATTCCACAGCATCATTTATCCCCATGATATATTTTTCTGACCGGCCATGATATCTCTATGCCCCTTAAGTCATATGCCTTCTTTAAAGCTTTTATAAATTCATGGGTAATCAGATATTTGTCTACAAAAGTTGCGACACGAAGGATAACTGAAAAATTTATGTTGGAATCGCTGAAAGTATGGTAGCGTATGAATGGCTCAAAATCCTTTACAGCTCCAGGAATAGTTCTTTGGATCTTGCGGGCGACATCTGCTGTAACCCTCTCAACTTTCTCAAGGTCAGAACCGTATGCTACGCCGCACTGTATCACAACTGCCATATCCTTAGAAGGCAGCGAGTCATTGGTGATGATGGTTGAGGCAATCTTTGAATTGGGTACTATAACTAAATTGTTTGGCAATGTCCTTATGCGTGTTGAGCGCCAGCCAATGTCTTCCACATAGCCTGAAATGTTACCTTCCAATTCAATGTAATCACCTACATTAATGGGCCTATCTGATATAATGTGCAGCCCGGCAAAGAAATTTGAAAGGGTGTCCTGCAGCGCAAAACCGACTGCAATGCCCCCAATCCCGAGCGTTGCCACCAGCGGAGTTATTTCAATATTAAAGTGCTTAAGCACGATGATTAGGCCTATGAAATAGATGAAGATATTTACAACTTTCATGAAAATTTTTGGCATACTTTGGTATCCGGGATTCATTAAAATCCATTTTTGGAGGACAACTTGAGTTACCCGATGAAGCACAAAGATAGCCCAGAGAACAGCCAGAATAAAGAAGAAATCATCAATATACGATTTAATCTGCTCAAAATAACTTACCTGCATAATAGAAACGTAAATGCCAATCAGGACTATGCCAAGAACAAACGGGCCTTCGAGCGCTTCAAGAAGCCTGTCATCTATGTCTGTTCTTGTCTTTTTCGCCGCATGCTTTACATACTTGTTTATTACATAATAAGCCGCCTTGGCCAGGATAAAAGAGGCCAGTATGCCAATTAGAGAAACCAATATCTCAACATTTATTGTATAAACCATGACCCATCTTTTCCTATAATACCGCTTCAAAAGCGAAATTATTATATAATACGAAATCTTAATGTAATATGGTGATTTATAAGGATTAGTATAACGCCGTATACCATGCTTCACAACTACATGCTTTTGTTCGACTTTATGGAGATCCTCGGCAAGAAATGGGTAGTCCCGCTGCTGCTGCTTCTCCTGCTTGCCGAGCAGACAAATTTCTCGCACATGAAGCGGCAGCTCAGGATAACATCCAGGGCGCTGTCAAAAAAGCTGCAGCTGCTAGAGGCAGTAGGGCTAGTGCAAAAGATAGTCCTTGATAATCCAAAGAAAATCTATTACACGCTTAGCATCAAAGGAAAGGAAGTTTCTCAAGCGGTTACGCAATTATCCACTTACCTTGCATAGTGAGGCATTGTTCTTGCAAGTGATGCATATTGCTTGACAATATCCCAGTGCAGTTCCAATGCGCGCATCCCTGCTGCCATTCTCGTTTTTACGAAATTGAATGCCACGTCATGCAGGTTATTTTCCGCGGGCTGTATATCGCCCGTGATTGAATCTGCCAGATTGCCTATATTATTCTCCTTGATGGCCTCAACCCAGGCGAGGCAGAAAGCAAATGCCTTGGCTTCCTCATCTTTGCTGTTTTCCAGGGTCTTTGTAAATACATGGCCTAGCTCATGCCCTATGGTGACCATGACGCTGTCTAATGGCCCTTTTCTCACAAAAATATGGCTTGTGCCATTGCCATTTGCGTTCAAGGAGAATCCCATGATGCCAGGATGCCAGGAGCCGAATGGGCTATGCATTTCAATCATCTCCTCTATTGTGCAAAGCTGGATGGAAATGTTTTCCGGCAGTCCCTGTTGCGCAGCTGCCTTGAATGCCTCTGTAATCATATCTTTTATTTGTTCAGCTTCCCCTACGAACTGCGCAGGCTTCCTGCCAGGGCGCAGGAATGTTTCTGGAGTGAAATAATAGTGCTGGTGGAGCGTTGCGGTGTTTGGTGTGTAATGCTTGGCCGCATCTTGCTCATATGGAGAATCTGCAATTTCGTAGATTATTGGTTTCAGTCCAATCGGAACATTCATCCCAAATTTTTTGTTATAAGGGCCCAGCTCTTGAAACATCACCGGATTGCCAACAAGATATTCAATGGAGCGCCTGCTGCCTGCGTGCGCGTAGTTTATTTTGCTCAGGATGCCTTCTATGGATTGATAGCTTTGATACATGGCATCAAGAAAGATTTCTTTATTTAAAAATCATTGCTTCTCAAAGAGGGATGGAATTTCCCGGGCAGATTGCATTATCTTATGTTCATCTATCTTTGCAGCGCCATTTGTAGCCCCATTAATCGGAACATAGAGCAATCCTTCCGGTGCATAATTATGATATACTGATGGGATCTTGTTTGACGGTATATTATTTTGGGCAGCCATCCATCGCTTCACACTTTCAGCCTGCGCGTGTAACAGTGACTCATACGCTACTTGATTGATTGACGGATGCATGACAAGGTCATGGTACACAAATTGAGGGATACTATCTGTCCACACATAAAATCCCATAACAGCGCCACGTACGCCGCGCTCCTCATCGTTCACATCCCTTGCAAGAATAAGGTACTTCATGGCCCCATAACGCGGATAAGTCCGCAATTTCTCCGGCCGCATCCTGAGCCCCATATCAGCAACACAATCTCCGATGTACTCCGCCAGGCCCTTCTGCAATTCCTTTGCCGGGATTGCCTCAAATGCAAGAACTGCCATCGCTGCGTCATCCTATAAAACAAATTTTTAAGTCTTTTGCCCGAAACGAAACAAAAGGAACAGAAATGTCTGAAATGGGACTTATTTGCGGTGAGTGTCTTGCCTGCCTAAGCCTTAAAGTGGCTTTTTCACATATTCTGCATAGAAATGTTTATATATAAGAACTATTCTAGTATACGATTCCGTATACTAATAGGCTAAAGAGGTGAATACCATTGACAACCGACATTAACGCTGTAGAAGGGAAGGCAGAGAACCAGTTTGACCACATGAGTGAGCTGATGAACCTAAAGGACAATATGGATTCCTGGGTAAAGCACATCAATGCAGAGATGGGCTGCGTCCGGACCGTCTCTAAGGCCCTCAGGGAGACCATTGATAATACAGAGCATAACTACGAGCTTGCCCAGGAGATGCGACAGGAGATTGAGGAGTTGAAGCAGGAGATAAAGCTGCTCAAGATTATCCAATTGACCATGCTTAAGTCCAAGCCGGGCATTGCAAAGCAAAAGATGCAGAAATAATCTATTCTATTTCACTTTCTAATTTTTTCATCACTTTATCCAGGCAATAGAACAAGTTCCTATCAACCATCTCTGCTGAGAATGAACTTCCATTCACCATAAGCCTGCCATGAATCTCATATATCTCGCCTTTCTCGCGCTCATGCAGCGGCTTCATGGTGACATGCAGCTTCTGGAAATCCTCATTCTGGTCAGAAAACTTCTTGGCGAAATTGCCCACAATCTTCTTGAGAATCACCATGCTCCCGGGGTCTATATCCCTGAAGCCGGAAAGCTCAATGTTGCCGCCAAGACTTACGCTATCTTCCATCGCAATCGCTGGTAAAATCCTGATTTAACTAATATATAAAACCAACGGTTTTAAACACGGAATTCGTCGAATTCCGTTGTATAAAGGTATCTAATGGCTGTTTTTTCTATTTTACTTAAATTACTAACTGTACATTGCTAGGCAACTTAACTGGAACTTGGACGCTCGCTACGCTCGCGCAAAAACTTCAACATGTCCGCGAACCGCGGTACACTGCGGATATTCGCGGACCACATCGCACTCCCAGAGGTGAGGTTCACCTCACCGACTACTTTGCTAAGTTTTTTAAAGATTCTTTGATTTTCTTAAAGTATGGCCCGAATCTATATGCAGACGCATGGCTGCTCTGCGAACCTGGCAGAATCAGAGATGATGGCGAGATTATTGGAGGAAGAGGGGCATGATATTACTGGTGATGAGGGAGAAATAGAAGGTGTAGATGTATCCATTGTCAATATCTGTACGGTAAAAGGGGACACGCATGCGCTCAGGGAGATAAGAAAGCTAAGGGAAAAATCAGGGAAGCTCATTGTAACAGGATGCATACCTGACGCAAGCGTGGATAAGATAAAGAGGTTCAAGCCTGCAGGATTGGTGAGTACCCATAATATAAGGCAGATACCTATTGCGGTGAACCATTCTCTTGCAGGAGAATATTCTGAGTTACTGCAGAAGCAGAAAGAGCACAAGATCAATATCGGGAAGCGCAGGACCAATCCTGTTGTCAATATTGTGCCCATATCCTCAGGCTGCCAGTCTGCCTGTGCATTCTGCTCTGTGAAGCTGATCAAAGGGAATACTGTTTCATATCCTGCTGAGAAGATTGCTGCTGAGATAGAGGCTGGGATTCATGATGGATGCAAGGAAGTATGGCTGACATCCCAGGATAATTCTGCCTATGGGATGGATACTGATAAAGTAACTGCGCTTCCACAGCTGATTAAGCGGGTTGCGGAAATTCCCGGCGACTTCAAGGTGAGGATTGGCATGATGAGCCCGCAGCACTTGTTTAAAGTTCAGGATTCATTTATTGATGCAATTAAATCTGATAAAACCTTCCAATTCCTGCACTTGCCTATACAGTCAGGAAGCGAAGCTGTGCTCAAAAGAATGTTCAGGATGTGTTCTATAATGGATTTCAAGGGGTTTATTGCTGCTGTCCGGAAGAAATACCCTATGGCAACACTAGCCACTGACATGATAGTTGGCTTTCCTGGAGAGACAGAAGAAGATTACCGGAAGTCTCTTGAATTGCTGAGAGAAATCAAGTTTGACATCGTCAACATATCAAGGTATGCTCCGAGAGAGGGAACTGTTGCATACAAATGGAAGCCAATTATGGGAGATATAGCTAAGAAACGCTCTACTGAGATGACAAGGGTAGTTGATGAAATCTCTCTTGAGCTAAATCAACGGTGGTTGGATTGGGAAGGAAAAATACTAATTGATGAGGAGGGCAAAGATGGCAGCTGGGTCGGAAGGAACTATGCCTATAAACAGGTTGTCGTCAAGACAATGAAACCTTTATTAGGCAGGACTGTCAAGGTTAAGGTAGAACAGGTTACAAGTCATTATCTGATTGGGGAGATGGTATAGATCTCTTTTATTTTAGCCATTTACCACCAATGTTTTTCAATAGAGATTATTTCTTGATTATCCAAATCAACAATAATCCTTACTCGTTCAGATTCTATAACCTTTGGTGCACTATAAGCTACTATTACCAAAGAAGAATTCCCTGGCACTTTTCTAGCAAAAGAATAAGAAGTCCTTTGAAGTATCTCTGGATCTTCTTTTTCAATAAGAGTTTCTATTAAGCTTTTTTGTGCATCGGTGAGTTCAATTATATCTGATTCTATAGGACTTCTGTTATTTCCAAGTCCTGATTCATTATATGGCATTGATATTGCGGCTCCCCCACTTCCCTCACCAGCTCCCTCGTCTAATACTATATTAGATTGGTTAGTAAGGGCTATGGTTTCTTCTTCATAGTCTGGGTTCCTCAGTTTAATCTTGGATTGATCCGCATCAGGAACCGGTAAAGCCTCCTCACTCAAAATTTCTTGAGTACTGCCTATAGATGCTTTATTTATGTAGCCTGCATTCTCTTTAGAAATCTTGCCTTCACTAAGGGAATTGTTATCGTTTGAATCAGGTGAAGCAGTGCAGCTTATGAAAAGTAGAGCAATAATCACTAAATACCATTTTTTAGACATATAAGAAATATTGTCAGACTATTATAAGAATTTATCTTAACTAAGCCATTATTTTCTTTGGTTTCTTTGAAGCTCTTTTCTTCAAATCCTCTATCATCAAAGCGTCATCTATCTCTATTAACTTCTTTACCTTAAGGCTTTCTTTATTTAATTTAAACAATTTAGCTTTTCCTATAGTTCTTGTGGGAATAATGATTGCATTCTTTAGTAAATCGTCCCAAATCCTGTAGAGGGTAGCTCTTCCTATCTTTGCGTTTCTAGCCATATCTGATATGGAAAAGTCTAAGCCTCGTTCAGTTAGCAAATAGTCTAAAACTCTAATAGTAGGGGAGTCTCCCATGAATTCTATGAATAATGATTTTTCTGCCATTTTTTATTATCTAATAGATTTTCTGTTGTTTACCTCCTTGATGCATAGTATAGAATGACTATATAATGACTATATAAACCTTTCCATCTTGATACAACATTGTCTCAGAACAATACCTTTAAATATATGCTCATTCTTATAATCTTTATGGATTATACTGTTGACGAAATAAAGAAACGTGTCATAATCAAATTGGTGCGCTGGAAGAAATGGGGCGGCGCACATACCGAAAATGTCCGCAAGGGACTCCCTAGCCACATGAAAGGGGCAAAAATTACAGACCAAGCTTTTAAAGAGTTGGAGCGCGCTGGTTGGCTTCTCTCCGCTAAGAAGACTGGTGAAATTCACTATTCCCTTAATCCAAAGAAAACAAATGAAATCTTGCAGTTTTATGAGAAATATTGCAAGGATTCAGATTGAAAAGATTTTTATAAAGCAATTTAAGAGTATCTAACAATGAGCAATGTCTTCAAAGCATACGATATCCGAGGCATCTATCCTTCTGAATTGGATGAAGACTTTGCATATAAGCTTGGCAGGGCATTTGTTGCCTATACTAAGGCGAAGCAGGTTGCAGTGGGAAGGGATGCAAGGCTGAGTTCCCCTTCATTGTTCGAGGCGCTTGTAAAAGGGATTACTGAACAGGGAGGAGATGTTGTTGATATCGGCTTGTGCAGCACGCCCATGTTTTATTTTGCACTCGGCAATTATAAGTTTGAATCGGGCATCATGGTATCTGCATCGCATAATCCCCCTCAATATAATGGCTTTAAGCTATACAAGAAGAATGTTGAGCCTATAGGGCAGGGATTCGGGATGGAAGAATTGCAGAAGATTGTTGAGCAGGGCAAATTTACCAATGCGAAAAGAAAAGGCAAAGTAACTAGCAAGAAAATAATGGATGATTATGTTAAGAAAGTGTGCAGTTTTGCAAAGAAAATTGGCAATCTGACGATAGTGGCGGATGCAGGCAACGGAATGGCAGCTTATTCCACGCCGCCTGTATTCAAGAAGCTGGGGCTTGCCCCTAAAAAGCTGTGCTACACGCTTGACTTCACTTTCCCGAATCATGAGCCTAATCCTATGAAATATGAGAACTTGCAGGATCTGAAGGAGGCTGTACTGAAAGAAAATGCAGATTTGGGCGTTGCTTTTGACGGAGATGTGGATAGGGTTGGATTTGTTGATGAAAAAGGAGATGTTGTCAGGAATGACATTGTCACGGGGATAATTGGAGAGCATCTGCTAAAAAAGAATAAAGGCGCAAAAGTATTGTACGAAATAAGGTCAACCTGGGCTGTTAGGGATGCTATCCTTGCAAATAAAGGCAAGCCTGTGCTGTGGAAGGCAGGGCACTCATTGATCAAGAAGAAAATGCGGGATGAGAGGATACTGTTCGGCGGCGAGAAGTCCGGTCATTTCTTCTTTAGGGATTTCTGGTATGCAGAAGACGGGGCTATTGCGCTCATCATCATGCTCAATATCATGGCTGAGACAGGCAAGAGGCTATCTGAGCTTGCTGAGCCTTTCATGGCGTACCACGGCGGAGAGGAGATCAACTTTGAGGTTGAGGATAAGGATGGTGTGCTGAAGGCTGTTGAAAAGAAGTATAAGCCGCTTGCAAAGAGAATCCTGCATATTGACGGCATCACGGTTGAGTTTGCAGACTGGTGGTTCAACCTGAGGAAAAGCAATACCGAGCCTGTGTTGCGGCTTAACCTTGAGGCTAAGAGCAGGGATTTATACGAGCATAAGAAAGGCGAGCTAGAGGCTCTGATAAAAAGCCTATAACACTATATTTGCACGATACCTTTATATATAAAAGCGCTATTTCTATTAATTGGAGAGAGAAAAAGCATAGCGTGTCGAAAGAGCAAATTTTGGCCTGTTTTTTTCTCTATAACTTTATGGTAGCAGAAACGATGATGATGGCTGCTCCAAGGAAATTCCCCAAGGCAAGGAAGCGATACATTGCATTCCGGATTGAAGGGGAGGCATCCAGGAAAGAGCTGGAATTGCTGCTTAGGCAGATAACACAATCTGGAGTGTCTGTAAAACTTGTTGCTGAGCGCTATGACGAGCATCGGAAGATGGGATTGCTCAAGACAGGGCATAAGGATGCCATCAAAATCAGGGAGATGCTTGCAAACCAGGCGCAGATAACTATAAAAACAATGGGGACTTCAGGAACTATTAAAACAGCTGTTAGAAAATACTTTAAAAATATATAATCAGACAAAGGAGGACTAATACAATGCAACCAATGCCGCACCAACTGATGGGATATGACAGGGCCATCACGATGTTCAGCCCTGACGGAAGATTATTGCAGGTAGAATACGCTAAAAAGACCGTCAAGCAGGGAAGCACCGCCATAGGTGTCGTCTGCAAGGATGGCGTTCTGTTAGTCGCGGACAAGCGGATAGTTGATAGCCTTGTAGTGCCGGAAGCTGTGGAGAAGATATGGCAGATTGACGAGCACATAGGCGCTTCTGCATCAGGGATCCTTTCAGATGCGCGCGTCTTGATTGAGAGGGCGCAGATAACAGCGCAGCAGCATAGGGTAACTTTTGATTCTGAGATTGATACCTCTGCAATCGTGAAGGACATCTGCGACCTGAAGCAGATCTGCACGCAGTCAGGCGGCTTGCGGCCGTTCGGCGTTTCCATACTGGTTGCAGGCATTGACCATGACGGGCCGAAACTGTTTGAGACTGATCCAACAGGGATATATTTCCAGTACAAGGCGACAGTCATAGGCGAAGGCGAGACAGAGATTGAGGAGATACTGCACAAGGAATATTCAGAGGGCATAACAATAGAAGAAGCCCTCAAGCTGTGCGTGAATGCTCTTGCAAAGATACTTGACAAGAGCTTCAATGTGCAGCGGATAGATGCAGCTTACATCAGGACTGATGAGAAGAAGTTCACTAAAGTTGACAGGGCAAAACTTGAAAAAGTGCTGAAGGACGGGAAGAAAAAATAACCATGGTCGCGGTAGATAAGGCAATTGTTGCCAGGCTTAAGACGCATGGCTTGGTTTTTGAGATCATGGTAGACTGCGAGAAGGCCCTGCAATTCAAGGCAGGAAGGCTGCAGGACATAAATGAGGCACTTGCCGTCAGGCACATTTATTCTGATGCTGACAAGGGCCTGGAAGCTTCTGAAATATCACTTAAATCTGTATTCAAGACAGCTGATCCCCTTGAGGTAGCCAAGCAGATTATACAAAAAGGAGAGATACAATTAACGACTGAATACCGGCAGAAACTCAGGGAGCAGAAGCGGAGACAGGTCATTGACATTTTGCATAAGAACGGAGTCGATCCCCGGACGCATCTTCCGCATCCTATTACCAGGCTTGAGAATGCGCTTGAGGAGGCTAAAGTGCATGTTGATGAGTTCAGTGATGTGCATGACCAGGTGCAGGATATCCTCAAGAAGCTAAAGCCAATACTTCCTATAAAGTTTGAGATGAAAGAGATTGCGCTAAAAATACCAGCGCAGCATGCGCCAAAGGTGTACGGCCCGTTAAAATCGTTCGGCGCCATCCTCAATGATGAATGGCAGAAGGACGGGAGTTGGGTTGTTGTGATAGAAGTTCCAGGTGGTTTAGAGCAGGACCTATACGACAGGCTTAACGGGATAACACATGGCGATATGGAAGCAAAAGTGATGAAAGTAAAGTAGTGAAGTACATGAAACTGTTTAAAAAACTAATAAAACTAATTTGGATTGTGGTCGGTGAGATAAACATAGGAAATGCAAGCATTTCCTTGGCTTTAGAATTGCCTAGCAATTCTAAAATCTCACCTCCGTGGTTACGTGGGTCCGCGAACCGCAGGCTTTACAGCTGGAATCGCGGACTTTTGGCACAGTGCGCGAGCAGAGGCGAGCGCTTCCGCGCGCAGCGCGGTGCAAAATAGTAAATTAACACACTAACTAACAAAGGTGAAAACAAAGATGGAAAGCAAATTATTAATTCAAGATAAGGAAATAGCGGTTCCGGGAGAGATACTTGCGGAAGGCATGGATTTCGTGCCCGGGCCGGGGACATATAGGATTGGAGAGACTATAGTGGCATCACGCCTGGGATTAGTGCAGGTGGATGGCAGGGCGCTTAAGCTCATCCCTATGTCAGGGAAATACATGCCGAAGCGTGATGATACCATCATCGGGCAGGTTGTTGACATCCTGTTCTCAGGCTGGCGGGTTGACATCAATTCAGCCTATCCTGGCATGCTGAACATAAAGGATGCTACCTCTGACTTCGTGAGCAAAGGGGCAGACCTGACGCAATACTATACATTCGGCGACTATATCGTCACCAAGATAACGAATGTGACGAGCCAGAAATTGGTTGACCTGAGCATGCGCGGGCCTGGCCTGAAGAAATTGAAAGGCGGCAGGATAATTTCTGTGAACCCGAGCAAAGTGCCCAGGATCATCGGAAAGCAGGGCAGTATGGTGAGCCTGATCAAGGAAGCGACCTACTCAAGGATTACAGTCGGGCAGAACGGCCTGATATGGATAGATGGCGAGCCTGAGAACGAGCTGGTAGCGATTGAGGCTATCAGGAAGATAGAGAACGAGGCGCACCTAGCCGGATTGACTGAGAAGGTAAAGGAGTTCCTTGATGCAAATAAAAGCCGCATCAAAGAGGTGGAGATGAAGCCAGAGGAGCCTGAAGAGCAGCCGGAAAGGTTTGAGCGGTTTGACAGGGAGAGGCCGCGATACGGTGACAGGCCGCGATATAACGATAGGCCGCCGCGGCGTGAAGGCGACAGGCCATTTAACAGGAGGAGATTCTCATGAGATCAGACGGAAGGAAAGATGATGAGTTGCGGCCGGTTACAGCAAAGGCCGGAATAATAAAGCGGGCAGACGGCTCAGGATATTTCAAGGTTGGAAATACTGAAGCATATGCTGCAGTGTACGGGCCCAGGAACCTGTATCCAAAGTTCATGCAGAACCCTGAGCGGGGCATCCTGAGATGCAGCTATAATATGATGCCGTTTTCAGGGGCTGGGGAAAGGGTAAGACCTGGCGGCTCAAGGAGATCAAAAGAAATATCTCTTGTAACAGAAAAGGCTCTGCTGCCAGTTCTCGAGTTAAGCGAATATCCAAATTCTGTTGTGGACATCTTCATAGAATTCCCGCAGACAGATGCAGGCACTAGATGCGCAGGAATATGCGCGGCATCAATCGCGCTTGCAGATGCAGGATTGGTCATGAAAGACCTAGTGAGCGCGGTTGCAGTTGGTTATAACAAAGGGAGGATTCTAGTGGACGTGTCCAAGGAAGAGGAAGACATTGAAGGCATGACTGATATACCTGTTGCGGTATTGCCGAGAACCGGCAAGATATCATTGCTGCAGATGGATGGGCAGATACCTCCTGCTGAGCTGCAAAAGGCAGTAGCCATGGCTAAGGAGGCCTCAAGAAAGCTGTACGAGATACAGAAGCAGGCCCTCAAGGATAAGTATCATAGCTTTGAAGTGGGTGAGTTGCGATGATGTACGACCTGAAAGAGCACGTTATCAAATTCCTGCAGCGCGGGCTGCGGGTAGACGGAAGGAAACCGCTTGAGTACCGGGATATCTCTATTGAGACCGGGATAACCAAGAATGCCGAAGGCTCTGCCCGTGTCAAGATAGGAGAAACTGAACTCATTGTGGGAGTGAAGATGGAAGTCGGCTCACCATACCCGGATACCCCTGCAGAAGGGACTATCATTGTGGGCGCTGAGCTGCTGCCATTGTCTTCGCCTGAATTTGAGGCAGGGCCGCCTGATATCCAGGCAATTGAGCTTGCAAGGGTTGTTGACCGCGGTATCAGGGAAAGCCGTGCAGTCAGCTTCAAGAAGCTCTGCATTGAGCCCGGGAAGAAGATATGGATGTGCGTCATTGATGTCGTTACAGTCAACGATGCAGGCAACCTTTTTGATGCGGCTGCTCTTGGAGCAATGGCTGCGCTTAAGACTGCAAGGTTTCCTGAATACGATGGCGAGAAGGTCAACTACAAGAAGCTAACTGATAAAGGCCTGCCAATTGAGGAAGAGCCGATATCAGTTACTGTGCTTAAGATAGGCGAACACTTCATCGTAGATCCCAGCACTGAAGAGGAGAAGGTCTACGATGCAAGGCTTACAGTTGCCATCATGAGCAACGGCGACCTATGCGCTTTGCAGAAAGGCGGCGATGCTGCGGTTACTGAGGAAGAGATTAGCCAGATGATTGGGATTGCAGTTGACAAGAGCAAAGAGCTGAGGAAGCATCTCAGCGCAATTTAATTTTCTTTCTTTTATTCTTCTATATCTTAACTTTTGTTCCTATGCTTATGCTATTCTTTATTGTATAATTAGCATTGACTTCAAGGACATACTTGGCTGGCTTAGTTGAGTTGTAGAGAGTGCATGGGTCAGCAGTGCATGGGGCTGCATGCTGTATGTCAACTACCTCCAGGTCTTTGCTTATGAAAATCATGTCTAGGGGGATTAGTGTGTTCTTCATCCAGAATACTCTATCGGCTTCATCATCAAAGATGAATAGCATACCCTGGTTTTCCGGCAATGATTCGCGGAACATGAGCCCTTGGGCGCGCTCTTTATCTGTGTCTGCTATCTCTGCTGTTATGAGTACCAATCCATTCTCTGTGTTTATTGAAACTTCTTTTCGGTCATTAGGCTCTTTTGCGCATCCTATCAAGAGAACTACCAGGAGTATCCATACAATGCGCTTCATACGAATCTGGAGTTTTGCAGAAAATATAAGCTTTGCCTCTGCCTCTTGCCATAAGCTTTTAATAGGCTCTATTTCCCTTACTTTACTATGAAGGAGATTAACAAGGAAAAGCTGGATAAATACTTTGATGTCACAAGGCGGGCATTAGCTAAGGTAAAGATTGCAGCAGAATGCCCCATAAACTGGCAGAAGTCTGCAGAGGATTTCCTGGACATGGCGCAGCGGTATTATGATGATGCGCAGCACTTCATGGAGAAAGGCGATTATGTGACTGCGTTTGCCGCAATCAACTATGCTCATGGCTGGCTGGATGCAGGCGCCAGATTGGGATTGTTTGATGTCGGGAAGGATAACAAATTGTTTACGGTAGATGATAAATAGAGGAATTGTTGTCCCTTTTGTCATAAAATTTATAACTATTCAGTTGAAAACTTGACTTTATGAAAGTTTATGCAGCCATCCTAGCTGGTTTATTGAGTGCCGGGTGTTCTGGAATCCCTACGGATATACCAGGAGCGAGTCTCCGTGCCGCCTCGAAAGGCTCAATACTCCACTCAATCAGAGATGAGGTAAACCAATATTTCTCCCAATCAGCACAGGAGTGCCTTAACGAAGTGGTCGATATGGAGCTTCATTTTTCTTGGTTCTTTGAAAAACCTCCTCACGGAGCCATATATGCCCTTCATCCAAATGGGCTTAAAATTGTTGGTATAAGCGAAGATAATTTGAAACCTGATAGAGCAATTGAACTAGCGTTTCATGAGCGATTGCACCATCTCGTTAGGTGCAAGAATATATTAAACCGCCAAGCATTTATGGAGATGTACGAAGGAATGGATCCACGATATTCTATCAAGAATAAAGTAGAAGACTTTTTACAAAAGCCGCCATATTCTGAGACAACAGACAAAAAAGAAGAAAGGTTCGTACTTTTAGTACAGCTGTGGGCTTGGCAGAGTTATGCGCTTCCACCTGGGATGGAAGATTATTTAGCAAAGTTCATAAACATGGAGATGGTTAGAGAAAGACAGGAGAGATTAGCAGCAAGGCAAATTCAACTCATTAATAATTCAATGAGACTTCCTTAATGCCTCAAAAGCCTTCAATGCCAAATGCTTAACATCAATCGTAACGTGCGGCTTATCCAAGTCTTCTTTTGAGAACCAGGCTGCGCCTTTCAGCTCCTCGTTGATTTTCAACTGCTCAGGATTTTTTGGCTTGCAGAGGTAGAACAGGCAGCAGTGGTCATGGTCGCCGACATTGTGGACGTTTACGGCAAAGGGGACTGCAAGGCTGCGCCTGATGTTGCCTTCCATAGGAAGGCTGCTCTGGTTGAGAATTTCTACATCCAGGCCGGTTTCTTCCTTTATCTCCCTGATTACAGCATCGTCAGGGATCTCATTCGGCTCGATATGGCCGCCGGGAGGCAGCCAGAGGTCAAGCTTGCGGTGGTGTATGAGCAGCACCTTGCCGTCATGGATGACGTAACCTGCTACAACTATCTGTGTTTCCATGTTATTTCTGAGCCTCCGCTATCTTCTTAGAGCTGTCCATATCCACTTCCTCCCTGAATTTCTTAAGAAACGGATGGAAGTCAGTGAATTTTTTGCCATATGTGAATTGAAACTCAAACTCTTCGGGAGCCCATGTTGAGATATCCGCTTCATTGTGCTGTATAATAACCTCAAGCTTGTCCAGCGCCTTGACTAATTTTGCTTCTAGGGTCTCAGCATTCTCATATTCCTTCCAGAGCTCAATAATCTTCTTTTGAAGGTTAGGGGGCAAAGGCTGCACAATCCTTTTGACTGCTATCTCTTCACGGATCTTTTCATCAGGACGCTTCCTGAACGCTGGGATATCGCCATCGTACACCTCTCCAAGGTCATGTATCAGACACATCTCAATCACTTTCCTCATGTCAAGCTTAGGAAATTCATCTTCAAGGACAATTGCCATCATGGACATGCGCCACGAGTGCTCAGGCACGCTTTCCTGCCTTCCTGATGAAAGCCAGGAATGCCTTGTAACAGACTTGAGAAGCTCTAAATCATGGAGAAATGCAAGGGTATCCTGTATCTTTTTGTCCATTAAAATGAAAAGAAAAAGTAAGAATATAATAACCTTACTTCTTGCCGAGAATCCTGAATACCTTGGTGCCGCACTTCGGGCAGACGCCTTTCAACGCTTTCATGCCATTCTTCATGACAACATTACTGGGATCCTTGATATCAACCTGCTTCTTGCATTTCATGCACCTTGCTTGTTCTGCCATCCAATTCACCTCATAGGTTTTCTCATTAAAAAGCCTGTATCAGCTTTATAGCTCACTTTCTGAAGCATTCACTATATAAAGCTTACGAAAAACCCTATTGGAATCATCACGGAAAGTATGCTTTTTGTATACTACCTGCTGTAGCGCTTGTTGAGAGCGTCAAACAGAATGATTAACTGCGCTACTACAAACGCCACTATAAGGAAGAGCGTAGGGCTCCACAGAATATAGTGGGTTGTGAAACTCAGGAAAAGGGAGCGCTGCGCCAGGAAGAAGAGCAGCGCGGCAAGCAGGCCTATCAGATAAGGCACATACTTCCTCTCTTCAAATAACTCCACGTAGCTGCGCAGCAGGATCGCATAGAGAATAGGCAGGTTGAGCAGCAGCTCAACAATAGTAGGGACAAATAATGCAATTCCATACAGGAAAAAGAACAAAACAAGGAGCAGGAACAGGATGTGGATAATCATGACTCATATAATCAGATGCTGCCTATAAAAATCTTATTCATTTTTTACGACTTTACTTGGACTTGCAGCTGCGCTGCACTCCACTACGGGAGAGTCCGCGAATATCTATCATTAAGCTGCGGTTCGCGGACCACTCGCACAGTCCAGCTCAAGTTCACTTGAGCTGGTTCTCCTGCGCTTTGCCAGTTTATTTCTTTTCTATCTCTGCACTGCCTGTAATGCCTTGGCAACGTCATCCTGGTCTATGAGGAATATGGTGTCTGTGTAACAGCTCATCGTCTCCACGATGTTGATGCCATGCTCTGCAAACAGGCCATAGAGGTAGGACATGACCCCAGGGGTATCTTCCAGCTTGGCTGAGCTGGTCAAAGTAATCTCTGCCAAATGCTGGTTTATCTTTATGATCTTGTTCCTGAAGTATTCCTTTATCATGGGGAGCATATCATCTGCCGTAATTATCGTGATGCTGTTGCTGCCCTGCACCACGTGCAGGCCATTCCCGCGCTTCCTGATAGCTTTCTGCAGCTCAATCAGGCTGTCAAAATATATGTCCGGCTCAAGGACTGCTGCAACGACGCTGCTCTTGACCTCAAACTTGCTCTTTTTGAGCAGGTCCATGATATCCTTCTCAAATGCTTTCTGGGCCTTGAGCTTTGCTGCATGGCGCCTGCAGGCAATCAGCACTGCATCAAACTTCCGGATGCCCATCTCCTTCCCAATCTTCCGAGAGAGTGCAGAATAGTTGATGAGCCCCTTCTTCAGGCTGTCCATGATGCTGGGGTGCTCCTGGATGTACTGGGCAACTGCCTTTGTGATGTTCATAGCGCCTAGTTTTGCGCCTGACTATTTATTCTTTTCTATTTGTCTTATTTAGGACAGAAAAGTTCTTTTTGTTTTATTTTGGGCAATAGATTTAAAAATGAAAACTATAAAATTAAATCTGAAAAATATTTAGGGGGAACATCAATGAAATCACCGCGATTGATTCCTGAAAGGGGATATGAAATTATTGAAAATCCAAAAACTGGAATTTTCATGGTAAAAGAACTTATGCCATTCATGAATTGGAGATTTAGTGAGGATAGGGGAGATGTAGTCGTTCCAGACTTTCCGGAAAGATTTTATCCTGAGCATCCTAATAATCTTAACTATGGTTTTCTTATAATAGGCAGTTATAGAGGAAAAACAAGCGGTGTAACGGTTGCCACAAAGGAGCAGCTACGGATAAATGGCGTACATGGCGAAACTGTTCCATGGTATTGCCTGGACAAGGTCGTCTCATATCCTTCTAATAATGGCATTATGAGTGACATGATTGCTTTAAGCAGAGCAAGAAAAATAGCAATGGCCTTAAGGACAAGTCGGTTGCAGGCGCATGAGGCATACAGTAAAGTTAGTGACATAAATAATGAGAAATGGAGAACTCCAGAACAATATTTCTGCCACGGCTTTTTTCCGGGCCCTATCACCGACAGAGAAGGAGATATATTCTCAGTAATGTGCATGTATCTCCAGGAGCGCCCTAAAACAACAATGCCTAAATAAAGAAAGCCTTATAAACTTCTTTCTTTAGGATTCATTGCATGAAGTTCATTGTGCAGAAAGAAGTGTTTGATAGAGTCCCGGGACTTGTCATAGGGGTTGTGGCAGTTAAAGGATGCAATAACCACGGCAAGGTCCTTGAGATAATGGATCTTCTCGGAGAGGTGGAGATGTTCATCAGCTCCAACTTCACCAAGGACACGGTAAGCCAGCACCAGCACATAGAATCCTGGAGGAAGGCATTCGCAGCCTTCAGAAAGGAGGCGCATACATACCATACGCCTGTTGAGCGGCTTATCAGGACTATTCTTGAGAAAGGCAGCGTAGAGCAGCAGAATAAGCTGGTTGACATTGCCGCCTATATCTCCCTTAAATATATCATCCCGATTGCATGCTATGACCTTGACACCATTTTTGGCGATATTGAGCTTGGCCTTGCTTCTGGAACTGAGAAATTTATAGGAGCAGAGCCAGGGCCTGCTGTCAAGGTTGCAAAGCAGGAGATCATCTATAAGGATGCGGTCCAGGTATTGAGCAGGGCATGGAACTGGAAGCAGAATTATACCAGCATGATAAGCAAAGATACAAAGAATGCACTGCTGGTTATTGAAGGTCTGCCGCCTGTACAGCAGGATGAGGTTGAATCCATCATAAAGGAGCTGATTGAGCTCATTGACATGCACTGCCAGGGCGATATAGGCTACCAGCTCCTTAATGGCGAGCTGCGGCAGCTTGATATAGGCGAGCTTGAGCCGGCGATAAAGCTCAGGTATTAGAAAGCTTTTTATTCTTAGCATAGGTTCTTTTAGCTATGGATTTTTTCAAGCAAAAGATAACAGATATTTTAAAAAAAGAGACAGGCTTAGATAATATTCCACTGGAGATACCTCCAGATCCCAAGCTAGGTAATTTTGCGTTCCCCTGCTTTGAGCTGGCACGGAAAGAGCAGAAGAATCCTGCTGTCATTGCTGAGGAACTTGCCCGCAAAATCAGCGCATCAGCGATCATTGAGCGTGCTGAGGCAAAGGGTCCATACCTCAACCTATTCATCAATAAGGCGTATTTGACTAAGACTGTACTTGAGCAGCTCCTGCACAAGGAGAAAACTCCTAAAAAGAAGCAGAAAATCCTGGTTGAATCGCCAGGGCCGAATACCAACAAGCCGCTGCACCTCGGGCATCTGCGGAACATGGCGCTTGGCATTTCATTGTCTAACCTGCTCAGGAAAACAGGAGCAAAGGTCGTCAATGTTGATATCATCAATGACCGGGGCATCCATATCTGCAAATCAATGCTCGCCTACCAGAAATTCGGAAAAAGCAGGAAGCCGAACAGGAAACCTGACCATTTTGTGGGGGATTTCTATGTTCTTTATGCCAAACACGAGAAAGAGCTTGAGCAGGAAGTGCAGGAGATGCTGCAGAAGTGGGAAGCAGGCGATAAAAAAATCAGGGCACTCTGGAAAAAGATGAATGCATGGGCGCTGAAAGGTATCAGGGAAACCTATAAGCGGTTTGGAGTAAAGATAGACAAGCCGTATTATGAGTCACAGACCTATGACAAGGGCAAGCAGATTGTATTGAAAGGCCTTGAGCAGGGAATATTTGAAAAAGATGAAAAAGGAGCCATTGTTGTTGACCTTAGCGATATTGGCATGGATAAAAAAGTGCTTTTAAGAAGCGATGGAACAACTGTTTATATCACCCAGGACATTTATTTAGCAATAAAACGGTATGAAGATTACAAATTTGACAGGCTTATCCATGTGGTAGGTTCAGAGCAGGAGCACCACTTTAAGGCATTGATTGGAACGTTCTTGAGGCTTTCCTACCCTTTTGCACATTCAGTTTACCACTTCTCTTATGGCATGATCTCTCTTCCTGAAGGAAAGATGAAGTCGAGGGAAGGCACTGTTGTGGATGCAGACAATCTTATTGATGAGGTCGTTTCACTTGCTCATGCAGAAGTGAAGAAGCGGAACCCAAAGATGAAAGAGAAGGATGCTGCAAAAACAGCTGAGATAATAGGCATCGGTGCCATCAAGTTCTTTATCCTCAAGTACGACCCTAAAACTGATTTTGTGTACCATCCTGAGGAATCCATGTCGTTTGAAGGAGAGACCGGGCCGTATGTGCAATATGCGCACTCCAGAATAAAATCCATCCTAAAGAAGTATGGCAGGAAAGTGTCATTGAAGAAGGCAAATGTTTCATTGCTGAAGAATGATAAAGAGCTTGAATTGGTCACTCTTCTGGGAAGGTATAGAGAGACAGTACAGGAGGCAGCTGAGCAGTATAAGCCGCATCTGGTCGCTAGGCTGCTGCTTGACATATCCCAGGCTTTCAACAGCTTTTACCATGCCTGCCCTATTTTGCAGGCTGAGGAAGAAGAGCTTAAACTGGCAAGGATTGCCCTTATTCAGGCTGTTCAATGGGTACTGGCAGATGGGTTAGGACTTCTTGGGATAGAGACGCCTGAGAGGATGTAGCTCCTTCAAGACGCAATCTTTATATATAATGCGGGAATTATAGCGCTTTCATATGGGCAGAATAAAGACACAGATGATAAAAAGGCTGACGCTGCAGCTCATCAAGGAATACGGCAGGGATACTTTCAGGCCTGATTTCAATGAGAACAAGAAATTAGTTGCGGACAGATTGTCAACAGAGAGCAGCAAGAAAATAAGGAATTCCATCGCAGGGTATGTCACGAGACTGGTGAAGAAAGGCGTAGAATAAGGCAGTGAATACTTAGGGGGATTGCAGAGTGACTGAGGATAACAGCATATTCATCGGCAACAAGCCCTTCATGAACTATGTCACGGGAGTAGTGATGCAGTTCACCACCAAGAATGCGGATGAGGTCATTGTCAAGGCAAGGGGCAAGTTCATTTCCAGGGCAGTAGATGTTTCAGAAGTTGCCATGAAGCGGTTTCTTGAAGGCCAGATAAAGGTCAAGGATATTGTGATAGATTCTGAAGAGTTCCAGAACAGCGAGGGGAAGCAGGTAAGGGTCTCCACGATTGAGATTACTCTCGTAAGAGTTTAGGGATTACCTTTAAATAGCTTTGATTTATTTCCCTATCACATGGGCCTGTAGTATAATGGACAGAACGGACGGCTTCGGTCAGCAATATCGCTATGATGCATACGCAGAGCTGAACTGTTGGTAGGCAACCGTCAAATCCGGGTTCGAATCCTGGCAGGCTCACTATTAAATCTTCAGCAGAATCAGATTTGTATTTCCCATTGTCTTCTTCTCAACAACGTCGCGCTCAACCAGCTTCTGGACAATCCGGGATATCTGCACCTTGGTGAAGCCGGAAAGGACAACAAGCTTGTTCTGCTCAATGGAATTATTGTTGTCAAGCAGCACCTTTACAACTGTGCGCTCTTCCCTTGGCAATATCTTAAGGACACGCTCTACCTGCAGCCTGCTGATCCTCCACTGGAATAATACGACGACTGCCGCGCCAACCAGGATAGAAAGGAAGGAGATAGCATATACAATCAGGGGAAGCTGCTCGTTTGTAGAGCTTGTATAGATGCCGTTTACAACGGCAAACAGAACGCCCAGGATGAATATCATGACAAATGCTATGACCAGGCGCTTGGTGTCTATCTCCATTGTCCTGTTATTTTATTTCTCTATCTCTTTCTTCAGCCTTTCATACTCTTTGATATCTATCTCGCCGCTAGCAAGCCGCTTCTTGAGTATCTCTGCTGCAGCCTCTCCTGTACGAAAGCCAAATGAGCTGCTGTTCCTGATAATCCACCATATTATCACAAAGAATAATATGAAAATTGCTATCTGAAACAGCCAGCCAAAACCGAACCAGCCCATACCGTAACCCATTCCTGAACCAAAGCCGTCATGCATCATGTTACTTAACCTCCATTACCTGTTTGTTTATATATTTTGCTTAAAAAAGCTACCGCATCATCGGGCAGCCATATCCTGGTGTCTGGTTATTTTTCTCGTACCATGCTTCCATTGCCTTGTGGCGCTCCTGCATCGCCTTGAACTCTTCTTCTGTATCCACCCAGGGCATTATGTTAGCTCCAAGCTCCTGCCGCAGGGCAACCAGATCTTGGTAGCTCCCTTCTTCCAGCACTTCCTCAACTTCTTCATGGAAATAACCCATTCCCATGCCCATTCCATCCATTCCTGAGCCTATCCCAAAGCCAGGGCTTCTGCCATACATTCCATGCGCAGCCACAATACCAACAAGGAGCACAAGACTGAGCGCCAGCACACTTACTGTTTTGTATCCCATTTCTATTCGCCTCCAGTTTACCTATGGTATCATAAGTTGAAACAGGATAACAAATTTGCTGATACAAGATTGCAGAATCTGAAACGAGCCGCGGCTTTTGTGAAACCAAATATTTATTGAAAATTCATGCTAAAGCAAGGGGTTTTAAACCCATGAATTTTCAATCCCGCAAACTTGCCTATCAATCACGAGGCGCAATCAAAACCCCAGCTTTTAAGCTGGGGATTGCGCCGAGTGGCAAGTTTGCGTTATATCTTGTATTTGTGTCTGTTTTGCTACCTGCTTTACTATCTGCATGCGTCCCTGCACCGTATCAGGACAGTACAAAACCAAAAGAGCCTATTGAAACAGATACAGCAGGAATTGACACAAGCAACATTGAAGGAGCTACTGTTGACATACTTGAGGAAGGTGCTACGGAGACCTATACGATGTCAGGCATTGAATATGACATTACGCTTGATTTTGTGGGATCTTCATCCGCGAAGTTTACCGTAAATGGTCAAGTAACACCTGCACTGGGTAAGGGTGATAGCTTTACCTTACTAAATGGCGTGGAAATTGTGCTTCGCGACACTTTTGCTGGAGAAGGGCCGCGCATGGCAGAGTTTATGCTTGTCAAGTACAAATAGGACTGATTTCATAAAAACATATAAAATAATGCTATTTTCTTGCGGCTGTGGTTAAGGCACTAATGTTTGCTGGCTTGCTTGTATTGTGCAGCTTCGCCTTTCCTGCATGGGCTCTTACGCCTGACTCATTCCTTGCGGGATTGAACTATAGCGTGCGCCAGGCTTCCTTTAATGTTAGCAATTATACTGATGCAATGAGCGATACCGACAGCAATGGAGTTAATGATACATTATCCTTGAGCATCACCTTCAACAGCACGCCTGGCAATTATTCTATCTTTACTGATTTGCATGTTAATGGGTCTATGCTCACTGCGAGCGCAAACAGGACTGCAGGAAATCCAAATACTCTGGTGCTGAATTACAGTACTTCTGCGTTGCAAGGCCAGCGCTTCAACTATACTATTAGGGCGTATGATGCTAACCTCAGCCTTAAATACAGGGAGAAAGGGATACTGACAAACAGCTATAACAACTATCAGCTAGCATATACTATTGTGAATTTAACTGATATCAACCAGGGCAATACAACGCTGCTCATAATAGCTACGCTGAATGTTACCAATACATTCCAAGCAGATGCAACTGCTTACCTAAAGCATAACAGCACAACACTCACTGCAAGGAGCGCCCCAAACCTCTCTGCAGGGCTGCAACTCCTTTCGTTTGCGTTTAATAATGAAACTATAAAAAATACCCATTATATAGGGAATTTTACCCTTACCAGGCTCAGGATAAATGGCAGGCAATACAACCTTAACTATGCTACCAGCAAATATGACTACCGGGATTTTGCCAGGAGCTCATACATCTACAATGCAACAGAACGAACTATAGATGCGGATAACGATAATTTATTTGATGCACTGCGGCTTAATACAAGCGTATATACCAATGCAAGCGGGAATTACAAACTGCAGGTAAATGTGTATGACTTATACTTCAACTACATCAAGCAAATCACTAAAAGCCAGAGCCTTGACAATGGACTGCAATATATTACTGTTGATATAAATGGCACTGATTTCTATAAAAGAAAACTAACAGGGCCATACCTTGTATACCTAAAGCTCAAGCAGGGCAGCACTGTCATTGATGAGCTGCCGCGGCATACGACTGCTGCCTATAATTTCACGCAGTTTGAGCCGAGCGAGAGCCCTGAGCTGTTCGTGACCATCAACGTCACCGGGGATCACCTGTATGGCAGGAGAAATGCAAGCGTGAATGTAACTATTACCAATAATGGCACTATTCGCGCTTACAACATTTTCCTTGATGTGTTTGACAACTATTCCTTTTCCCAAACGCTGTTCATCTCCACAATCCTTGTCAATGGAAGCAAGACCTTTGCCTTTAATTTCAGCAACATCAATGATACATTATTTACAGCGATTGCTGACCTGCAGAATGTCGTTGAGGAGCAGAACGAGTCTGATAACAGCCTTGAGCAGCCCCTGAAGATAAACCGTGCGCCCTCCATTGGAAAGGCTCCTTCTTCCAACCCCAACATAACAACCGGGGAACAGCAGCTATTCTCCATTAATTACAGCGATGATGATAACGTGACAATTAGCTGGATACTTAACGGCAGCTTGGCTGCGACAAATAGGAGCAACTATACATTTATCGGCAATTTAACGAATGCAGGCAGCTATACTATCCTCGTGAATGTTTCTGACGGCTACCTTTCAAACCATTCCAGCTGGAACCTTACCGTAGCTGAAGCTTCGCAGGAAAGCAGTCCAAGTACAGGAGGAGGCAGCGCAGGCACAGCGGGAAGCTCCGGCTCAAGCGGGGACGGCGGGTGCATTCCAAATTATTTGTGCAGTGAATGGAGTGCATGCATTAATGGAAAACAGTCCAGAAAATGCGCTATCATACAGGGCTGCAGCCAACAGATTGCTGCTGAAAGAAACTGTACTGCTGAAGGGAATCATGCGCCTGTCTTTATACTTTCCGGCAATACTATTGAGAATGAAGCTGCATCAATTGCAGAATCTGCAGCTGCGCCTGCAGCAAACCAGGCAAGCCGGGCGCCTGCTATTTCTGGAGCTGTTGTATCTGAGTATGATGGGGGCGCATCTTTGTATATAGGTGCTGCTGCCATTGCTATCTTTATGATTGCATCTTTCGCTTACTTCAGGTTCTTCAGAAGCTAATAGCGGCTATGGAACCGCCTGCCGCCACGCGGAGGGCCATGCCTGCTGTGTCCGCCATACCCATGCTGCCTATGTACGGCCATGGGCCTGTGGAACGGCTGCTGTACCCTCACCATGGGAAACTCAGGAGTCCTGAGGCTCTCTATATTGATTGCATGGTCGCTCAATACGCTCCGCATATTGTCATGATCCCGCTCATCAAGCAGGTTGATTGCAAGCCCTTTGTCACCCATACGCGCAGTCCTTCCTATCCTGTGGATGTACTCCTTGGATGTTTTTGGGATGCTGTAATTATAGATATGCGTGAGATCCTTGATGTCAATGCCACGTGCAGCAACGTCAGTCGCGACAAGTATATGCACATTATGGCCGTGCACCTCTTCCATAATCTCATTCCTGCGGTGCTGTGACAAGCCGCCGTGCAATGCCATTGCATTGATGCCCTGATTTGCCAAATTCTTGGTCACGAAGTCAACTTCCCTTCTGGTGCCGCAGAAAACAATTGCCAACTTCGGATTCTCCTGGCGTATCAGGTGCACGAGGAATGAGAACTTCTCCTGCTTCCTCACCTGGTACATCACCTGCTTCAGCAGCTGCTGGGAGACATACTCTTTGGTCTTTATCTTATGGGGATCCCTCATGTAGCGCTGCGCGATGAAATGAACCTCAGTGCTAATGGTAGCTGAGAACATCAGCGTTTGCCTGTCCTGGTTTGTATAGCTCAGGATCTGCTTCACATCGTCTATGAATCCCATGTCAAACATCTTGTCAGCCTCATCAAGCACGAAAAATGAGATGCGGCTCAAATTCAATGTGCGGCGGCCCAAGTGATCCAGAACACGGCCGGGAGTCCCCACTATTATATTGGCTCTCCTGATGTTGTCTATCTGCGGGTTCATGCTGACGCCGCCATAGATAGAAGTGATAAAAACACGCTTGTAGCGCGAGAATGCCACCAGGTTTTTCTTGATCTGCTCTGCCAATTCTCTGGTAGGCGCAAGTATTATGGCCTGCAGCCCTTTTGCAGGGTCTATCTTTTCCAGGATAGGCAAGCCGAAGGCAGCGGTCTTTCCAGAGCCTGTCTCTGACTGGCCAATCACGTCATACCCTTTCTGGATAAGCGGTATTGCCTTTTCCTGGATTTCCGTAGGCTCTTCAAAGCCCAGTTCCTGCACAGCCTTCAATAGTTGAGGCTGAATCCCTAATTCATTGTATTTCATATTACTCTCTCTTTGCAGAAATATCGCTAAACGATGAACCTTAATCTTGTTTTGAGGTCAATTAAGCCTCCAATGAAGGTAAAGCCAGGCATTCTGGCACTAGAAATCTGATTTCTTGTACGTGAATTCCGACTTTGATTTCTGCTGTTTTTTTTCTTTTAGACGAGTAAAGTGTAATGTCCTTTATAAGCTTTGCGTATTTGTGGGCTTTGTAATAAAAAGAAATTAATTTTATAATGGGATATATTTAAATAATGGCCTTAATAATCATAAGTATATGTCTAATCAATTAAAGAGTGCTATAATAGATACTGAAATTGTTTTTGATCTATGCTTAACTAATTTATCTTCTGCAACTGCATCTGATTATAAATGTTCAATTACAAATTTAGGATTAGTTGAAGTCCAAAGTGGTGCATATCATGATGCATTCACCTCTCAAGATACTCCGATTTCAATATCAGAAATGATTGACATTTTAAAGCCAGAGATTATTATGATTGGTTATAACAATCAATATGATTTTATTAAGGAGATAGATAATTTAAACAGACAAATAGACTTTAAGATTGTAATTAAAAAATGTGGCAGTATTGAGAATTCTTTACATAAGATAAGCAAGATTCTACCCATTTTAATAAGAGAAGGTTCTCATTTTGTTATTAATCATGCCGGGAAAGGAAATATCGAGATGAGTGGAGCTGATTTTGATTTTTGTAATGGTTGCATACTTGAAAAAGATAAAAAAGATTATTTTATATTGCTTGATTATATGATTTACTATTTTTTCAATAAATATTATCCAGAGTTAGTTGAACCTAAGATTAGATCAACATATTTTTTGCTTTTTGACATGATTCATAAAACAAGAAATTATGAACTATTAACCAATATAAAACTTATTTTTAATA
>JACPIF010000005.1 GCA_016188215.1 Candidatus Woesearchaeota archaeon
ATGAAAAATCAACGCAAGAAAAAGAGCGCATTTGCTTCAAGAATTATTTTGACAAAAAAGGACAAACTTATTTTGTTGTTGTTGAATATTATCCAGATTTCATAAAAATAATAACAGTAAATAAAAAGAAAGGAAAATACTAAGGTATAGAAAATCTTACGATTTTCTGACCTTTTCGTATAACTCAAAGGTGAACAAAATGAAAACAAGCACATGCAAATGCGGCGGAAGTATTGAATTAGATAGATGTTTAGTTGATGAATTTTTAATTGAATGCATGAAGTGTGATAAATGCGGTGAAACTTTATTCACGCCCGAGCAAACCAAGCAGTTGATAAAGCTAAGAGAAGCGAACAAGAAAATTGAAGGCAAGAGGAAAATAATAAAAGTTGGCTCTTCAATAGCTGCATTGCTGCCAAAGAAGGTCGAGGCATTGGGCATCAAGGAGGGCATTGTTGACAGCGTCAAGGTTCTAAGCAGTAATTCTTTGGAGATTAAGTTTAACCAGGAAATTGTTTAGGGATTGAGTTTAAGAAAAGGCATCCACATTACTCATATCTTAGAGCATCAACAGGTTTGAGTTTAGACGCCCTTCTCGCGGGAAAATAGCCCGCTGCCGCTCCTACAAGCAATGAAAACAGCAAGCATCCTATAATCAAAGCTATCGGAAACTCGGGCTTCAGCAAGGCAAACCCGTTTGCAGCAGCAATGCTTCCGCCAATGACTGCCACAATATAGCCAATAACAACTCCTGCAATTCCTCCAACCAGCCCAAGAAACCCCGACTAAAACACAAAAATAAACAATATGTCTGAGTTTCTTGCGCCGACAGCTTTCATAATGCCGATTTCTTTTGTCCTTTCGATTATTGCAGTGTACATAGTGTTCATTATGTTGACAAACGCAACTACAGTGGAAATCAGTGCAATCAAAACCAAAACTCCGTTTATCACATTTATTACAGTAGTGAAAGTTGCAAGCGCGTCCTCGAATGTCTGCACGAAGAAATCCTCCTTGCCTTCTTCCTGGTTTTTGAATTTCCTCAGCCTTTCCTCTATCCTCTCGGCAAGCTCGCTTGGCTTTACTCCGTTCTGGGAGCTTGCCATTACAAACCCAAACTTGTCCTTTTTGTCAGGATACAAAAGCTCGAATGCCTCTTTTGTAATGTAGACGTTTGCATCATCCTGCGGATTTCCAATCTCGTCATAAAATCCGATTACATCAAAAGGCTTGCCGTTAATGTTTATCTTGTCCCCAAGCTTCACTCCTTTTTTGAATATCTTGTCGTCAAACTGGTAATTGTACCCCAGGACAGCTTTGCTTGAGTCGCCTCTCTTTAGCCGTCTTCCCTTGAGCACTGAAATCGTGAATGTCTCCTCCACAAAATCAATCTTGCCAGTGTCTATTCCCGAAACAAAATAAAATTTCCTCAAATCATCAAACTCAATTTCCCCTGCCGAGAAGTACATGCCGACTGCCTCGTCAACGCCTTTTATCTTGCCGACAAAATCAACATCGCCTTTTGCCAGAAAAAAATTATCGTCGGTTCCTGGCGCTCCAATTCCTCTTGCCTGTATGAAAAGCTTGTTCCTTCCAGCTTCATCAGCAACAGTGTTTATGTAATCCCTTATCCCGATTCCAAAGCTCAGCAATGCGAATATTGCCGCTATCCCGATCAGTATGGAAAGCGCTGTCAGCAGGCTTCTCAGCTTTCTTTTTCTTACATGCTGGATGGAGTAGCCCATCTCGTCAATTCTCATTTTGCGCTCCTCAGCGAATCAACCGGGTTAAGCTTGGATGCCCGGTAAGCAGGAACCACCCCAAAAGCAGTACCCAATGCAAATGAAAACACCAGGGCTCCTGCAACAAGCCAGGGGCTTATGCTTGCCTGTATCAAGTCGCTTCCAAGGAAAGCCCTCCCTGCCACAGAAAGCCCAAATGCAAATGCCATGCCTAGGATTATCCCAATTATTCCTCCAACAATCCCCAGCAATCCAGATTCAATAAAAAATATAGTGAAAATCGCCGAATTCTTCGCCCCAATGGACTTCATTATTCCAATCTCTTTGCCCCTCTCAAGAACTGACGTGTACATAGTGTTCATTATCCCAATGCCGCCGACAGCAAGGGATATGGCAGCTATGATATAAACAAACAACTGCACTGCAAACAAAGTCGAGTTAAGGGCTTCAAGTACCTGCTGCGGGCTTTGAACGACAAAATTCTCCTCGCCCTTTTTTACATCCCTTTCCTTTCTGAGCAGCTTTTCTATGCTTTCCTTGGCTTCATTAATCCTTCCTGTGCCATCAATCTTGACTGCTATCACATCGACTTCTTCCTTTTTGTTTCCAATCACATCAAACATGACTTGCTCATTCATCAGGACAACATTGTCGAATATGAAACTGCCCTTTTTTTCAAGAATTCCGATAACTTCAAAATCAGCGCCATTAATCAAAATTCTGTCACCGGCTCTTATGCCCTTGCCGAATTTGTCATCTCCCCCGAAGTTGTTTCCCAGGACAGCTTTTCTGGAATCAGCATCCTTGAGCAGCCTTCCGTCCTCGGCTTTTAAGTTTACCATAGTCTCAAGGATTTTCTTGGCTTCGCCTTCGGGCACAGAGCCTGCAATGCCTACAGACTGCCTATCGTTGAACTCTACTGTGGCAGACTCTATGTACCTGTTAAACGCAGCTTCCACCCCATTCACCTTTTCAATCTTATCAGCCAATTTGTCGCTTAACGGCTCCACAACTCCAGTTCCAGGCGGACCTGCAAGAGCCAGCCCGGACGCCTGTACGGCAAGAACGTCAGGGCCCAGAAACCCAAACTGCGACATTATGGCTATCCTCAGCCCTTCCCCGAGCCCTATTAAGGAAACAACCGCAGCTATGCCTATGAATATCCCAATCATGGTAAGCCATGACCTTAGCCCCCTGTGTCTCAGATTCCTGACAGAATAGATAAAATAATCCTTCAGCATTTGGGATTATCTCTTGCTTTTTTTCCAAAACCTGTAAGCAGCGAATGCAACAATCAATATTGCCAATAGCGACAGGAATACGACAAACTTATTGGTGCCTTTGGCTAATCCAAGTTTTTTTGCCTCAGAGCTGGTGTAAATCGGGAGTTCAAGGTTTACTTTTTTCGAGTAATCCTTGTTATTGGCGTCTTTGTACTCGACTGCCAAAGGCATAACAATCTTATCTTTGGCTTTTTTTCCAACGTTTAGCTTGAAGTCAGCAGTCTCGTAATCATCCGAATCAATGTTTCCAATGTAGACTTCATATGGCGACAAAACCTTGTAGTTTTCTGACTTGTCAAGCCTTACGTTAAGGAATTTGATGTCAGAAAGGCCCTTGTTGACTATTTTTATGCTTACATCGCCTGTTTTGCCTGCAGTATAAACGGATGTAGAGTCTATATAGACTGACAGCTCAGGCTCCATCCCGACAACCAAAGCCAAAGTAAGGGATTTGGAGTGGTTTTTGCTGAGTATGTCCGAGTATTTTAATGTCAACGGCACTTTGTAAACTTTGGATTTTGCATCAGGATCCACAACAAGGCTGAACTCCAGAGGAACAGATGCCTGCCCGTCAATTATAGGTATGACTTTTTCGTTTGACGATCCAAGCGGCGCAAAAGGAGTTACCTCATCGCCGCTTTTTCCAAGCTCCAATGAGACTTTTACATCTTTCAGCAAGGAAGTGGCATAATTCTTCAGTTCAATCATCAGTCTTGCTTTTGAGCCAGGCGGCATAAACTCGGGAATTGTGCTGAATTTTTCCACGGAAAGAATCGCGTCCTTTGACTGCACTTTCACTTTGAGGTCTTTTACTGTTATCCATGTATTAAAGCCGCTGCTCTTGTACCTTGCCTTGATTTCATGGCTGCCGTCAACAGCATGCTGGTCAACCTTCACCTTGTATTTCACGAACACGCTTGTGGCAGTGTCCTGCGCAGTGCCCAATGTCCCTACATTTTTGGAGGCGCTTTCGCCGGGCAGCATCGAGAATGGGTACTCAGGAAATATCTCAAAAACCACTTCCTTCGCCAATGCCCCCTGGTTGTCGAGCTTGAAACTCACCTCAGCTATGTTTCCCGGCTCCACAGGGTCAGGCTCCTGGCTTGCCAGGCTTACTACAATGCTTGGGCTTTCCCCATAATAAGATGTGTCCACAGCAGCGCCTGCCAAAGCTGCAAACATAGCCACCATAATAAACAATGCCATCCTTTTCATTTTAATCTTTCCTCCTGTTCATGCCATCCTTTTCATTTTAATCTTTCCTCCTGTTCAATGATTTTATAGAGAACTTTGACAAAATTAATGTATTTCAAAATTCTCTATAACTTTGCCGTCTTTAAGGAACTCTATCCTGTCGGCATGCTTTGCAACATTGTTGTCATGCGTAACCATTATTATTGTCTTGCCTTCCTTCCTGTTGAGGTTTTGCAGGAACCCCATCACAGTTTCCCCTGTGCTTGAGTCAAGGTTGCCTGTTGGCTCGTCCGCCAAAATCACATCCGGGTTGTTAGCCAGGCTTCTTGCAATCGCGACTCTCTGCTGCTCGCCACCTGACATTTCAGCAGGCTTGTGGTTCATCCTGCCGCTTAAGCCCACAATTTTCAGCAATTCAGCAGCCTTTCTTATCCTTTTTTCCCTGCTGACTGACTGGAACACTATGGGCAGCATCACATTTTCAAGCGCTGTCAAGGTCGGAATAAGGTTGAATTGCTGGAAGATAAACCCTATCTTGCGCCCCCTTACCTGGGCAAGTTCTGATTCGCTTAGTTTTGAAATGTCATGGTGCTCGAGCGTGATTTTTCCCCTTGTTGGCACATCTAAGCACCCAATCATGTTGACTGCTGTTGACTTTCCGCTTCCAGAAGGGCCCATTATGGCCAAAAATTCGCCTTGCCTGACCTCAAGATCCAGCCCTTGAAGGGCATTAACCTCTATATCACCCATCTTGTAGGTTTTCCAAACTTTTTCCAGTTTTATAATTGGTTTCATCTTACCGCCTTCAGCCTTTTGATGGTTCCCCTCAGGACAGCCTTGATTTTTTTCCTGTCCTTTCCTGTCGAGTAAAGCTCGAATATAGTCGCCCTGAACTCGTTCAGCTCGGGGTTAAGCTCCTTGAACGGAAGCTGCCCCTTTTTCAGGCTGTTGAAAACCTCGAGCATAAAATTCATTTCCCTTCTGTCGGTTATTTTGCCGAACGCATTCCATGTTGCAATCAGCTTGTCCACCAAAGTGTTCTTGCTTTTGTCTATAATTCCAAGGTGCTTCTTTCCCTCTTTTGTCAGGAAATAGAGCTTTTTTCTTCCCTGTACTTCCACATCCACAAGATTTTCTTTAAGCAATTTGTCAAGAAGGGGATAGATTGAGCCGAAACTCGGCTTCCATGTGCCTGTATGCTTTTCTATCTGCTTTATGAGGTCGTAGCCTGACAGCTTCCTGC
>JACPIF010000006.1 GCA_016188215.1 Candidatus Woesearchaeota archaeon
CCTTCAATAGTTGAGGCTGAATCCCTAATTCATTGTATTTCATATTACTCTCTCTTTGCAGAAATATCGCTAAACGATGAACCTTAATCTTGTTTTGAGATGTAAAGCCTTTTGCTGTACTCTCCAATGAAGGTAAAGCCAGGCATTCTGGCACTAAGAAAACCGTTGGTTTTCTAGGTGTCTGAAAAACATTCAGACACTAGAAATTTGATTTCTTGTACTTGAATTCCGACTTTGATTTCTGCTGTTTTTTTTCTTTTATACGAGTAGAGTGCAGCACCCTTTATAAGCTTTGCGTATTTGTGTTTTTGTATTGTTTACTAGCCAGTCCTCCTGAACTTCTATTGATATTCTGCAAAATCTTCTTCTTTTACTTTTGCAAGCTCAAGCACCCCTTTTAAAGTGCCTATCTTAATTTCTTTGTGATTTGGCACAACTGTACCTATTGCTCCTTCTGCTGTATCTTTACGAAGAACTAGCTACCTCTTTGCCTCACAATTCGAAAACCAAATTTATTGCAAAGAATTTTAACGCAGTCCTTGCCAGAAATCTTCTTAAGCCTTGACAACCTCAGCCACCTCAAAAGTAGTTAGAATAGGTCTGAAATCTCCTTTTATTTCAAACTCTTCAAGATACAGCTCGGTGGCTTCTTTCAGATTAGCAACAGTTTCTTCTATTGTATAGCCTTGACTAACTGTCCCGACCTCAGGGCATTTAGCAACATACATATCTTCTTCCTTTTGAATTAAGGCTGTGAATGTTCTCATGAGATGTATTAAAAGATTACAGTATTTAAATATTGCGCGATATAATGATATATAAATATCTTGGCTCTAGCCAGTCCTTTTAAACTTCCTCTCCAATTCAGGAATAGTAATGTTGAGCATGGTTGGCCTGCCGTGGGGGCAGCTGAATGGGTTGTCTGCAGTGCCCAGCGCTTTCAGTAATTTATCCATGTCTGCCCTGCTTAAGATGTCGCCTGCCTTGATGAACCTTGCGATTCTCTCCTGCTTGATATCATCAACAGCCTTGGAATCAACTTTAGCCAACTCCTTGATCAGGTCAAGCATTAAATCCTTGTTGTAGCGCTCAAAGACAAAAGGGATGGACCTTACAATAAGTGAATTGCCGCCATAATCCTCAATCTCAAAGCCAATGCTTTCAAGATATGGCCTGTTCGCATTAAGTATCGTATGCTCTGCAGGGGTCATCTGCACTACCACAGGGGTTATCAGTTTCTGGCCGGTGACTCCCTTGTCTTTGTATGCATTCATGAATTTCTCATAAAACAAACGCTCCTGGGCAGCGTGCTGGTCCACAATCAAAAGGCCTTTGGCAACCTCTGCAAGAATATAGGTTTTGTTCATCTGGCCCAGGATGTAGAATGGACCAATGCTTCGCTTGCTGTCTGCAGTAAGCATCTCCTGGGTTTCCCTGAAATAATCTGAATCGCTCATCTTGCGGTCTTCAGCGAGCAGAATTTGGGTGTCCTGCTGCAGCTGGTATTTCCTGGTGAATTTCCTTTCAGTAGCCTTAAGCGCCACATCAGGGGAGATGTTCTCTTTTTCCAGGGCTGCAGAGACAGCAGAAAGGACAGCATTGTAGACCTGCTGTTCCTCAGAGAACTTTATGATCTCCTTTGCGGGGTGCACGTTCACGTCAATAGCAGAGGGCATCACGGAGATGTTGAGCATTGCAACAGGGTAGCGGTGGTGGAAGAGCAGTGTGCCATAAGCCTCTTCAAGCGCCTGCGAGAGCAATTGGCTCTTTACATATCTCCCATTGACATAGAATGATTGGTGGGAGCGCTCTGCCCGGGCACTGTACGGCTTTCCGATGTAACCCTGCACTGCAATATTCTCTCCCTTGTAGCTTACTGCTATCATCTCCTTGGCAAGATCTCTTCCATAGAGGGCAAGTATCTTACCCAAGACAGTGTCTGTCTTGGGTGCATTGAGCAGAACTTTGCCATCACTTACCAATTTGAATGCAGCGTCGGGATTGATTAAGCAATATCTTGCAACGATATCAGCGATTGCGGCAATCTCTGCCTGCATAGCCTTTAGGTATTTCTTCCTGGCTGGCACATTATGGAACAGATTTGTGACTTCTACGGTTGTCCCTATCGGGCAACCTGCAGTCCGTATTGATTTTATTGCGCTGAACTCGCACTCCAGAAGCGTGCCTTCAATAATGTCGGCAGTTCTTGTGGTAAGCCTGAGCTTTGAGACAGCGGCAATGCTTGCCAATGCCTCTCCCCTGAAGCCAAGCGTAGTTATGTTGAACAGATCCCTTATACCCTTGATCTTGCTGGTTGCATGCCGCTCTACTGCAAGCTGTGCATCATCACGGTCCATGCCCTCGCCGTTGTCCTGAACCCTGATGAGGGTTTTGCCGCCCTCCTGAATGTCTATGGTAATGATATCTGCACCTGCATCCAGAGCATTCTCAACGAGCTCTTTCACAACAGATGCGGGCCGCTCAACTACTTCCCCTGCGGCAATCTTTGTTGCCAATTCATTGTCCATCAGCTGTATCTTTCCCATTCTCTTTGCTCAAAGCCCTTTCTCTATTCTCTTAATGGCAGGAATAATCTCTTTTGGAGAATCAACTATGACGTCTGCCCCCTTCAAACGTATATGTGTATGGAAGCCGTAGGTTGCTCCAATTACCATGACTTCTGCAGCCTTGCTTGCGAGGATGTCGCCTTCCATGTCGCCTATGTATATTGCCTCGTCTGGTTTTACATGCAAGCGCTTCAGGGCGAGCAAAAGCATGTCAGGATGCGGTTTCATGCGAATACCATTGGTTATGCCGATAATTGCCTGGAAATAGTGCTCTATCTTGAAGGACTTTACCCTTTTCCTGAACCGTACAGGAGGTGAATTTGAAACGAGCGCAAGCTTGTATTCTTTTGAAAGCTTCGTGATTATCGGCTTGATCCCTTCAAACAGGCTGACTGGAGTTCTTGCGTCATAATACAGCTTCTCAAGCTTTCCCAGGTTATGCTTTGATATATTGAGCCTTTCGGCCATTGCCCTATAATCTGACTCAAAGAAATCCTTATTCAATGTTACGTGCGTTATCCTGAATTCCTTAAATGCACGCCCCCAGACTTCAAGAGCTCTCGGAAGCGTATCTACGACAACGCCGTCAAAATCAAATACTATCGCCTTTATTTTGGATTTGGAACTGCCTTTTTCTTTACCTTGCGCCACGCTTCGCGGGGATGCGCTCGCGCTGCTCGCGCCTGTGCCGGAAGTAACGAAAACCTTGGTTTTCGGAACTTCCGAAATGCTATGCATTTCGATAGTCCTGCGGACGGCCTTGGTTGCTTTTTTATTATTCATGATACAATCCAGATAATGTTTTCTGGGAGATCTTAGGATTAACCTTATTCTTTTGGGCTTTCCCCGGGTGCTTCAGCTCATCATGTATCCTGCCAGCAATCTCGTCTTCCATCTCCAGCCTGTCCATGATGGCTTTTGAGCGCTCAATGACATCCTGCGGGATGCCCGCAAGCTTTGCAACTTGTATGCCATAGCTGCGGTCAGTGCCGCCTGCAACAATCTTGTGCAGGAACACTATCTCATCCTTCTCTTCCTTGACAGCTATGCTGAAGTTCCTTATGCCCTGCAGCTTTTCAGCAAGCTTGTTAAGCTGGTGATAGTGGGTTGCAAACAAAGTCTTTGCCCCTATCGTGTCATGGATATTCTCCACAATTGCCCATGCCAGCGCTATGCCATCATAAGTGGATGTGCCCCTGCCTAATTCATCAATAATCACTAAAGAATGCTTTGTTGCAGTGTTAAGGATGGCAGCTGTCTCAACCATCTCAAGCATGAAGGTTGACTGGCCATGGCTCATGTCGTCAAAAGCACCCACTCTTGTGAAGAGCTTGTCAACAATAGGGATCTTAGCGTAAGCAGCAGGCACAAAACTTCCAATCTGCGCCATTAGGACGATAAGCGCAACCTGGCGCATGTATGTTGATTTGCCTGCCATATTGGGGCCTGTGATTATATACATGAATGCATACTCGTCCAGCATACAATCATTAGCCACAAAATCAGAGAGCTTTTCAAGTACAGGGTGGCGGCTTTCCTGCAGCAGCAGCTCAAAACTTATGCTGATCTCAGGCTTGGCGTAATTGCAATCTGCGGCGATGCCTGCAAAAGACTGCAGGCAATCAAGTACAGCAACCTGCTGGGCTATCTCCTGGATAGCTTCAGTATACTTGCTGATTTCCCGGGAAACTTCCATGAACAGGGCATATTCAAGCTCAATCATGCGCTCTTCAGCCTGCAATACTTTATCTTCCTGTTCCTTTAGCTCTGGCGTTATGAACCGCTCTGCATTAACTTGTGTCTGCTTCCGCATGTAGTCCGGCGGCACGAGATGAAGATTCGGCCGGGTTATCTCAATATAGTAGCCGAATACCTTATTGTAGCTTATCTTGAGCGACTTGATACCTGTCCTGTTTTTTTCCTTAGCTTCAAGCTGGGCAATCCATGATTTGCCTGAATGTGCAATTGAGCGCAGCTCGTCAAGCTCCTGGTTGAAGCCAGGCTTTATGAGATTGCCCTCTCGCAATGAAACAGGCGGCTCTTCTGCGATTGCCTTTTCTATGAGGTTAACCACCGGCATGCAATCCTGCATCATGCTGAGCTCTTCAAGCAGCTCTGCATTCATTGTTTCCAGGACACTCTTTAAGGCAGGAACCTCCTCCAAAGATTTTTTGAGAGCAAGAAGGTCGCGGGCATTTGCATTGCCGAAATTGATGCGGCTGATGATGCGCTCTATATCATTCATGCCCTTCAGGAGCTGCTGCATCTCGTCCCTTAGCAGGGAGCGTTTCGCCAGCTCGTCAACTGCTTCCAGCCGCTGCTCAATCTTTTCCTTGTCAAGCAAAGGCTGGACAATCCACTTTTTCAGCAGGCGGGAACCCATAGGTGTTACTGTATGGTCAAGCACTTCCAGGAGCGTCGCCCTAGCTGAGCCATCCCTGCTATTCCTCAGAAGCTCCAGATTCCTGATGGTGGCTGCATCAAGAGACATGAAGGATGAGGTTACATGTTTCCGGAGCTTGTTGATATACCCAAGGTTTGTCTTTTGTGTTTCCTGCAAATATTTGAGCAGGGCGCCTGCTGTTGTAATGCAGGGTGAGTTTCGCTCAATGCCAAAGCCTGCAGTATCTATGACATTAAAATGAGTGACCAGCGTATTCCAGGCGCCCTCGTGCCAGAAATGCCTGTCGTCAAAGCTGGTCATTATGGCGGCGCCTTTAAGCGAGGCGATAAATTCCGAGTTTTCCAGGGAGACAGGTATAATGAGCTCTGCAGGAGCCAGCATGCCAAGCTCAGACTTCAGCTGCTGTACGTCATTTAATTCTGCAGTAAGGAATTCTCCTGTTGAGAGGTCAGCAGCTGCCAATGCAATAATGTTTCTCTCCTTATTGATGCAGGCTATGTAATTGTTCTGGCTATCCTGGAGCATGGAGCTCTCTATGATAGTGCCAGGCGTTACAATCCTTACTAAATCGCGCTTCACCAATCCTTTAGCCAGCTTTGGATCCTCAACCTGCTCAACAATTGCTACCCGATGACCTTTCCTGATGAGCTTGCCCAGGTAATTGTCCAATGCATGGAACGGGATGCCAGCCAATGGAGCCTGCTTCTCTCCCTTGCCGCGCCTTGTCAGCACTATGTCAAGCTCCCTGGACACAGTCTTTGCATCCTCATAGAATGTCTCGTAGAAATCGCCCATCCGGAATAAGACTATGCAGTCTGGATGCTGCTGCTTTATCTTCATGTATTGCTGCATCCCCGGCGAAAGCTCCATACCAACCCCACAATCTATGCTATATGTATATACTTAGAGCAGAAGCTAGCTAAGAATATTTAAAGTTAGCGAAATGCATGGCATCTCGGGAACTTCCGAAATCTCCAAACCAAAAGTTTATAAGTAAAAGGTTTTCCAAAAGCTTAGTCCTAATTAAGGGCAGGAGGCATGCACTATGCAAAAGACAAAAGCAAAGGCAAAGAAGAGTGAGTCAGGCGGTTGCGGCAGCTGCGGCTGCGGACACTAATTTCTTTATTTTTTCCTACTTTCTTCTTGATTTTGGCATAAGATATTTAAGTAAAGTCCATCCGATCATTGGTATGGATAATAGTTTTGGGGATAGCAAATGTCTCGTGACTGATTATATGTCCGGAATGAAATATGCCCGCAGTCCTCCCTCCCCAGAAGAATTACTTGAAGCCGACAATCTTAATCCACGAGAGCTTCAGAAGAACTTGTCAGCACATCACCCTGAAATATCCAGCATCTTATTTTAAATAGTAATCATTTATTCTTTTGGCGTGTGGGGCTGTGGTGCAACTTGGCTAACATTGGCCCTTGGGGTGCATCAGCCCAATATGGGTCCGATCCGGGACAGCCGCGAAATCGGCTGCGGAACTTCAAATCCTGGCAGCCCCACTCCTAATTATAAAGATGATCCGGTTGGGTGAGCGTAGCGAACCCGCCTAAAGCTCCAGACGCTTTTCCATCTGCCTCGGCAGCCCCACTTCTTTTCTAATATAATTAACACAATATGCATAATATGCCCATTAACAATATAAACTGATATTTCTTTATGTAAATGCATATAGGGGGTTGATTCTTATGAAAAACTTTGCTATTGGGTTTGTATTTCTTGCGGGAATTCTGCTCCTTGCAGGGTGCCAGCAGGAGCCAGAGGGTGCCAGCAGGGACGGGACATGCTTTATGTACAGGAGCAATGCAAACGGGCAGATAGACTGTTTCAGGCAAAACGAGGTTCCCTCAGGATGGTCTGCCTATACGTCAACAGCTGACATACCCTATACCTGCTTTGAAGATAACGGCGCCTGTGTACTCGGCGAGTAAGCCTGTGCATACAGGTATACATTATATGAGCTGTAATTTTATATAATTACGTTGCTACATCTTGGTATCGTCTTTGATATCAACGTATCATAGTGGTGTGAGAGCATAAATGGGGGGATACTATGAAACGCAAACATCTTAGCTTATATGGAATTTTACTTACCGTAACACTCCTTGCGGCGATGCTGGCAATTGCCCAGGATAATACAACCGGTAATATATCAGACACGGATGATATTAATGACACCGACGATTTAAATGATACGGATGAACTTAATGATACAGACGATAATGAAACTGATGTAGATGACCTCAATGACACTGAAAATGAGACTGTTGAGCAAACAACCACGAGCACCAATCAGACAAACCAGAGCGGACAGGTCACGCAGGCTAACGTTGAGCAGTTCGTGCAACAGAGCTTCTTTAAATCACTCTTTACCGAGGATATGCTGCAGCAGTTCACAGAAATGTTCAATACAAACGGAAGCATATTCGTAAAAGAATGGTATCCTAAGGCAAACCATTATGTCTTTGTCTGCAATCTTGAGGCTGCGGATTTCACGCCGACAAGGTTCAGCTGGTTCTATGGGGATGGAGAGAAGCAGGTTGACATAAGCAACCGCGATACCTATCACATATACCAGAGCGGTGGCAACTTCACTGTTCTCTGTTTTGGAACAGATGGAGACAGAATCAGGGGGGCAAGCCTTGACATCTTTGTGATGAATGCCAGCCAGCAAGCTGCGTTCAATGCATCTGCTAACCAGACCAACCAAAGCACCCAAACAAACCAGACTGTAAACCAGACAGGGTGCTTCCAACAGTGCCAGACAATATGCCCTGTGAATCAAACAACCAACCAGACAGAGTTGGTTGAGGTCTGCCATGCGACTGGCTCGGCAACCAATCCATTTGTTGAGATAGAAATCAACAACAATTCACTGGCCGCGCATTTGGGTCATGGAGATATTTTCCCTGTTCCAAATGAAGGTTGCCCCGGTCCTAACGTCACTAATGCGACAAACCAGACAAATACTACTAATGTGACCACAAACGTGACTCAGAATGCCACCTTTGAGATAAACCTGAGCGGCTCGGAGGAAGCACCCCCAACCAATTCAACAGCAGCAGGTGATGCTTCTGTGCGGCTTGAGAACGGGCAGCTGATCGTGAGCGGAAGCTTCCAGAACCTGAGCAGCGCGCTGTATGTCGTAGGCAACAGCTCTGCACATGTGCACCAGGGAATTGCTGGAGAGAACGGGCCTGTCGTCTTTTCTCTTGACGTGAATGCAGGGAGCGACAACCGCAGCGGCTTCTTTACCCTGCCGCCTGTAACACTTACACAGGAGCAGATACAGAACCTGCTTAACGGAAGCTACTACATCAATGTCCATACTGAAAATTTCAACGGCGGGGAGATCAGGGGGCAGATAGAGTAGTGTTAAAGCCTTAGTTTTTTCTTTATTTTTCATTTCTCTTTCTAAGATGAAGTATGATTTCCCAAACATAATTTCTTTATTGAAAATAAATCTCACTTGTCTTATAGCAAGATTTAAATAATAGTAATTTAAGGTTTTATAGTGTGTTTGAGGTCGGACTGGTATGAATGCAATAAAGAGGGTCTTTCTTATAGCGCTTATAATCATGATTGTAAGCTTGTATCCTGCATTTGCAGCGAGCGGGTTCAGGGTGAAGGCGCCAGAAGTCATAAAGGACAGCATCCTGTTAAATGAGTCTGCTGAGTTCAACATAACCATACAAAATACCAAAGGGTTTTCTGATACGTTCAGGCTGTCTGTTCCTGATTCAATCACCTGGAATGTAGTGACTGAGCCGCCAAGCGACAAGCTCTCCGGCATACTTGTAGAGCCTTACTCATCAAGAGCCACTCACGTCATTGTTTATCCGAGCAAGGACATAAAGCCTTCGCGGTATGGCATACTGCTGGAGATACAGTCTGAATACAACCGGGATGTTCTGCAAGTGCCGCTTGAATTCAATATCAGGGGCGGTGAGTTCGTGCCGCCACTGCTAAAGCCTGACTTAAGGGTTGATGTTGAGCTTACCAGCAGCGGCAAGTTTGATCCGCGAAAGGATGCTACTGTAACGGTGTTTGTAAAGAACAAGAACCAGTTAACCCTGCAGAATATTAATGTTTCACTCAAGAACAGTTTTATAGACAAGACTCAGCGGATTGAACTGCTACAGCCGCTGGAGAGAGTCCCTGTTGAATTCAAGCTTTCCTTTAATCCAAAAGAAACACCCAAGGCAGAATCTTTGGTTATTACAGTTATCGCCGGGAACAAGTCTTTTGTAGCCATCAAAGATGTTGAGATTATCGGCTTTGAAGCGGCGTTTGTTGAGGATGTGCAGACTACCCCCAGTTTCCTCAAGTCAAAGACTGTGGTTGAGGTCACCAACCCTGGAAATTCATACCAGCAGGAGCGCATAAAGGTGGAATCAAACATACTGAAGAACCTGTTTACCTCTGCGAAACCGGCTGCCAGCACTGAGCGGGAGAACGGGCAGAGCTATCTTGTCTGGGAGCTCGGCCTGGATTCAGGAGCTACCACCCAGATTATAATGATAACAAATTACAGGCCGCTGCTTTACCTGCTGATTCTTGCTTTGATTGCAACAATTGCCTATTATATGCTGAGAAGCCCCGTAGTCATTGATAAAGGGGTGAGGGAAGTGCACAAGAAAGAAGGTGCAATACACCAGGTCAAGGTAATTCTGCACGTCAAGAACCGCAGCGCTGCTCCAGTGGAGCAGGCTCGGGTTACTGATATCATCCCCACGATTGCTGAATACGTGAAAGAGGAGAAGGCAGGGCAGCTGGAGCCGACTAAAGTCCTGCAGCACGAGCGGAAGGGCATGCTTGTGACATGGGAATTTGACAGCCTGGAAAGCCATGAAGAGAGGATACTGACCTATTCCATGAGATCAAAGCTTCCAATCCTTGGAGACATGCACCTGCCCAAGGCAACTGTGAAATTCAAGGACAGGAAGGGCAGGGAGCTTGTTGTAAGAAGCAATGTGCATAAGCTGAGGAACTAATAATTTCTAATAGCTGAGAGGCATCTGAGAGGCCGTGCGCAGCACCTTTGGCACTCAGCCATTTATTTTTTATACCCTTAGGTTGGGCTATGCCTGCTTAAGTCTTTCTGAGGGTAAACTTTTATTGCACGTTTTAGTTCTTTTCCCTTTTTCTTTTTCTCTCTTTTAGTCTAAACAGAAACTTATAACGAGGATTGCATCTGTTGTATCTGCTGTCTAATCGCTATGGGGTTCGTATGCTCTGCGCAGCGCGCACACCCAATTAACGCTGGACGCGGGTCTGCGACGCCTGTGCTGTGCTCTGCTGCGCCCTACAACAAGGTTTATAAATTGCCATGGTTCTCAAGCTCTAGGTTAAAAACCCCGCTTAGCTCAATCGCAGAGCGCGTGGCTGTAGCTTTAGAGCGCTTACTGACGTTGCATTTTTGCATAGAATGAGGATAAGTCAGCCGAGACCACGAGGTTGCTGGTTCAAATCCGGCAGCGGGGATATTTTATTTTATGCTTATCTTTATGCTTATCATATGCATTGTATCCACTGAAACTTCTTATATTGAAAAACCTACATACATTCCCTAATCATTTACAGTCGGTGAGGGGGTCCACTGCAGTATCCTTTCTAGATATTTTTCCCTCACCCTTCTCTCTTTTTCTAACCCGATGGCCTGATGGCAAAAGCTTTTTAAATATTTAATCAACCTCTGCTAGTATGGCAGCAACACCAGAACAGGTGCGTGAACTCCTAGAGCGTTTAGTTGGAAACTTTCAGAGCATAAGCAGTTATGGGCCAATACATGCCCCATACAACGGGCTTCCTTCTGATCCTAAAGGTGATAGGGCATCCGGCTTTGAGGGGGTAGGAACCAATTTATTGCTAAGAATTATCCGCTTGGATGAGAGCAAAAGAAAGCCTTATGCGGCGCCCCCTGACTCGGATTACATTGAACTTATTGCTGAATTCCCAATATTTGATTCAAAAAATATTACAGCAGTAACCTCAGAAGAAGTGCAGGCTGCAATGCGAAAGGCTGCGGAATCCCCAAGGGTTGCTCTCTTTTACGGGAATTCTACTAACGACAGGTATGGACTGGCCCTTTTTGACCTCCAGCAGGGAAGAGTTTCACGCTCCTTGGGGTTCATGGGCCACGAGGAAATCTTTTCCAGGATACAAGGAAATCCCCTGGAACAGGCTCTTCCTGCTTTGATTAATGACATTTTCCAGATGCGCGGAGTTCCTCCTTCTGCTACTGGAAGGGTTTATTAACTTTAAAGGGCTGTAATCTGCCATGAATGCCAGGCCTTCGCACATTGAGATATCAAATCCCCGCAAAATTCTCTTCCCAATCTCAAGGATCACCAAGCAGGAATTCGTTGAATACCACCAGAAGATAGCAGAGTACATGCTGCCGCACCTGAAAGACAGGCCCATCTCCATGTACCGGTTTCCTGACGGAATCGGCAAGAAAATATTCTTTCAGAAAAATGCGCCTGCGTATTTTCCAAAATGGATCAAGACAAAAAAGATTGCGCATGAGAAGGCGTCAACAAATTATGTCATCTGCAATGATGCAGAGACATTGCTTTATCTTGCAAACCAGGTCATCACGCCGCACGTATGGCTAAGCAGGATTGACAAGCTTGAATATCCTGACAGGATAATCTTTGACCTGGACCCTCAGGAAGGTACCGGCTTTGCGGATATATGCAAGGCTGCCAGGCTGCTCAGGAAAGCGCTTGACGAAATAAACCTGCTAAGCTTTCCAATGAGCACCGGAAGCAGGGGGCTGCATGTTGTTGTTCCGATAACCCGGGAATTCACCTTCAAGAAAGCATCTGCATTTGCAAGAGTGCTGGCAAGCCATGTTGTTGATGCTGATCCAGATAAATTTACTGCGGAGCAGAGGATAGCGAAGCGCGGCAGCAAGGTCTTCATTGACACTTACAGGATAGGGTTTGCTCAAACTGCGGTCGCCCTTTATGCAGTCAGGGACAGAGAAGGAGCGCCTGTTGCAGCTCCGCTTGCATGGAATGAAGTGAAGCCGGGATTTGATCCGCAGCAGTTTACCATAAGAAATATATTTGCAAGGCTGAAAAAGAAGGGGGATGTGTGGAAAGGTCTCTTTAAGATTAAGCAGTCACTAAAGGATATTTAATGTGCTCTCATAAACTCCCTAACTTCTGAAATCTTAGAATCATAAAAATTTACTTTATCTCTATACTGCCCCATTGAGTTTTCTAGGGACTTAATCTTCGGTTCTATTTCTCGAATCTTGGCTTTTAAACTGATAGAGTCTAATCCAGTAAATAATGTAATCATTCCGAAAAAAAGGGTAAAAGGTGCAAAAGGTGTTAGCAGCATGGCCCCATTAATCGCACCAGTACCAATTGCATCTTTTTTGGCTTTTTGATATTTAGGATATATAGTATTCCATTGCCTTAATAATTCATTATACTGTCTTTCAAAATCAGCCAAACCACTTCTGTAAGAACTTCTCTCCCTTTCATATATTTGTAAATTATTATTGCAAGCCAATGTAACTAATTGTGGATGCAGAGCACGCTTCATTTCACTTTCAAGCGGTATTGTCCCTCCTTGTCTTATTGCTGCTGCAACATCTTGGAAAACATTTGCCTCCACTATGACTCTCAGCAAATCATGGGTATTAGAAAATTTATAGTAATCCTGTAAGTTTCTTGAACTGGTAATAGTACCACCATGCCTAACAGCTCCTACATCTCTAATAGTGCCTCTAACATTTATTGTACCGCCTCTCATAAAGGGACCAACTACTCCTTTACAATCTCCTTCAACAACGAGCTTTCCATCTTCCATCATATAAGCTGTATTATCTCCCAAACTTCCTTTTACAGTTACTTTTCTATTTAATCTGTATCCAAAGTAATCCAGTGACACTCCTTTTACTATTTCTAAGGTGATGGGTTCCTCAAGCTCCCTGACAGCATTAACCAATGCAGAGGCAAATATTCCTAAGATTCTTGGCCGTAACGCTACATTTCTTGCGCAGAAATCTGATATATCCTGGGCCTGTGGAACAACAGTTAATTCCTTCACAGCAGAAACAGCTCTTTGATATTGCCTTTCAATACTTTCAAGATCCAATTTACCGCAGGCTTCTATTAGTCTGTCTTGAACATATTGTCTGTGCTGCTCAGGCGTAACTCTTTCCTTTTTTTTGCCGTTTCGGTCCAGTAGTTCTTTTTCGGCTTCAGGGTTGTTAAGTACATCTTCAATTCTCATTTTATTTTTCTAACCTGTTTTATTATTATCTAATACCTAATTCAGACCTTGCAGCTTCAAGCTGCCGCCTCATTTCAGGATTGTGGACACCTGGCAGACTTAAATAGAATTCTAAATTATCAATAGCTGCCCTGTTATTATCATCTACCTTAGACGAGATATTACTTAGTTCACTCTCAACATCTTTAACTGCTCTTTCTTCTTCTTCTACAACTCTATCAACATTATTAGCAGTCTTTTTTGTCCTGTATAGAAAATAGGGCACTGTCACAAATGCCAGTATAGGGATAGCCATTGTAATGCTAGCTGCAACTCCTGTCTCTGCCAAATATTGCCCTTTTTTTGACCACCTTTTGTCCCTGTACTCCTCCTCCAAAGCTTGAGCTCTAGCTAGTAAACTTCTACCTTGCCTTTCATATTCCTCTCCACGTCCTTGATATATTTCATGATTGTGCCTGCAGACTGGCTCTAATAACGCTGGATGCAGCATTTCTTTAAATTGTTGGTCAAGAAGAGCAGGCTCCCTACTTGTTAGTTCTCTATAAAGACGTGCTAATCTGTAATCATGTTGGTGTACTCTTAATAGTTCAATTAAATCATGTTTAGAAATCTCATCAGGCTCCATTGTTATTCCCCTATGAATGATTTTACCACCATACCTAATAATTCCTACATGACCTATTGTGCCTCTCACATATACTGTGCCCCCTTTCATGTACATACCTACATTTGCTCCGCATCTTCCTTCAACAATTAACTTTCCCGCCTCCATGAACATCGCTGGAAAATCCCCCAAATTCCCCTGTACTACTACATCTTTTCCAAGTTTGTAACCAAAGCTGTCTACCAAGGGGGCATTTCTTAGATCAACTATTAGTGGTGCCGCATCGGTATGGAACGCATTAATAAGAAAAGAAACAAAAAGCCCTATGCTATCTGTTTCTTCTAAAGTCCTAAATTCTTCAGTTGTACAGAATCTTGATAGGTCTTTACTTGAAGGAGCCACTGATAGATCTCTTACTACTTCCATTGCCTTAGCAGTAAACTTATCCATGAATCTTTCTATCTCAGTATAACCGCAATCATCACCCGGTTCAGGAATGCTAGAGAATATCTCGTCTAATTTAGCACCAGCTTCAAACAGTCTCTCCTGTACATACTTTTCGTGCTCTTCTTGGGTAACTCTTTGTTTGGGTTTACTTCTATTCCTAAGTTCCCGGTCTGCTTTTGCATTGTTTAAAATATCGTTGAGATCCATATTGATGGTTTCTGTATTATGACCCTCCTTTTGGGAATCCTTTTTTAAGTGTAACTCCTCCGAACCACCTCAAATAGTCAAGGTAAGCGGTATAGCGGCCTGTAGTTCTGCCGGGTGTCAAGCCCTGTTCAAATAGCTCAACTCTTTGCTGTTCTTCCTCGCCCAAGGGTCCGCCCATGCGCCGAAGCGTTGCTTCGAGACCCATGCGATACGCAACTCCTCTTTCATGCTTATTAAATAATATTTTATAAAAAAACTCCAACTTATGCAAATTAGCAATGTATAATTCAAGCAGCTTATCGTCTATCCTGACTATAGCGGTAGATCCCTGAATTCCATCCTGACGCAACGAAATCAAAGCTGTAACAGGCTCGCTCATCGATTGACTTTGAGATAAAACCACTCCTGTGGACTGCGTATTTTCTTCACCACCATATCTCTGAACTAAAACCATAGCCTCCTGAAGAGCCTTAGGCCTGAGGGTAGCCTTCAATTCGTTCCTTCTTACTGGATTGACTCTAGGGTCGAATTCCACTAAATCTTCGTATGCCTGGTAAAGCATCCTTGTCCAATCCTTTCCAGTGGCAAGTCTTCTAACTTCCAAATCCTGCTCTTCAACTAACTGGGCATGCTGCCTTCTTTTGTCTAAAGGGATCAACCCCCTAAGCTTTGATGGATCAAGGTCGTCCACGCCTGGCAGCTCTACTCCATGATTTTGCCTAAGTAAATCTCTGGTCTGTATGATATATTCAGAAACACTTACTGAAGCCTGGACCTTATCCAAAAAACTCTTTCTTCTCCACTCTTGCATTAAATTTTTTATCTCCCTTTCAAGGTTTTGAAAAACCTGGTTCGGCGGCTCATCCCGTTCTCTATAGCTATGATGACTTCTTTCATCATCTCCGAAAAAGGCTCCTTCAGCGCCGTATTCCCGCACCATTTTGTACCTTAAGTAAGCTTCACCTTCTCATTTGTCAAATATTGACACATTCCCACAACTCTGTTAGAAGGGCAACTTACTTGCCGTGTAGACGCAAACAAATGAGGAAGCATTTGCATTCTTCTAACTTGGTCCCCAACTGTACATGTTCCATATTTCCTTTCATCACGAACTTCGTAATAGACTAAGACACATTGTCTAGGTCCTTGAGAAGAATAAACACAGTCCATCATTCTTGGGCCTTGACCACTAAGGTTTTCGTCTAATGTATTACTCATTTTTACATCCTAAAATTGTTTAACTCAGTTTAACTCTTTGGGCCAGATAGTACTCACATGGCCTTACGAATTTGTTTGATGGACAGCCTGCCTTTTCAAATGCTGTCGTAAACCATCTAGGCAGTATTTGCATTCTCCTAACCTGGTCTCCCACTGTGCATGTGCCATATCGGCCATCGTCAGTACTTTCAACAATAATGCACTCTTTCGGGCCGCCCTTCTCCCGGTACCTGCAGTCCATTTTCTGCGTATGGCCTGCATAAACAACTATTTTAGGCTGGATCCCCGTTGGAGTTCCCACCATGCTTGTCTGAGTGTAAGGGCCTGATGCCGGAGGTAAGGCAGCCTGTCCAGGACCAGTCAGAGCTCTTAATTCTAAGTCACCCAACCGTTTATCCGCCTCATTCTGTTTTCCTATAACCCTTCCTAATGTGTTGTTTATGTCTCCAAATCTTTTATCCATGAGTTCAGCAAATCCCCTTAAAGTTTCTTGATATGGCCTCATCACGTCTTCCATCATGGTCCGCGTCTTGCGCAATTGTTCTTCGTCTGCCTGTTCCTTTCTCCTATAAAGAAAATCTGCCATTGATTGTGCCCTATGCTCTTCATCCATAGAATCCCAATCACCATAATTTTGTCTAAAGTATGCCTTACCATCAGAACTAGTCATCCTCCATGCACGGTTTAATCTGCCAGTAAAGCCCTGGTCAGGATCGAGCCTATTCATAGGTTACCTCCAAGCACAAGAATCCATCTGAGAAACCGTTTCGCAAACCGTTTGCTGTTGTTTGCTGTTTGCAGTATTGCCATAGCTTCTAACTCAAGCAACACCATAGCAGATGAAATATAAAGGAATATTTAAGTTTTATGGCAATCAGACTACTCAGGAGTATGTAAATGCTTTTAAACCAGAAAAACAGCCCTTACAGCCCTTAAAAACCGAAACCTATATAAATAACTGGTTATTCCATAACTTAAACTTCAGGCTAGAAACCTCAATGTCCTATTCGCTCAATGAAGTTCTGGGGAACATAGAAATTGGATAACGCTTCACCATATTCATACCAGCATATTACGATAAGCTTTATATATAGAGGTAAAACCTCAAAACCAGGTCACTTTTCTATGGCGCTTGACACCGAGAACTCAGCGCTATGGAAACATAATGCCCTGGTAGTCTAGTGGCCTAGGATGGGGCCCTGTCGTACAGGTGCGTACATCACCTGGCACTGTGAGCGACTTTCGCTTCGCTACAGTCCCTCGTGCTCACTACGTTCGCAACCTGCATAGAAAGGCTCCGACCCGGGTTCAAAACAGATGATAAGCCATCTGGAGGCTTGAGCGACTTTCGCTTCGCTTCAGTCCCTCGGATATATGTTTATCTCTATGAAAGTCCCGGCCAGGGCGTTTTTTCCTTGGGCCGGTAGCTCAGCCTGGATTCAGAGGGCAATAGAGCATCTGACTTTTACTGGCTTAGGCCAGAAGAGATCAGGTGGTCAAGGGTTCGAAACAGATGATAAGCCATCTGGAGGCTTGGGCGATTTCGCTTCGCTCAATCCCCCGGAAACGATGTTAATCGTCTGGCGAAAGTCCCTTCCGGCCCGCTTTACACTGCTAGAGAAATGCTTAGGAAGACACACCACAACAAAATTCCTTTGGAATTTTGAGGGTATCAAAACGGAGTTTTGACATGAAGAAGAAATTTGACGTAACCAAACACCAGCTTGTGCCGAAGCATCTCAAGGTTTCTGAGAAAGAAAAGGCAGAGCTGCTTAAGCGCTATAACATAACAGTAAAAGAGCTTCCCAAGATTCTTGTTGATGATTCTGCAATAGAGCATTTAGAGGTCAAAGTTGATGATGTCGTCAAGATAATACGGCAAAGCCCGACCGCAGGAGAAGTCTTATTCTACCGGTGCGTGACCAATGGCTAGCTACTCAAAGGCATTGCTGCAAAAATATTTTGAAGACCAGAGCGTGGTAGGCGCAAGCATTGAGAGCTTCAACCATTTTGTTGAGAAAGAGCTGCCTGCCATCCTGGAAGAGAACAAGGATATTGAGCCGACAATCATTCCGGCGCAGCACGAGGAGCACAAGATACGCTTTGACAGGATCTGGACTGAGCATCCCAAGATAACTGAAGCAGACGGCTCCGAGCGGAAGATTTTTCCAATTGAAGCCCGGCTCCGCAAGCTCACTTATTCTTCTCCTGTTTTCATTGAGGTCAGTTCACATATCAATAAAGTGCAGAAAGAGACAGTGAAAACACAGATTGGAAACCTGCCCATCATGCTTAAGTCAAAATCCTGCAACCTATACAAAGCAAGCACCCAGGAGCTTATTGAGCGCGGCGAGGATCCATATGATCCAGGCGGCTATTTCATAATCAACGGCACAGAAAAAGTGCTCATCAATGTTGAGGATCTGGCTGCAAACAAGATGCTCATTGAGAGAGGCACAAGCGATTACCAGGGCAGGCTGTTTTCGGAGCGGGGCAGCTACAAGATCCCGCATGTGCTGGAGCGCGGCAAAGACGGCATTTTCTACCTTTCATTCACCAGGGTAAAGAAGATACCTGCGATTGTGCTCGTCAAGGCGCTCGGCCTGCTGAAAGATGAGGAGATCATGAGATTCGTCAGCGCTGAGCGGCAGTTCGGCGAGGTGCTCATCAACCTCTACGAGTTCATTGACATCAAGACGCAGGAAGATGCCATAGACTGGATTGCAAAGCGCATAGGCATAACTCAGGCAAAGGAAGTGCGATTAGAGAGGACGCAGGAAATCCTTGACAAGTACCTGCTGCCGCACCTAGGCATCAGGCGGGAAGACAGGGTGTTCAAGGCGTACAACCTCTGCAAGATGATGAAGCGCTACATCCTGGTAGCCCTGGGCGAGCTTGATGTTGATGACAAGGACCATTACATGAACAAGCGGCTCAAGACGCCGGGCGACTTGCTTGCAGACCTGTTCAGGGTGAACATCAAGGTGCTTATCAATGACTTACTGTACAATTTCCAGCGCATCGTGAAGCGGGGCAAGATACCCACCATCAAGGTCATTATCAGGGATAAGCTGCTCACTTCAAGGATATACAGCAGCATGGCAACCGGCAGCTGGGTCGGTGGCAGAAAAGGGATAAGCCAGCGCATCCAAAGGCTGAATTTCCTGGAGACTGTCAGCCACCTGCAAAGAGTTGTGTCGCCCTTGAGCGCATCGCAGGAGAATTTTGAAGCTAGGGAACTGCATCCTACTCATTTGGGAAGATTATGCCCGATAGAGACACCTGAGGGAACGAACATCGGGCTGCGAAAAAACCTTTCACTGCTTGCGAGCGTCTCGCAGGAAGTCAATGAGGACGAGGTTGTGCGCTCATTAAGGAATCTTGGATTAAAGGTGATACGCTAGAATGGCATCATCTGAAGTTTACATTAACGGTAAGTTTGTGGGAAGCGTGGACGCTCCTGACGAGTTTGTAAAGCAGATTGTGCGGGAAAGGAGGAAAGGGGTCATCTCGCATAATGTCAATGTCAAGTATGATGACAGGACCAATGAGATACATCTGGAGTGCGGCAAGGGCCGGGTGCGGAGGCCAGTAATCGTGGTCAAGGAAGGCAAACCCCTGGTGACTGAGAAGCATATCAAGCAGCTGCAGAAGCATGAAATATCATGGAATGACCTAATTGAGCAGGGCATTATAGAATACCTGGATGCTGCCGAAGAGGAGAATGCGCTAGTCGCTTTTACTGAGAAAGACCTGACACCAGAGCATACGCACCTTGAGATCATGCCTTTGGCAATGTTGGGGCTGACAGCCTCTTATGTGCCATACGCGAACTATAACCAATCAACACGATTAAATGCAGGCGCCAAGAACCAGAAACAGGCGCTCGGATTCTACATTGCAAATTACCAGATAAGGATGGATATGGATGTCAATGTGATGCATACCCCCCAGATACCTATCGTGCAGTCCATTACGCATGAGATATCGCATTATGACAAGCACCCTGCCGGGCAGAATGTCGTGGTTGCTATCATGTCCTGGGACGGCTATAACATGGAGGATGCGATTGTGCTCAACAAAGGCTCTATTGAGCGCGGCTTGGGAAGATCAACGTATTTCAGGCCTGCGCTTGCTGAAGAGATACGATACCCTGGAGGGCTGGTTGACAATATCAGCATTCCTGACAAAGACGTGAAGGGCTACAAGTCAGAGCGCGATTATAGGCTGCTTGAGGATGATGGCATAATCTTCCCTGAGGCTGAAGTCAAGGAGGGGGATGTAATTATCGGGAAAGTCTCTCCGCCAAGGTTCCTGAGCAGCGTTGATGAGTACAGCCTTGCCTCCAACACCAGGAGGGAAAGCTCAATCGGCGTGAAGCACGGTGAGCAGGGTGTCGTTGATTTTGTGCTTATCACAGAGAATGAAGAGGGCAGCAAACTCGTTGAGGTCAGAATCCGCGAGACAAGGGTTCCTGAAATAGGGGATAAGTTCACCAGCAGGCACGGGCAGAAGGGTGTCGTGGGATTGATTGTCCCTGAGGCAGACATGCCGTTCAGCGCGTCAGGGATCAGGCCTGATATCATATTTTCGCCGCACGGAATACCGAGCCGCATGACAATTGCTCACCTGCTTGAATTGATATGCGGAAAAACAGGAGCGCTTGCAGGAAGGTATATTGACGGGACTGCATTTGAGTCAGAGCCTGAAGACAAGATCAGGCAGGAGCTGCTCTCGCTCGGCTTCCAGGACAATGGCACGGAAACAATGTACAATGGAATTACAGGCGAGAAATATGCTGCCCGCATCTTTGTAGGGAACATGTACTATCTCAAGTTGAAGCATATGGTGGCCAACAAGATACACAGCCGGGCACGCGGGCCTATCCAATTATTGACAAGGCAGCCGACTGAAGGAAGGGCAAAGGAAGGCGGGTTGAGGCTTGGAGAGATGGAGAAGGATACCTTTGTGGCGCACGGCGCATCACTGCTGCTGAAAGAGCGGTTTGATTCCGACAAGACGATTGTGCCTGTGTGCGAGAACTGCGGCAGCATTGCTGTGCACAACGAGATCAAGAAGCAGAACTACTGCCCTATGTGCGGCGATACCGTTGAAGTGAACAACATTGAGATAAGCTACGCGTTCAAACTGATGCTTGACGAGTTCAAGAGCCTGGGAGTATTCCCCAGACTGGTGTTGGAAGACAAATATTAGAGAACCGAACCGCAGTCAACTTAAAATCATAACCCAAAATGGCAACAACCAAAGAAGAGAAGGCTGAGAAACTGATTGAGCGCTCGGAAAAAGTGCTCAAGGAAGAGAAGAAGACTGAGCGTATTGAAGATCCTGAAATCTACGTGACAAGGCAGGTAAAGAGCATAGTTTTTGGGATGTTCTCGCCCAAGATGATCAAGAAGATGGCATCTGCGAAAATAGTGACGCCTGAGCTGTATGATAAGGAAGGGTATCCTGTTGATGGCGGGCTGATGGATACCAGATTAGGCGTCATTGACCCCGGCTTGCGGTGCAGGACATGCGGCAGCAAGCTAAAGGAGTGCATCGGCCATTTCGGGTATATTGAGCTTGCCAGGCCAATCATTCATGTAAAATTTGTCAATATTGTCCTTACATTATTGCGAAGCATCTGCAGGGATTGCAGCCGCATCCTGATACCTAAGAATAAGCTTGCGGACCTCAAGCGGGATCTGGATGAGGTTGAGCGCAAGGAAGGCGTTGAAGCGCGCAGAAAAGTAGTGAAAGAGGTCATCTCAAACCTCAAGAATATCTGCCCGCACTGCAAGGCCAAGCAGCAGAAGATAACGCTGGAGAAGCCTACTACATTCCTGGAGAATGACAAGCGGTTAAGCCCGATTGAGATACGTGCCAGGCTGGAAAAGATACCTGATGAGGATTGCGAGATTTTCGGCATACGCTCAGAGGTTGCAAGGCCTGAATGGATGGTGCTCACGATACTTGCGATTCCGCCCGTGACCATGCGTCCAAGCATCACCCTTGAATCTGGAGAAAGAAGCGAGGATGACCTGACGCACAAGCTCGGAGATATCGTACGGATTAACCAGAGATTGTTTGAGAATATCAGCGCGGGAGCCCCAGAAATAATCATTGAGGATTTGTGGGACCTTCTGCAATATCATGTCACTACATTCTTTGATAATTCCATTGCGCAGCTGCCTGTTGCCAGGCACAGGAGCGGCCAGCCGCTCAAGACATTGACGGAGAGGATCAAAAGCAAGGAAGGCAGGATCAGGCATAATCTTGCAGGAAAAAGGACGAATTTCTGCGCACGGACTGTTATCAGCCCGGACCCGAAAATAAAGCTGAATGAAGTCGGCGTTCCCCTTATTGTTGCGATGAATTTGACGGTTCCTGAAAGGGTTAATGAGTGGAACATGCAGCATTTGAAGCAGTTCGTGGAGCGCGGGCCTACCAAATATCCTGGAGCTAATTATATAATAAGGCCGGACGGCAAGAAGAAAAAGATAACTGAAGAGACAAAAGAAGCTGCGCTTGAAGAGCTGCAGCCTGGATTCATTGTTGAAAGGCATCTCATGGATGGTGATGTAGCTGTCTTTAACAGGCAGCCAAGCCTGCACCGGATGAGCATGATGTGCCACTACGTAAAAGTGCTGCCGGGCAAGACGCTCAGGCTGAATCCAGCGGTCTGCCATCCCTATAACGCTGATTTTGACGGAGACGAGATGAATCTCCATATCCCGCAGACCGAAGAGGCCCGGGCAGAGGCTGAGATATTGATGGTAGTGCAGACTCAGCTGATCTCACCGCGGTATGGGCTGTCGGTCATCGGCTGCATCCAGGATGCAATATCCGGAAATTTCCTGCTTACAAGGGACTTGAGCATGCCGCGCGAGGAAGCCCTTGACATACTATTCTCAGTCGGTGTTGAAGATGCCTCAAAATTGCCAAGGAAGCAGCATGTAGACGGCAAAGAAGTTTTCAGCGTGGTGCTGCCGGATGACTTCAACTTTTCAGGGCATTCGCGATTATGCAAGGGCGGGCAGTGCAATGAGAAGACCCATGTTGTAATCAAGGATGGCAAGCTTATCAGCGGTGTCATGGACAAGGCAAACCTTGGCGAGGAATCCGGATTGATGCTGAGAAATATACATAAGCAATATGGCGCAGATGCCACGCTTGAGATACTTGAGAAGATATTCCAGCTGGGAACTGCCGTGCTTTTCAAGCATGGGTTTACTGTAGGCATTGCGGACACTGACCTGCCAACTAATGCACAGGAAAAGATTGCAGAAGTCCTCAACAAGGCTGAGCAGGATGTGCAGGACCTTATCATGCAGTTCAGGGCAGGAACACTTGAGCTGCTGCCCGGGAGAACAGTGGAAGAGTCGCTTGAGCTCAGGATTCTTGAGGTGCTCAACAAGGCGAGGAACAGGGCAGGAAACCTGGTGGAAGAATATTCGGATAAAAAGACGCATACCATTGTCATGGCGCTTTCAGGCGCACGGGGTAATTACCTGAACCTTGCGCAGATGGCTGCCACTGTGGGCCAGCAGGCGCTGCGGGGCCGCAGGATTGAGAAAGGATACCAGGGCAGGACATTATCATGCTTCAAGAAAGGCGATTTGAGCCCGGATGCCCACGGATTCATCAGGAGCGGATTCAAGAAAGGGCTGAGCCCGCAGGAGTTCTTCTTCGGCTCAATAACCGGAAGGGATAGCCTGATGGACACTGCATTTAGGACTCCAAAGTCAGGATACCTCTATAGGAGGCTGGCGAACGCGATGCAGGACTTAAAAGTTGAGTATGACCTTACTGTACGGGATGCCACCAAGAAAATAATACAATTCAGGTATGGGGAGGATGGCATTGACGTCTCAAGATCACAAGGTGGAAAGCTCAATGTGGGTGAAATCATCAATAATATGAAGGAATAGGTGCACTATGGATGATATCATACAAGAATACGAGGAGAAATTGCCGCAGCGGCTGATAGATTTGGCAGTTGAGAAGCTTGGCAAGACAAGCCAGAAGAAGTTGAGGGAAGCGCTTGACAGGGTTGTTGAGGAATATGATGCTTCATGCATTGACCCGGGAGAATCAGTAGGCTTGGTCAGCGCGGAATCCATCGGCGAGCCCGGGACGCAAATGACGTTGAACACATTCCATTTCGCAGGGGTTGCGGAGATGAATGTCACTATGGGGCTGCCCAGGATAATTGAGATCCTTGACGGAAGGAAAGAATTAAGCACACCAATGATGGAGATATACCTCAAGAAGCCCTTTAACCAGGGGAAGAATATCAAGGAAAATGCGCTATTGATAAAAGAGACCCTGTTCGGGGATCTGGTGCAGGAATTCCAGATAAATATTGCTGAGTCTGCCATTGAAGTCACGCTTGACCTGAAGAAGATGGAAGCTCTGGGGATGAGCAAGGCAAAGCTCATGAACCTCTTGTCTAAAGGAATCAAAGGGGTTAATTTGAAGGAGCACAAGGAAAAGAATATGCTTATCCTGAAGCCACGGGGCAAGGTTGAGGAATTGAATGACCTTTATAGGCTGAAGGAGAAAATGAAAGGCGTTTATCTCTCTGGCATTAAAGGCATAGAGCTGGTGCTGCCTGTCAAGCAGGGCGATGAGTTTGTCATCAGGACAAAGGGCACTAACCTTAAGGATGTGCTTGAATTGGATTTTGTTGATGAGACTAGGACCAGCACTAATGACGTATTTGAGATTGCAGATGTACTGGGCATAGAAGCTGCGCGGCAGAGCATAATAAATGAAGTGCTGAACGTCATGGAGGCGCAGGGGCTGAATGTTGACCTAAGGCATATCATGCTTGTCGCAGACACCATGTGCGTCACTGGGCAGATACGCGGCATTACGAGGTATGGAGTAGTGAGCGAGAAGGCTTCAGTGCTGGCCAGGGCCAGCTTTGAGACGCCTATAAAGCACATTATCAATGCTTCATTGACTGGAGAGGTTGACAATCTGAATTCAGTTGTGGAGAATGTCATGCTGAACCAGCCGGTGCCGATAGGTACAGGACTGCCGCAATTGCGGGTAAAGGCAAAGAAAGAGAGCAAATAGTTTATATCCATTATCAAACTTAAAATTTGCAAGTGGTCGGTGACATAAATGTCACCTCCTGGTGTGCGAGTGAGTCCCCGAATAGCAGTCTTACTTCAGGTTCGGGGACATATATTGCCAGCGCGACCAGTTACAGATTGATAAAGTCACTATAAATCATCATATTACAAAATGGCAACACAGACAGAAAAGGCATTGGATGAGATAAGGAAACTGCTCAAGACCAAGAAGCTGGTCATTGGCACTGAGAGGACCCTTAAGGGGCTCCGTGCAGGGAAGGTTGCCAGGGTGTTCTATGCAGCGAACTGCGCTGCACCGGTGAAGAGCGATATAATGCATTTCAGCAAGCTGACTGCGGTTGAGCCCGTAGAGCTTGAGGTGGACAACCGCGAGCTGGGAGTGATGTGCAAGAAGCCGTTCTCTATTTCTGTGCTCAGCATTGCAAAGGACTAATGGCGCCGCGCATAAAGTATGACCTTGCGATGATGAAGTATATCACGCTCTTTGAGTCCATGAGCGGTGCGCAGGTGAAGGATGCGGTTGAGGATTCAGGTGTGCTCATCTTTATCGTGGGTGAGCACCAGATCGCGAAGGCAATCGGAAAAGGCGGGAGTACTGTCAAACGGCTGGAGCAACTTACCAAGAAAAAGGCAAAGATTGTTGAGTTTAATGCTGATATTACTGAGTTTATCAGGAATTACATATCGCCTGTTGAGGCTAGTGAGATTACCAATGAGGATGGATTGTTGACCATCCATGGCAGGGACATGAAGTCAAAAAGCATTCTTATCGGGAGGGAGCGCAGGAACCTAAACCTGCTCAAGAGCATCCTGGAAAGGCATTTTGAGGTCAAGGATGTCAGGGTGGTTTAGGCAAGCGATACGTTTTTAAAGCCTTATTTATTCCAAAGATTAAAAATGGCAAAGAAAAGCAGAGGATTGAACACGGCAAAGCGGCTCAAGCATAGAAGGAGCGAGGGCAGATGGAACGATCCTAAATACGTGCGCAGGGTGCTGAGGCTTAAAGAGAAGGCTGATCCTCTTGAGGGATCTTCACAGGCCAAAGGCCTTGTGCTGGAGAAGGTGCAGCTTGAGGCAAAGCAGCCTAATTCAGGAATGAGGAAGTGCGTTCGCGTTCAATTAACTAAAAATGGAAGGCAGGTAACTGCATTCCTGCCGTGGGACGGCGCTACTAAAATGGTCAATGAGCACGATGAAGTGTTGATTGAATGCATCGGCGGCACCAAGGGAAGGGCCAAAGGCGATATCCCCGGCGTGAGGTGGCAGGTCATCAAAGTTAATGATCAAAGCCTACAGGCTTTATTGTCCGGCAAACTGGAGAAGGCGAGGAGATAAGATGGTAGAAATTAAGGCATTCAACAGGTGGGGAACGCAGGGGATTGAAGTAATGGACCCTGGCCTGAAGAATTATATCACTCTGGATGCAAAGTTCGTGCCGAAGACAGGAGCGCGGTATGCGGGCAGCAGGTTCCACAAGAGCAGGACATTCATTGTTGAAAGGCTGATAAATAAGTTACAGGTGCCCGGGCACAAGGGAAAGAAGCATTTCAAGACAAGCTACCATATAACAGGAAAGGGGCAGACTGCCTATGCGCTCGTTGAAAACGTGTTCAAGGTTATAGAGGCCAAGACCAAAGAGAATCCAATCAAGGTGTTTGTCAAGGCTGTAGAGAATGCTGCTCCGCGGGAAGAGATCATCACGATTGAATACGGAGGCGCGCGGTACCCAAAGGCAGTTGAGTGCGCTCCACAAAGGAGAATTGATCTGGCATTGCGGTACATGATACAAGGCGCTTACCACAAGGCATTCAACAACAAGAAGCCGTTCAAGGACTTTTTAGTTGAGGAGATTCTTGCAGCATACCAGAACAATCAGAATTCTGCAGCAATCTCAAAGAAGCTTGAGATTGAGAGGCAGGCAGATTCTTCACGATAGTTAGTAGCCGTGCGCAGCACTCGTACTCGGTCATTTATTTTTGATTCCCTTTAGGTTGTGCCAAAATTAGCTTAGTCTTTCTGAAGTTAAACTTGTATTCCTCGTTTAGTTTCTTTTCTTCCTGCCTGTTTCGTCCTGATTAGTTTTTCCTTTTTCTTTTGTTTTCTTTTCCTGTCTTTTTACTCTAAAGGAACTAGAAAATAGCATTGTGCATGTTATATCAGCTGTCTTATTGCTGTAGGTCTCTTTTGCCTCTGTGAGACGCATAGAACTCAGAGCGCTGGACGCGAGCCTGCGCCGAGTGGCAAGTTTGCGTTATACTCTCACTTTACCGCAAACATCACAAGATATGGTTTGCCTGAAATCATATGTTCCGGGTCTTCCAATGCATATACTGATGCGTTCTGGTAGGGGAATACAGTCAGGTTTATGTTATAATTTGTCATATCTGTAAGGTCTATTGCCTGCTCTGCCTGGAGGGTGGCGAGCATCTTCTCTATAATGCGATAGAGGTACAGCAGCCTGATGTCCTGCTTTACGGAGAATTGGTTCAAAGAGATGGTGAGATCCTGCTGCTTTACATTGACAGGGAAGCTGACAGAGAATGATACATCATTAAGGTTCATGGAAGCAGAGGCTTTGGGCTGCTCATAGGAGACAGACCATTCAAGCTGCTCAAACTCTGCAAAGTTGCCAAGGCATGCCAATAGATGCTGCTCTACATACCTGGAAAGATCCTGCTCTATTGCCTGCTGGGACGGCAGCTTGTTAAGATTGCCTTTCAGGAGGTAGCTCACATTTGCAAGGGCATCTTTAGGAGCGGTGTACAGGCCCTGCCTTCCCGCGAGCTTAAGCGCATCACTGCTTGTCTTGTCAACGCATGCCTGCATATAGGAGGCGATGCTGCTCCTCTCAAATTTCAGCCTGTCTGGAGAGGCATAGCTAGAGTATATGTAATAAAATACTATAAAAAGGAAAATGAGTATGAGCACGCCAAGTACTATAAAGATGCTGAGCTGCGCTTTTGTCTTTTTCATGGAAGGTATTTCTTTATGAGAGGATGATTGGGCGGCAGAACAGTTACCTTAGAGCCGGCTTTCTGGCTCACCACATTATCCCTGATAGTTGTATCAAAATCAGAATAATTTGTTGTGTACGTGTATACAAGATTGTCGCTCATCTCAGAGAGAGGAAGCTGGAAATTTGTCTTGAGGAAGCGGTGCATTGAATTATTGACCTGCCTCTCATATAGGGTGTGATATCTGCTTGCAAATGTCCGGGATATCTCAGGATGCTGTTGAGTGTAGGAAATCCTGAGCTGGGGAATAAAGATGAAGCCTGCATCTAATGTGAAGGATGCAGATGCGTTTGGCAGGCTGATATGAAAGAGCTGAAGGCTGCTGCTTACTACCGAAGAGCCCTTTATATGGTGCCTCAAGTATGAAACGAATCCATGCATCTCTATTTTCTTGCTCACGAAATCAATTATTGCGCACTGGTTGCAGTTATTGTCATGCTTTTCCACCCAGTCTTTTCTGGTGCAAACTTTGAACTGGGAAGAATTTTGGGGGATGGAAATGGCAAAATCCCTTCTTGTATCCTCAAAAGAATAGAAGGCGTAGGTGCTTAAAGGCATTAAAAATGCACAAATAAAGCCGAGAGACGGATTAAGGTAGACAGACGCATTGGTTGCGGTCTGGACAGTTTCAGTAAATGCGCCGTAGGGACCTTCAATGCCTGAGAAGCTTAAGGAGCCGTTGCTCAGGTTGTAGTATGCCGGTATTGTCTTTGTAATGACTAATGAGCTGCCTTCAGTTGCATTAAATGATGTGTGTGCAAATGACTTGTCTGTTATGTTTATCTCATAGTCGCCATCAAAGCTTATCTGGATATCCTGCTGCTTCACCTTTACTGTGGCATTCTTCAGATCCCTCAAGGTGATGCTGTCGCTCATCAAAGAGTCTGCCTTGCCTAAAAAGAAAGTTTGCGAGCCTGCATTAAGGTCTTCTACATTCGTTGTGATTGAGCCATCTTTAATCACAGAATCTGCGTGCTCTGCCGTCAAATTACCTTGCTTGTATTTGACGTTTACGCCATTATTAATTATAGTCTGTTGAACATTTAAGTAATCTAAATTACTAAAATAAAAGCTGTCTTGCTCAAACTCGGCATTATTATTTTCATCTCCAACATTTATGTCTAATTCCTGGATATTATATTTCTTCTTTAATGCCTTTGCAAGCTTCTGCTGGTTAAGTTCATCAAAACGCCAGTCAGGAATACTATCAAAATAAATGTAAATTTGATCTGATGTCATGCCACTTAAATCAACTGTTTCCCAGTTAGTATTTGCATCTATAGGTGTGCCAGGACCTTCTCCACCTGAACCTGGGATAGTGGGTAAACTGTCTCCTGGCGAAATGGGGGTCTGAGGTCCCTCTACTGTGTCAGGAGCACTCACAGTATTAACAAAAAATACAAAGAGTAAAAGGTAAATAGCTACTTTAGATAGTTTTGCCAAGTTAAAGATTTATATATGATAAGACTATTTAATATTTATCAAAAAGCATTGACTTTTGTAAAAGTAGCTTCGCTTATGGGAATTATGTAAGCGCCTTTTGATGGTCCTTTAAATCCTATAGATATATAACCTTCTGGAAATACAAAGACATAATCTATCTGTCCCTTCAATCTTTGATTCAATCTTAGAAATCTATCAAAATCAATTTTAGGATCAGTTTTAAAAATATTTTGGAAATTTCCAAAGTTTGGTCTAGTAAAGAAATATTCTTCCCATTCACCAGGTCTATATCGCAGAAACGTTTGCCTTGACATAAATTCCTGCGTTGGAGGAATTAGTCTGGCATTAGGATAAATGTCATCCTTTGGCGTAGCTCTTTCATAAACTTGATCTATACAGATATTATATTGCCTACCTTTATATTCGCAAGGTCCAAAGTCTCTTGTTGAAGGGGAAGCGTTCTGCGCATATGCAGGATTTACTGCTTTATCTATTGTAACTGGCATTACAGCCGCAGCAATTCCACCCACAAGTGCCACTAGGCCTTCTAAAGCTTTGTTCATAGTAATGCTTAATTATACCTTAGACTATTTAAATCTTTCCCTTTTTAACCACTAAAGAGTTACAAAAAGAGTATAATTAGGGGTGTGTGCAAATGATTTGTCAGTTATGTTAATTATGTAGCTGTCAGATGCAAAGATTTCGACCTTTTGGTTGTCTATTTTAAATGTGGAATTTTTTATGTTTCTTATGGTGATGCTGTTTGTCATTAAATAATCTGCCTGGCCAAGGAAAAAGAATAGTGCTCCAGCATTTAAATCATCCACGTTAGTTGAGATGGAGCCATCCTTAATGACAGAATCTGCGTGCTCTGCAGTCAGGTTGCCCTGCTTGAACTTTACATTTATGCCGTTGTTTATTACCGTAGTGCCAATCCCCAGATACTGAGCACTATCGAAAAAGAAGCTGTCTGATTCGAATTCAGCATTATTCGTATTGCTTCCTAGATCAATATTAACATTTTCCAGGCTATACTTCTTCTCTAGTGCTTCCTCAAGTTCGTCATCATCCAACTCATCAAATCTATTAGTGGGAATGTTATCAAAGAATTTTAGGATTTGCTCTGAGTTCATCTCCCAGACTGGTGAGGTTTCCCAGTTCCAGTTAGGAGAATTAATAACGTCTTCTGGAATGCCCGGGCCAGAAGTTGTACCCTCTATTCCTGATCCTGGCGTAACATCAAAACCATTTTGAGCTAATGCAAATCCTATAACAAGGATAAGCAGATGTAAATAAATCAATAATACCTTAAGGTATGCTTCTTTTAGCATTGCTTAAATTTTAATAATTCAGCTTATATAAGTTTCTATTACAAAGTTGATAGATGTCTTACATTATTATTGATCTGAGCTCTTATCCTATTAAATTCAGTATCACTTGTGGGACCACCATAATGGCTTGCAAGTCTTCTTCCATTCTTGAAATATATCACTGATGGATATTCAGCAAACCCAAATTTCTGAATTGCTTCTTCGGCTGTTAAATCGCCGCTTAATGCTCTGTATACTAAGAATTTCATGTCCCTTAATTCCTCTCTATTTGAGATTTCTGCCAAAATTTGGGCTAGGCGGCCACTGGGTGAATTTGGATTGGGTCCCTCGCTATAATACAATAATACACTTTTCCCCTCTGCTATTTGGGCATCAAGTGTAGATTTGTTTATTTTAATAAAGCGCCCTCCTGAAATTACATCTTCTACTGATCTAATTGAAGCACTTTGCGCATACGCTGGTGAAAAAGCTGCAGCTAAGGCTGTCAGCCCTATAGCGCCCGCTCCTGCCCCAAGTAGTTGCCTTCTGCTGTAGTCCATATTGCCCCTTTTGTTCTTTGTTTTACTAGTATTTAAATCTTTCCTTTTTTAACCACTTAATAGTTACAAATGGGTAATTGAGGGCATTGGGCAGATGACTTGTCAGTTATGTTAATTATGTAATTATCAGATGCAAAGATTTCAACCTTTTGGTTGTCTATCTTAAATGTGGAATTTTTTATGTTTTTTATGGTGATGCTGTCTGTCATCAAGTAATCAGCTTCTCCTATGAAATACTCATCTTTTCCTGCATCAAGGAAATCCACGTTTGCAGAGATGGCATCGCCTTTTATGACTGAATCTGCATAGTCTGCTTGGACTCTCCCATTGCTATATCTCACATTTTGGCCATTATTGATAATAGTGGTACTGTAATCTGCTGTGGGGGTTATCTCTAAATAATCAACATCATCAAAGTAAAAGCTGTCATCCTCTATTTCTACAGTATTTACCTGGTTGCCTACCTTGATTTCTACATCATTGAGGTTGTATTTCTTCTTTATGGCCCTGCCCAGAAGGATTTGGTCAAGCTCATCGAAGCGGAAGGATGGGATGCTTTGGAAGTTTGCTTCTATTTGAAATTCGTTTAGTGTACCGACATTGTCTGCCTGAAAATCGAATTTTTCTGGAACTGCTCCTTCTGGTTCGGTATATGCCACTCCTCCCGGGGGTGGTTCTGCACTGACTAAATTAAATGCAGAAAATAGTAGCACAATAAAAAGGAATAGCTTTAGCTGCATATTTTTAATTTCCCTTTATAAATATAAAAAGCTTCCTATAACCCAAAAGAATCTGAAACTTGTTTTCTAAACCATATTTTCCAGTCATTTACATTATCTCTGTTTGGACCACCGGTTGCCGTATAAACCATTTTTCCATCCTTATAGAAGACTATGGCTGGAATTCCTTTCAAACCGTATTCCTGCATTCTACTTCTTAACATCCTGTTAAGATCTGGTCTTTCACAATTATCCAAATATTTTGTAAACTTTACCCTTCCTTCAAATTCTGAATGTGTATCTCTAACAACTTCTGCCAATCTTCTGGAATAATCACTTCCATTATCATAAAAAAAGACTACAACATTTCCTTTACTAATCTCTTCAGAATAATTGTTTGAACAAATACTCCTAAAATTGCTCTCGGCTAGTGTTTCATCAACAGTTCTATAAGGTATAGAAGCACTTGGGTCTTGCCCGTTTTGCTGTGCATAGGCAGCCTTCGGAGTAAGGTAATCTGCAAGCTCTGTCCTAAGTGCGGGCTGGGCTGCGCTAAAGCCGACAAGACCGGCTAGTCCAGCTGCCAATCCCTTGATGAAGTGTGCCATATTTGCCCCCACCCCCTACCTCTTGTTCTACACCTATTTAAATCTTTCTATTTTATTGTCCCTTAAGAGTAGTACTTAATAGTGAATGCACTAAGGTTTAAAAAGTCCTTATAAGCAATATATGAAGGGCCCTAAGGGCATTTATATTATCATCCCACTTAAGCATACGTAAGGCATCCTCGTAAGAAACCCAGGCATACTCGGTATGCTCCCTGCTTAAATTGTCATGAATATTGACTCTGGCAGTGGGCCTAACTTCCACCCCATATACATATTCTTTTATAAGAGGGATGGGCTCTCCGGTAAGGTAGTGCCTGTTCATCTCAAAATAGAAAACTTCAGGAATTACTCTTAGGATATCTTCTCTGCGAATGCCTGTTTCTTCAGCAATCTCCCTGAACACACCCTCCAATCTTGACTCATTCAGTTCAAGGCCGCCTGCTACTGGCTGCCAAAATCCGCCCTTTTCCGGTGTTCGCTTTAGAAGCAGATATTCAATATTATTGTCTCTTCTAAAGATGATACATTCCAATTGTATTCTTGCCATTTTAGTATTTACAATATGGGTTTCTATGGTCTGGATATTTCTCGCGGTAAAATTCCATCTCTATGCCTGCGCCAGGGCAGCGTTTGTTCTTCTCATCACATCCGTCGCATTTTTCAACCATACGTGAGTTAATTTCCCTGAATGCTTTTCTCTTTTAAAGTTTTCTACATTTTTCTAATCTACTAATCTACCTAACATTTAAATAATGACTAAACTTTTTTCCAATGTCAATGAAACTCATGATCGTAGAGGGGCGCTATAAAGGCAATATAACGCTGGATAAGGCTGTAATAGCCAAATTGCCAAAACGGATAGGGCTTACCACAACCGTGCAATTCATTGACCAGATGCCTTCTATCAAAGCACAACTGGAGGCTGCCGGCAAGAGCGTTGAAACAGACAAGAAGCGGCAGGCGTACCATGGGCAGCTTTTAGGATGCGACTCAACTGCAGGGGAATTTATGCAAGATGCAGTTGATGCATTCCTCTATGTTGGCACAGGCTTGTTCCATCCTATCAATCTTGGGATGAATGTGAATAAGGAAGTGTATCTTTACGATCCCTTTACTAAAAAGCTTGAGCTCATGGACAAGGGCATTGCAAGGAAAATGCAGCAGAAGCGGCAGGCTTTCATCAAGAAATTCCATGCAGCTTCCAATATCGGCATCTTGGTCAGCATGAAATCAGGCCAGGGTAACTTTGAGAAAGGGATGAAACTGAAGAAAGAGCTTGAAAAGCAGGAGAAGCATGCATATCTATTTGTGTTTGAGACACTTGACTTCAGCCAGCCTGAGAATTTCCCATTTATTGAGTGTTGGGTAAATACAGCATGCCCCAGGATATTTGATGATTACGAGAAGTTCAGCAAGCCTTTAGTAAATATGGATGACATCTCTAGTTATGGGTTCCACAAGAAATTGTTCTAAGCATTAAGATTTGGGATGCGCACCCCCAGAATGCAAGACAACTTCTCCTTCTACAGGGGAAGGTACGCTGATGGAAGGCCTTTCCAGCTTTTCCTCCAGCGTCTCAACACCATCAAGTATTTCCCTGGTAGGAACTCTCTCCGGAGCTTTGGCCTCTTCAGAATATACAGAGGCAGGATTGAGTTGTAAAGGGTATTGATGCATGCCCATTTGTTGGCCGTAAGCGCTTGAATATGCAGTAACTGCTAAAGCAGTGCCGGCAATAACAAGTACTTTATATTTATGAGCTAAAGTCATACAATTATCAGAATATGCTTACTATAAAAATTTGTTGCTACTCATTGCTTCCGTCTGCCTTTCCTTTTCATAAAGAGATACAGGATAAAGCCTGTCAGGATAATGGCTGCTGTCAATGCAAGGCCGATGATTGAATCAGGCTCTTCCGGCTTCTCGGCGGGGCCTGACTGCACCTGGCCAACTGAAGCTGTTGTTTTTACGCTTGCTGCCCCATATGTAACATTGCCCTGATTATTAGCCTGCACTACCTCAGGCCCGATTGATTCGTTCTTTTCCTCGCTTGGCTGCTTTTCCTCTTGCACTGGCGGCTTATCTATTGTAACGGCAAATAATGAGAAGCCTGGAGTGATTGCACGATAGCTATACTCATTTCCCACTTTCTGAAGCATGGTTGTGGGCAATGCATCCCATGAGGATATAACATAATGCTTTAAGACAACATTCTCGGAAGCTGCATTGTGCTGGCTAAGCCAGCTTTCATTTACCTTGAACTCAATGCTTGCTGCCCTGATGTTGCCATTCTCAAGGTTTACAGTGCTGATATTAAAATACTGATTGGCTATAGGCAGCGCAAGAGGCAGCTTGGAATCATTTATCTTCGCTATTGCAATGTCTACTTTTTCAGCCTGGCTTATAGTCTCGAAAGTGAGCCTGCTCAAGGCAAAATCCCTCCGATTGGTATTCATGGTGTATGGTTGATTAGGAGAAACCAAGTCATAGAACCTCTGTACCTTGTCCAGGGCAGCAGAGCCGCCACCGCCACCTCCTCCGCCACCTCCTCCGCCACTGCTTCCCCCAGATGGACTTGAAGAGCCTGAAGAGATGCTGATGCTGAATGAAGTAGTATTGGAAGCTCCCATTGTGTTTCCGGAGCTGTCATTGCATCTGACATAGTATGTGCCGGAGCTGGTTGAGCTGTAGCTTTTTGAGGCAGTATGGGCGGTTACTGAGTCTGTCATGCTGAGGCCTAAGGATTCAAAAGAAGCGTCTTCCTCGGCATACCTGCACGTTGCATTCTCATCTGTAGTTACAGACAATGTTATTGAGCTGCCGGAGTTTGATGTGCTTATAGCTGTGACTAACGGAGCTGCGGTGTCGTTCGCCTGCGTAACCCCTGTGTGGGCAAGACCTGTCACCTTGTAGCGAGAGCCATTCAATTCACAGCCGTACTGCCTGAATGTTCCAGGGCACTTAAGGAAGGTTTCATTTGTTTGTTTGCAGCTGCTTGATATCTGGTCAATAGAAATGATATCCGCATCCTTGATGCAGACTCCTTGCAGGTCAGTGCGGTTGTCCAGATAAATAGTCTTGTTTATTCCTGAAAATAATGGCATACCCCTTACTATAAGGGAGCCAACTGATGAGTTTGAATTCTGTGTGACAGTGATATTAGTCAAGTCAAGCTTTGTAGTGTTGAATGAGATGTTCAGCTCAACAAACTTGTCTGTATTATTGGATATCACGACTAAAAGAGATTCATTCCTAACAACATTGTAGGTATCAGTGCCGTTTATCGTTATGTTTATGCCGGGCACATTGCTCCTTACATAGCTGAGATTTCCGATGATTGAATTGGAGCGGTTAAATGGCGAGACTTCAGTAGTGAAATTGAAGCTTGTCATTGACAGGTTGTTGCCAGCCCTGTCTGTAATGCCTGCCTTTAAGGTCAGATTGTATGTCTCATTAAATGATAGCGCTATGTTCGGGATGATAACTGTCTGGTTGGAGCTGTTATAGATGAAGGCGGCGGTTATGTTGGAGCCCCTGCTGTCTACCAGGATGAAGTTGAGATTTGAAAGGGTTGCATTTGTTATGTTCTCGCTGAAGTTTATGGTGAAGTTTGTGGTGATTTGAATGTTGGCAGTGTTATTTGCAGGGTCTATGGCAAGGATCCTGGGAGCTGTAGCATCTGTGCTTATAGTGCGTACTTCTGTCCTGTTCTGGAGATTTGCGCGGTCCCTGACAGTTACGTTGTAGACATATGTTGTATCTGTCAAGCCTGTGAAGTTGATGAATGAAGTCAATGAAGTGTAATTGGTCTCATTAATCAGGGAGAGGTTATTTTGATAGTATAAAGAGAAGGTAATATTTGCAAGGTTCGTTTCTGTTACTGTCACATTGATTAGGATAGAGCTGCTGTTAGTTACTGAGTTGTTGGCTGCGGTAGTTGCCTCAAAAGCTATAGATGGGGCCCTTGAGTCCAGGGTGATGTTCCTTGTCGCAGTAATATTTATGTTACTTGCCTTGTCATACGCTGTCACGTTGTACAAGTATATACCATCTCCTAAACCTGTGAAATTGGTTAAGTTCTGGCTTGAGTAGTTTGTTTGGTTGAGCAAAGCGCCATTGCTGCCGTTGTACAGGAAGAAGCTTAGATTGTTGAAGTTTGCATCTGCCGTTGATATGTTGATGAGTATATAGCTGCGGTTGAAAGCTGTGGCATTAGCCTCAGTGCCATTTGAGAAATCTATTGCGGGAATAAGCGTGTCAAGGTTGATCAGCCTGTATTCAGTCGTATTTACATTGTTCATGCGGTCACTTATGTTTACAGCAATGTAATAAACTGCGTTAGCATTACTCGGAGTAAAATTTGTTGTATTTGTAGCAGTGGTAAAGTTTGTTATGTTTAACACTGCAAACGAGGAATCAGTCAGTATGTAGCTTATGTTGTTGAAATTAAATTCATTAAACGAGATATTTAGAAATATCCAATTCCTATTGGAGAAGCTGTTGTTGCCTAACGTCGGGGAGGCAAACACGATGCCCGGTGCAGTTATGTCATTGATTATCCTCCTGGTTTCCGTGCTGTTTACATTATTTGCCTTGTCAATCACTGAAACATTTACTAGGTAGACTGCATTCAGGTTTGAAAGGGAGAAATTAATGGTGCGGTTGAAATCTGAAAGGTTTGTGTATGTTGTTGCATTTACCAGAACTGTGTCATTGGATAAATTGTATAGATAATAGGTGATATTTGCGAAGTTGGCATCTGAAGCAGTAACATTGAGGAATATCCAGCCTTTTGTTACAAATGTGTTGTTTGCATCACTTCCTGTTGAGAAGTTGAGGTTTGGGGTTATGTTGTCAAGGGTTACTATCCTGTTCTCAGTGAAATTGACCTGGCCGAGCACGTCTGCAATCGTGACATTGAAATAATACGCTGCATTGGATAAGTTTACCGTGAAATTTGTTGTGTTTACTGCGGTGGTATATGTTGTCGCATTTATTATACCAAATGAGGAGTTCATAAGTGTATAGGTTATATTTGCAAGTGCTGCTTTCAGCCCTATGCTTGAGTTCACCAATATCCAGTTCCTGCTCAGGAAACTGTTGTTTGCATCGGCGCCCGTGGCATAGGAAACTGTTGCATTGGCAATGTATTTGGTCGCATTAAAGACATCTATCCGTGTAAATGTCAAACCGCTGCCTCCAGCATCATTGAGGCGCCTGCCTGTCCTGTTCAGGAAATCCTGGATCTCAGAAGGCGTAAAATTGACGCCTCGCTCCAGCCTGCCGAATTGCCTTATAAGGGCAAATGTGCCCGCAACATGAGGGGTTGCCATGGATGTGCCGCTCAGGGCGGTGAATCCGCCTCCCCTCAACAAAGAAGTTATAGTGCTGCCTGGGGCAAGCAGGTCAGTGATATTCCCTCTGTTAAACCCTGAAAACCCATCTGCTTTAGTGGTAGAGCTTACTGCCGTCGCATTGTTGATGCATGCAGGCGCAGTCAATGAGGTCTTGCTATTATCATTTCCAGCAGCAACTATCACTGATATGTTTCTTGCAAATGCGGCATCAATGGAGCTGTCAAATGCAGTTTCACTGGCATCGCAATACGTGTCATAGAGGATGCTGCCCCCCAAACTCATGCTTATTATAGAGATATTAAACTTTGAGGCATTGCTTACACACCAGTCAATGCCGTTGATAACATTTGCTTCGCTTCCTGAACCTGTTGAGTTCAATACCTTGAGCGCAACAATCTTGGCTCCAGGAGCAACTCCAGGATATGTTTTATTTGTAGAGGCAGCAATGCCTGCTACATGGGTGCCATGATCCTCATCATCTATGGGATTCTCATCCGAATTGACGTAGTCGTAGCCTCCGATTACCTTGCTGCAGGTGCCATCAAGGAATGTTGTGCTGGTGCAGCCGCCCATGTCAGGATGCGTGTAGTCAACACCTGTGTCTATTATACAAATAGTCTCTCCAGAGCCATTTATGCTTATACTGTTTAGGGTAACATTCCAAAGATTAGTTGCATTTATCAGTTGTGTAGTGTTATCAATGATTGCCCTGACTTCACTGTTTGGATAAATACCTTCAACATTAGGGTCACTCTTCAGCTTTTCCAGCGTGCTTCTCTTTATCTTCCCAGCAAACCCATTGACCAATGAGTATGTATTGGTAAGCTCTAATTCGTAATCTGATGAAGCTGCAGCTGAAATCCCAGTTTCCTTGCCCCTGCCCTTTTCCTTTACCTTCAACTTGCCAAGAACCTTCTCCCGCTGGCTCTTTACCATGTCCCTGCGTTGCTCATCCTTGCTTTTCTGCACTTCATCCCTGTTTTTACTAATGCTGTAGCCGGATACAGAGCTATCTATGTCATATTCTTTCAACATGACAATGACAGAAACCTCATCACTTTGGCTTAATAGCTCGTCAACCTCAGGATCAACCTTTGCCTCGTACTGTGTGCCAGCGGCTGCTATTGTGACAAGCGCTAGCGCCATCACTGCAATTAACAGGATACCTACCTTCACCTCTACCCTCATATCCCCTGCCAACCTATGAACAATTTATAAAAGTTTTGGAAACTGAAGCTATAGTTTCCAAATACCTAGAAAACTGCAGGTTTCCTTTCTTAGAATTAAGCGGCAAATACTCAAGTCCTGATATATAGCTTGGCACTTTAAAAGTCTCTAAAAACACTAAGCAACTAGTTTCTTCTTACTGAACATCTTGTCTGTCTCAGTCTTAATAATCTCCCAATGTAGCTTTACTAGTTTTTGTACCGTAGGGTCTTGCATATTCAGCTTGTAGAGCCTTGCGCGTCCAATATCCCTTGTATGGATAACAACTTTTCGTTTCTCCAATTCTTTCCAAGCTCTTGTAAATGAAGTCCAGCCTACATGGCTGCCTTCTGCAATATCCGTCATGCTATAGTCAAAGTCTTTCCCTAGTATCAGGAAGTTAAGCATCCGAACCATCGGCGTGTCTCCGAAGTACTCTACGAAAATGCTTTCTTGTTTCATTGTCTTTAAGTCCTGATATACAGCTTCTTTTCTTGGCTGAATGAGGCTATGCCCTTGCCGATGTAGAAGAACTTCTCGTTCATGGTGTCTGAAAAGGCATCAAAAAATGACCTGTGCTTCTTGTATTCGACTGCTGAGACTGACTGATTAAGCTGCTTCTCAAGGTATGCAAGCGCCTCATCCTTGCTGCCAACCTCATCTATTAATCCAAGCTCCAGGGCCTCGCTTCCCAGGAAGAATTCCCCGGTTGCAACCGCTTCTATCTGTGCTTTTGACATTTGCCGGTTTTCTGCAACCTCATTGATGAATTCCTGGTGGATAAGGTCAAGCTTGTACTGGAACTTTGCGCGCTCTTCCGGCGTCAGCTCCCTGAATGGGGTGCCTGCATCCTTATATTTGCCTGCAACCAGGCGCTCATAGGTTACATTGTAATAATCCATCAAGCCTGAGAAGTCAAGGTATGAAGCGATGACGCCGATTGAGCCGGTAATTGACATGCGGCTCGCAACAATATGGTCAGTTGCAGAAGCTACCCAGTATGCTCCGGATGCGCCTGATTCCCTGATCCAGGCTACCTTCGGCTTATTTACCTTCTTCACTGCATTCGCAACCTCTTCTGAAGCGACAGCGCTGCCTCCCGGTGAGTTTATCTCAAAGACTATGGCTTTTATAGAAGCGCTATCTTCTGCCTTTTCTATGAGCTCAATGATGTCAGTTGAGGATACGACATCTGCAGCAAACAGGCTGAAATCCTCTTCAGTGACCAATTCCCCTTTAATTGGGATTATGGCAACATTGCCAGAGCCCTTGACCTCAACATCTGAGCTTATGAAGAATGAAGCGATGCCTGCTATAACAAACGATATGAATGCAAGCACCACAATCAGGATGATTATGAAGAGCCAGGGGCGTTTCATTGGGCTATGGCTTATTTGTTAGTATATATAGTTTTCTGATTGCATTTTTTGAATAGTTACTAATTTTCTTAATTTTTCACTTAACTTAACTAAATTTACTTTGCACTCGCCTGCTGCGCGGACAGCGCTCGCCTGAGGCTCGCGCACTGTCCCAAAAGTCCCCCGATGTGCAGCAGACACGCGATTCGGGGGACCAACGTCGCCCTGGAGGTGAGGTTCACCTCACCGACTACCTTGCTCATTTTCAGTCCCTTCACTTTTCAATTTCTCATTTCCAAAAGCCTTATAAACTAAGCCAAGTTATTTTAAACCATGAGCAAGAAGAAGGAAGAAGAGCAGCGGCAGGCAGAGCTGCAGCAGGAGATCTCAAGAACAAAGATTCCCAGGGGAAGGGAAGTATTTGGCATACTTGAGCAGAGGTTAGGCGGGGGCAGGACCCGGGTGAGGTGCCTGGATGGAAAGACAAGAGTCTGCAGGATACCCGGCAGATTGAAGCGGAAGCTGTGGGTCAGGGAAGGTGACCTAATCATTGTTGAGCCGTGGGAGTTCCAGGGCGATGAGAAAGGCGATATCCTTTACAAGTATTCCAGGGCGCAGGTTGAATTCCTCAAGCAGAGGGGATTGCTGAAGCAGCTGAAGGAGTTTGAAGAGTTCTAAAAATGAAAGAAGCAATGGAAACTGCATACGCTAGTGAAAAAGTACTTGCTAGAGATTGGGATAGTGAGGAAGAAGATAAAGCTTGGAAGCATTTATAAAAATAATGCAGCCAGCGATTTCTTAGGATGCAGGCATCCCATGGCAGTTATTCCTACTAGAAAAGAACTGGACGAGATAGTTGCGCGAGCAGAAGTAACGGCAGGGCGCCGCTAAATCCAAACAAGATTAAGGAGTTTGAGGAGTTCTATATGTCAGATATGATAAAAACAATCAACTTATTACTACTCAAAAATAGAATCAATACGAAAAATTTAAAAATAAGCCTACCTTCTGGCCCTGTATGGATTTAACCAAGACGCTTGCGGTCATTGCTACCAGTGCTCTTGTGCTTACAGGGATAGGCCTGCTGGTCAGCAGAACAGAAGGCAATGCGTTTCTTGCAGAGCTATTCTTTGTGACCATCTTTATCATAGCAGCTATCTTCGCCTGGCATCTTGCGGTGCAGGACACACCCTTTTCATGGCTGCTCAACACTTTTTATTTTTCATTGCTCCTTATCTTCGCTTTAATAGTTTATTTCAATGCGCCCTATGGAATACTTGTCATGCTGGGGACCGTGCTTGTCGGCATAACAGGGCTGGCGGTCTCTTCCGTATCAGTAGGCGAGGCTGAAATACCTGAAGAAAAGGAAACGTGGCATGAGATAAAAACAGAAACTATAGTCCCAGAGCAGGAAGATGTTATAAATACTACTTTTAAGGTTGAGCCTTACGGCTTTGAGAAAAAAGAAGAAAAGGCAGAGGAGGAGAAAAGCACTCTTGGAAAGTTTGTTGCTTCAAGGATAGGCAAGAAGTTCCATCTGCCTGACTGCGGATGGACACAGAAGATACAGAACGAGAACCGCATCTGGCTAAAGGACAAGCAGGATGCGCTGGAGCATGGGCTGGAGCCGTGCTATTGCGTTAAATAAGTTTTGTAAATTAAAAATAATGGGGTGGGTTTGAATGAGTGGGATACTTGACGATTACGTTAAGACTGAGACAGAGAGAAAAGGTCCTGAATCAAGAAAATTGGCTGAGATTTTCGGTAAAACACTTGCTAATTCTGCTCATCCCCAGTATCTTGATATAATTTCACCTGGAAGAAGAGGCCTCGTTGTTCTACGGCTGCCAGAAGATGCGACAATTGCTATCCATTCAACTACTGGAAACCCTCATTATGAATCAGTCGAGAGACATGCAACTTCATTAATTGAGAGGATGGTGCAGGATTCTAGGCGTATTGAAGGAACACCAGTAGCATTTGCAAATGTCATTGACTGGGACAATTCCAACCCTGATTTGATCTATTCAGTAGGCAATGCAATGGCTCAAGAAGCAATCTCACGAGGTGTTGCTTGTTTGAATGGGGAACGCGCCAACCTTGGCGTTAGGATTGGAATGGGTGCAAATGTTATGGGCACTATGGTTACTCTTGTCAAGAATGGAGTTTATCCTGAAGGCCCCAATACTGGTGGCATGGCCGCAACATCAGATCCTAAAGTTGTAATTGGTCACCAGGATACGATAGAAAGGATCATCCAAAACTTTGCAAATGGCCTTGCAGACGAAGGTATTCCCTATAATGGGATTGTTTATTTTGGAGGCAAGATAACAGATGAGCCTATGCTCAATGGCTTTTTCCCAGTTGTCACTGTAGAAACGAATTCAAGAAATGGCGATCCTGAGCGGAAAGTGTTTAAGATAAGTAACTTTACTGAGTTTATAGCCAGGGCCTCAGGTAATGACCCATTAGTTGCTGCATTGCGTGATGATCTCATAAGAGTTGACATAGTCGCAGCGTCTGCAGGCTACTCCCGCGCAAAAGAAGATGGCATCTTCCCAAGCAGCAAAGATAAAAGAATGTGGATTAGATATAACGCCATACCACCTCATACAGAATTTTTTAGCTATAATACTAAGCTTGGAGATGATGGTATATTGCGGACAACTAAGGATGGCTCAAGGCTATTTTCTTTTGTGACATCTGGATTTGATGTAGTGAGTACAACTTTGGCAGCGAGGCAAGCAATGTCTTCAGTGTTTGCTGAGGATAACTGCATAACCTGGCGCTTTGACGTTTCATGGAGAGATGTGCAGAGAGCTTTGAAAGGTGGATTATGACACTAAAACCATTCTGGAATCCTGCATGGGGACAGATGCCTGTAGGCGGATTGATGTCAGGCACAGGGAAGAATCTTGAAGCTGCAGTAGAACTTGAAAGATCTTTCTCTGCAAAAGGGGATGAGCCTCCGTTTAAAATTGCTGTAATTTATACCAACAAGCCTAAAACCAGCAGAGCGCATGAAATTGGAGGCAAATACGGAATACCTATCTTAGGTAATGACTATAGGGAGCTCTGCAATGAAAGAGGCGTGCCTATGACATGACTTTTAGACAAGAATATGAGCAGAGAATTGTAGAAATCTTTAAGGCGTTTGGCGTCAGGTTCGTAGCGTATGGAGGCTATATGCTCATTGCAACCCCTGTTTTAGTGCATGCATTTCCAGGAATAAATGTGCACCCAGCCGACCTTACAATCCATGATGAAAACGGTTACAGGAAATATACTGGAGACGATGCTGTCGCCAAAGCACTATTAGCCGGAGAAAAGTTCCTGAAGTCAACAACACATATTATGACTGAGAAGGTTGATGACGGTCCAGTATGTATGAGGTCCGCACCTCTTGAAGTTTCCCTTCCTTCTGACTGGGATACAAATAATCCGAAAATAGTAAAACGAGTTGCAAATGAGCATCAAAACAGGCTAAAGGAAATAGGTGACCTGGTAATATTTCCAAAAACTATCCTTGACTGGTCCCTTGGCAAATTTGGATTTGATACTGATACAGGCATTGTTCATTATGAAGGGAAATCAATTCCCTATGGGTTTAAAGTAGGATGAGGAGGTAAAAATGACAAATGGATTAGAAGCACTGGCAAATATGGAGTATCCAGGCAGGTTTATTATTTTAGGTCAGTCTAATAACTCTGTGGATAATATAGTTGTTTATGGAGTTACTGCAAGAAGTCCACCAAGCAAGGCGAGAATTATAGAGCAGGATGGACATAGTATTTTAAGAACCGAGGTAACTGATTCTAAAGTATTAGAGCAGGGAAGTCCTCCGCTCCTGCTTTATCCTGCTGTTGTTCCTTTGGAAGATGTCATGTTAGTAAGCAATGGCGCACAGACAAATCTTCTTTACACCTCTTTTATGAATAAAAAAAATTTACCTTTATCGACTCCGGAATTAATATTATGGGAGGCTTTCAAACAGCCTCATTATGTTTATGATAAAAAATTAGGCTGGATTGATATTACAAGCTATGAACCAGACGGTCCGAATAACACAGCAAGAATAAGCGCAGTTGCTGGAAAAATGCATGGGGCATTCCACATTGTAAGATGCGTGAATGGCAAAAAAGAAGAGAAAATTCACAGTGTGTTCTTTAAGACAGGAGAAGGAAGAATGATAGCAACATATGCGGGTCAAAATGTAAATCCTTTGCCTCCATATGTGGCTGAGCCAGCTTTGGTACAGTTACCATTTGATACGGCAGCACAAACTGCCAGAGCAGTTTACGATGCATTAGCTCCGAATGATCTTACAGATCCTGCCAAGGATTATAGAGTTGCAGTTGCTGCAGTTTTCTTCAATACAGAGACAGGAAAATCTGAGGTTGCAATACTTAACAGGCATGACTTGAACGGAGGGAAATAAAATGGTAGTAAGCAACCCGCGTGGAACTGACATATCGCAATTCAAACAGGCGTATAGAACAAGGAACGAAGGTGATTTTCCAGACCGACTTATAATAGTGCTTCAGAAAGAATGGGATTTAAAGTATGGAGAAAATCCGCATCAGCATGGTGCGGTATATTATCCTGTTGAAATTGCCGGCAAAAATGCAGATACAATTGCAAAACTAACTGACCTTAGAAGCGTTAATTCCGCTGGTTATGGAAAAGGTGGCCTGTCCATGACCAATACCATGGATATATCTGTTGCTATGAACACGCTCAAGTACTTCTGGAATAGGCCTGCAGCTATTATCATGAAGCATACCGTTGTTGCAGGATTTGCCCTTCAAACAAAAAGTCAATCACTTGCAGGATTATATAGAACAGCCCGTGATGCTGATTTCAGGAGCAACTTTGGAGGAACAGCAGCCTTTACAAGACCAGTTGATAGGGAAACTGCTGAAGCACTTTTTGAGATGAGGCATAAAAATTTCTTCATTGACGTGCTTGCTGCCCCTGGATATGAGGAAGGTGTTGTTGCCTATGTGGAAAAAGAAAGGAAAGCCATGAGAATAGGAGAATTCAGAACCCTTGAGCCATTACCGAAATTTGCAGGAGATGAGACCTATGGACTCAAATCAATTAAGGAAATGCCCGGCTCAGGCAGATTTGGGATACAAGATTTACTTCTCACTAGAATAAAATCAGAAGCTGATCTTATTTTTGATCCCCTAGTGACGGACAAAACCGGGATTCATGTAATTAATCGCGATCCGAATCCGGAGGAGATTGATGACCTAGTAACTTCTTGGTACCTCAATTTAGCCGCTGCAAGAAGCAACGGTGTTTTAGTCGTCAGGCGTGGCGTGAGCAGCGGCATCGGCTCAGGTGACGTTGAGCGTGTCGGCTCTGTAGAAAGGATGATTGTTAAAGGTATGCAAAAGGCAATGGATAGGGAAGGAATAGCATACGACCCCCTTAAGGGCATTACTGGCTGGGAAAACCTTAAGGAAAATCCATTTAATAGAGCAGTTTGCTCATCTGATGCATTCTTTCCGTTTGAAGATTCTGTTAAAACCCTTGCACGAGTGGGAGTAACTGCAATCGTGCAACCGTATGGCTCTGAGAGAGATGGTCAGAGCATTGACGCAGCAAATGAGCACGGTATCGCAATGCCGGCAACCTTGGAAAGGATATTCGGACATTTCTAAAATGGTAAACGAAAATGTATTCTCGGAACGGTATGTAACGCCTGAAATAAATGCAATCTTTTCAACAAGGGGGAAAATTCTTGACGAAAGGAATTTTTGGATTCTTGTAATGAAATTACAGAAAATACTAGGGCAACCATTCTCTTCTGAAGACATTGAGAAATATGAGCAGGCAAAGGAAGATATAAACCTTAAACTAATTAAGAAAATTGAGCGAGGGGGCCAGCATGATGTTAAAGCAAGGATTGAAGCTTTTGTGCAGGCTGCAGGGGCAAAAGAAATAATTCATGTAGGCATGACCAGTAGAGATTTGACAGATAACGTTGAGCAATGGGAGTATAAGCGTGCTTCTGAAATCATCCTAGGGAGATATGTTGCAGTCTTAAAACATATGGTTGGGCGTGCCAACGATTATAGGGATATTTACCTAACCGGGAGGACACACCACCAGGCAGCTGAAACCACCTTATTGGGTAGAAGAATGGCAATGTGGGCTGAAGAATTAAGATTTCATATTGAGCAATTTGAAGCCTTTATCCCAAAGCTGCCCCTGCGGGGAATTAAAGGACCAATAGGGACACAGGCTGATATGCGGAGCATACTGGGTAGCCAAGAAGCTGTTGATTTACTGGAAACTGCTGTTGCTAAGCATCTTGGCTTTAAAGAAATTTTATATGCTCCTGGCCAAGTTTATCCTCGGTCCCTGGATTTTGCTCTTGTCAGCCACCTTGCTTTCTTAAGTTCCGCGTGTGAGAACTACGCTATTGGAATGAGGCTTATGGCAGGTTACGAGCTTGTTACTGAAGGATTTAAAGCTGGACAAACTGGATCAACCGCTATGCCCCATAAAATGAATACAAGAAGTTCTGAAAGAATTTGGGCTGCAGCTGAGGCGCTAAAAATGTATGCCGACGGGGGGTCACGCATCTCAGGGGCTACCTGGGAGGAGGGTGACGTGTCTGATTCATTGCTTAGAAGAGTAATTGGCCCAGACGCCTTTTATGCATCTGACACTGTGTGTGAGACGACAATGACTGTGCTGCAAAAAATGGGGGCATATCCTATAATAATCAGTCAAGAAGTTGACAGGTATCTACAATTCATGGCAACACCAGAAATCTTGTCAACAGCTGTTAAAGCAGGTTTGGGAAGAGAGCAAGCTCATTAAATAATTAAGAAACATGCTGTAGCTGCGGCACTCAAGATGAGAGAGGATGGAAAACCACCATATCTTGCGCGTGACCTAGCTAATGACACTGTATTTTCTGAAGCAGGAATTACTGAACCTACCATTAATCTGATTCTTTCTGAAAAGGAGCATTTTATCGGTAATGCAAGGCACCAAATAGATAACGTTATAGCAAGGGCAAATACTGTATTGTCGCATTTCCCTCCAGAAACCGTGAATTACCAACCAAGGCCAATCCTCTAATCCTTCCAACTAAACCACAGGAACCCTATTACCCCAAGCGTGATAGCAGTATCTGCAACATTAAAAGTCGGCCAGAAGCTCACGTCTATGAAATCCAGGACGTAGCCCAGTCTTACCCTGTCAACTAAGTTTGCGATGCCGCCGCCCAGGATGAGGGCAACTGATGCATGGATGCCAAGCTTGTCAGGAATCCTGTCATAAAAGTACAGGATCAGGCCTATGACCATAAGCGAGAGGTAAATCATCAGCGTGTTGGTGCCCTTGAACAGCCCAAAGCCTGCGCCGGTGTTCTTTACCAAAGCAAATGAGAGGAAATTGCCAATGAGCGGCATAGGATTCTGCAACTCACGGAGCGCCCACAATTTGGTGAGCTGGTCAAGGATTATAACTGCAAGAGCGATGCCGAAAAAGAGGTAGAATCTGTTACTAACGGTTGGCTTTGCTGCCGCACGGTTTCCTCTCCTTGACTTTCCTGTTTTCTTTTGCATTTTATCCAACTGGACTAACCTTGCACCGCGCCGCGCGGTTTGCGCTCGGCAAGCTCGCGCCCTGTGCAATGTCCGCCATTTTTGATGCACATTGGTTGTTGGCGGACTCCCGTAACCCTGGAGCGAACATTTATGTGAGCGACTACTAATGCTCTTTAGTTTTTAGTCTTTTAATGTTTACTTGTTTTGATATGTTTTAGCTTTACTCTAATAAGAAATTACCATCTTGGCCCGCGCTT
>JACPIF010000007.1 GCA_016188215.1 Candidatus Woesearchaeota archaeon
CTTGACTATGACGGCAGGCCCATCTTCGGCTTCTCAAGCATTGAGTTTGTTGATATGATGATGGACATCAATAAGGATATTGAGATAATTCCTGCGCATGTCTGGACGCCCTGGTTCGGCCTGTTCGGCAGCTCAACCGGATTTGATTCCGTGGAGGAGTGCTTCCAGGATCGCAGCAAACATATTCATGCATTGGAGACAGGATTAAGTTCAGACCCTTTGATGAACTGGCGCCTGTCAAGCCTGGACAAATACGCCTTGCTCAGCTTCTCAGATTCACACTCTTTTTGGCCGTGGCGCATGGGCAGGGAAGCTACTATGCTTGACATCAAGCCGACCTATAAAGAATTAATTAATGCTATAAGGACCAAGGATGGCTTGCTGGGAACTATTGAAGTTGACCCAAACTTCGGCAAGTACCATTTCACAGGCCACCGGGACTGCAATATCTCTGTTGATCCGGCGCAATCAAAAAAATTCAGAGAAATTTGTCCTAAATGCAGCAGGAAGATGACAGTAGGTGTTTTAGAGCGAGTTGAGCAGCTTGCGGACCGGCCGGAAGGATTTGTACCAAAAGATGCAAAACCCTATCATGCCCTGATTCCGTTATCCGAGCTAATTGCCACAGTACTGAAAAAACCAGTTGCTTCCAGACAGGTATGGCAGGAATTCTATAATTTGGTAAGCGCAGGAAGGACAGAGCTTGATATTTTGCTTGAAACACCGTATGACGAGCTTCATGCCTTAGTCTCAGGCAAGCTGCTGGCGGATTTCATCATGAGGAACCGTGAAGGAAAGATAAAGATAAGGCCTGGGTACGACGGTGTCTATGGAATCCCTCTTCTGGATGAGAAAGAGGAGGAACTATACGTCAAGGAAGCCCAGCTTGCAATTGCTAAGCTCAGGGCAAAGCAGACTGGATTGCAGGAGTTTATTTCTTGAGATGCGTCGCAGACTTTTGGCCTTAGTAAAATTGGCGCTTGCGCCATTGCTAGTTTATTTCATATTAATTTATTTACTATATACAATTTGCAACCGCTCACTTCCAAAGAAACGCTTTAGTGTTTCTTGGCCAAGAAAATGCTTGCATTTTCTCTGGCGTTCGCGGATAAACTTTTTCACCATGGGCAGCTTGCGGCGCACTAATCTTCTTCAGGGCATTCTGTGATCCAGCAAGGCGCCCTGTTAACATTTCTCACAGTAACCTTGACATCCTGTGACACTTCATTCACGCCATCTGTTACTGTAATTTTAACATTGTAGACAGCCTGGTCTGGATTGCCGTCATCATAATCAGTCTGCCACCTGAACAGGTTCCTTTCCTGCATGAAATTCTTGTCGCTTGCCTTGTAAACAAGCTCTTTCCCTTCAGGATCAGTTGCCTTAACGAGAATCTCGGCAATCTGCCCTTCATCAACAGTTACATCCGCTATAGGCTCAAGCACAGGCATCTTGTCTTTCGGCAGCACTATTACTGTAAATGATGTTTCCGCGCTCGCATGGGCATCGCTTGCTGTAACTTTAATCGTGTAAGTTCCCTTATCGCCTATCTTGGTCTGCCATTCGCCTGCATCGCTGACAGGGCCGAACACAGTCACTTTGATAGGATCATTATCAGGGTCTGTCGCTTTCAGACTTACCTTCACTAAATCTCCTTCAGTCACTTCCACATTGTCAATGGCCTGGAGCTGTGGAGCCCTGTTAACATTATTAATTTTCACAGTCACGTCCTGTGCTGTTGAATACATCCCATCAGATGCAGTTACTGTCACTAGGTGCGTTCCTGCATCATTATAGTTAGTCTTGTATAATTTGCTGTTCATCCAGCCGGAAATTTTGATTTCAACCTCATCATTGTTTGGGTCAATTGCCTTTGGATTGATAATGACTGTATCCCCTTCGCTGAGCGTAATATCCTCAATAGTCTCAAGTATAGGAGCCTGGTTGAATTTGTTGATCACTATCTTTAGATAGAGTGTGCTGTTGATTTTCCCATCAGATGCAACTATCTTGGTCTTGTATTCCCCCCTGTCTCCAAGCTTAGTCAGCCATTCCCCCCTTTCGTTCAGCGGCGCATAGAAGTAATACTTGACAGGATCCCCATCAGGGTCTGCAGCTGATAACTTAGGCTTTACCATCTGCGTTTCATTTACCGTGATGACAAAGAAATCCTTGTCAGGCACGTTGCTTGGCACAACCTCAGCAGTTGCAGAAGCTGTTATCTGCGGCAGGATGTCCTGCTCAAGCTCCGGCTCAACAGGGCCTGTTGCAATCTTATCAAGCGGGATAGTAGTAAGGCCTTTCGGCTTTGCTGCCTGAGGATTGATGTTCTGGCATCCAATAAGAATAAGCAAGATAATGCCCAATGCAACTATGACTCCCTTTCTCATCTGCGTCCCTACACCTCTTTCTCTGCAAAAAAGCAATCACGGTATACTTATTTATAAATTTTGCTGTGCCCTTCATCTTCTCAGCAGATATCCAATGCCTACCAGCGTACCGACAGCAAGTGCTGTATTAATTACAACCTGCCTCATAAAATCAGCAAAAAACTGCCCTGGGAACAAAGTAATCAGCGTAGAATCAGCAGGAAACTCATAATTGCCCTGTGGAAATAAAAGTGAGTGCATTTCCTGGAATGCGCTGGGAAAGTTGAACAGCGAAATGCCTAGCAAAAAAAGCAAAGCCAGCAGCAATATTCCTGTTGCCATGAAATACATGCTTAAGAATGCTCTTTTCTCCTCCTTCAACTTTACACTCTTCTGGACAAAATAGAAAACGACAAGAAGCAGCCCAGCCAGTGCATACATAGTCCATCGCAAAGCAGTAAAAATGGCCTTAACATCTGAAAGATGGCTCTTTTCTTCTTCTGTTAGCAGGTTTGTAGTAAGGTTTACTTTTCCCTTAAGAAAACTAAGGATCTCTTTAGCAATGGCATCTGCCTCTGCCTGCTTCTCGTACACTCCAAGCCTGCTGAATTCCTGCGAATAGAACAGTTTGTCATAAAGCAGTGCATTAAACAAGAAAAGCGGAATAAGGAGTGCACTGATAAGCACTAATGCTCCAAGCTTTGCGGAATGCTTCATTTGCTTCATTACCTTGAATAGAATAATAATGTTTAAATATACTTTGCTTTTACACGAGCGTATGAAAAAGAGTGTGCTGATATTACTGGGCTTTTTTTCCTTTCTCACTATGCTCGCGTATTCACAGCCATTCGGCCCGCCAGTCTATATAGTAAATCCGGAAACTGCAGAATGCAAGTATTACTTTGCAGGCGACCCCAAGCATTACAATCCCCGGCCTGAAGGCTTTAATTTCACCCTAGGCTACACCACTGAAACAAAGTGTGAACACTGGTATCTCTGCAGGGGCTTGAACGGCTCAAACCCTGGAATAGGATGGGCAGAGGGGACATGCGTATGTCCGCCAAACTATGAGTTCAATGAAACCTTAGGCTGCATCTCGGCAAAGCCGAAATATTGGATACTAGCTTGCCAGAATACATCCGGGATATGGGAAGAAACCATGCCTGATAATTTTAACTGCTCAACTTACTGCACAGATGGCATGTGCCGCAGAGTTAATTGCAGCTGGCAGCCAGGCTGCATCTGCCCGCAGGGAACAGCATGGAACTATGATACAGGGTGCAACGGGAGCAACGGCAGTTTCCTTGCCGCAATCAAGGCATGGTTCAGAAAACTCTTTAAAGCAAGTTGATTCTCTTTCATCTCATGAAAAAAGTATTAGTGTTCGGCACGTTTGATATCCTGCACCCGGGGCACCTGTATTTCCTGAGAGAGGCAAAAGGGCGCGGCGATACATTAGTAGCGGTTGTTGCTCTTGACGAGACAGTGAAACAGGTGAAGGGCAAGTCTCCGCAGAACAACCAGGAACAGCGCATGGAAAACCTGCTCAAGACAGGCATTGTTGACAAGGCAGTATTGGGCAATCCAGGAGACAAGCATTTAATTATTGAGCAGCTCAGGCCAGATGTAATTTGCCTTGGTTATGACCAGAAATTTTTTACAGAGAATCTTAAGGAAAACCTTGCGCAGCGTGGAATTAACGCTGAAATAATAAGAATTGGCTCTTATTACCCGGAAAAGTATAAAAGCTCCAAGCTGAAAAGTAGCTAAAAAAGGTGTTTTTGATGAAGGTCTGGCTAAGGTACAGCATCCTTGTCATAGTCTTTTTACTGCTCATTCCATCGCTGCTCGGATTTGCTGCCCTGTCTGTTACTAAATTCAAGCTCCTGAAAGCAGGCACATATATCAACGCTCTTGAAAAAAATGATGGTTACGGGCTTATTGAGGCGCATATCACTAAAAACTACAGCTCCCTAAAACTGCCAGAGGGATATACTAAAAGCCAGATAGATAGCAGCATAACCAGCGTATTTGATTATTTGAACGGGCAGACTGACTTGCTTGAGCTTAAGATTGATGTTCGGCCTCTAAAGCAGCAATACTTAGGCAATTCTGCGCTATTCATGCAAGACAGCGCAGAATCAAAGCTTCTGCCGGATTATATTGACATGGCTCCTCAGTTTGATACCAGCATGATAAGCCAGGCGCGGCCTATAATTGGCATTGCACGCGCAGGTTTCTACGGCCTTGCAATTTTAAGCCTTGCACTGCTGGAAGCTGCATTCCTGCTCTGCGCAACACTGAAAGGATGGCTGCGCTTCACCGGCTCTTCATTCCTTGTTTCAGGTGCCCTCCTGCTCATGCCATTGCTTGTATTGCCAGGCATGATTGCCCGCAATCCCAAAATGGTTCAGAACGAACTTGCAGCACCCCTGCTGCTGGATGTCGCAAATGACATCGCACAATTTGCCAGAGCGATAGCCTTTACTTTCATGGGAGCAGGGGCAGTGGTCTTTGGCTTGTCTTTCTTTGCAAAGAAACAGCCTACAGTCGTTCAAAAGAGAAAGCAAAAAAAGTCTAAGCGGCGCCCCAGCCGTCATTAGCGATAGAGTTAAACAGCATGCCCCTCACTCGTCAAATTCAACTTTTCCAAACAAATAAACACCCTTGTATAGCTTAACTGGCCTCCAGTTGTCTGCCACTAGGCTTGCGTCAAGCCATTCTGCAAGCTCCCCTGCATTGCCGATGGTCGCTGATAGCGCCACAATCTGCACCTTCTTGAGGATTTGCCTCAGTATTGTCAGCAGGACTTCCAGAGTTGGTCCTCTGCTCACGTCATTCAGCAGGTGGATTTCATCAACAATCACCGTTGTCACGTATGGCAGCCACGGGCAATGATGCCTTATCAGGGAATCCATTTTCTCAACCGTCATTATAATGACGTCATAATTTTCAAGCCATGCAGAGTTTGAGTCTATATCCCCTATGCTCATCGCAACCCTGTATTTTGTATCCTTGAAGACTTCCTTATATTCCCTTAGTTTTTCGCTCGCCAATGCCTTAAGCGGCACTAAGTATACAATCTTGGAGCCTGGCTGCGCCTCAAGATTTTTACCGATGAGGATGGTTGCGATAGCAGTCTTTCCCGAGCCAGTAGGAGTGCAGACCAGCATGTTATTGCCTTCCAGAAGCCCTGCCTTTACTGCCTTTTCCTGCGCAGAGTTCAGCTTTGTTATATTCCTATTCTGGAAATAGCTTACGATAAGTTCAGGAACTCCTTTAGATTTGAGGTCTTTGAAGTCCATTGGGTAAAGAGGAACACCACAGTTTAAAAAAGTTTACATAGATCGCAGCGTGAGACAGCAATCTTTAAATACTGACTTCCAGAGAAAAATCCCATGATAGAGCTCCGCAAAGACTATGTCCTTGACCGCTGGGTCATCATATCTGAAGGAAGGAAGGACCGCCCAAAAGAATTCAAGAAAGAAGTTGCTGCAAAGCAAGAAGGAGTGTGCTATTTCTGCCAGGGAAATGAGAAGCTGACGCCGCCTGAGATAGGTCGCGTTGCAAATAATGGGAAGTGGAAGATCCGCTGGTTTGCAAATAAGTTCCCTTTTGTAGCAATACAGAAAAGCCCTGCAATAAAGAAAAATGGTTTCTATGAATCAGGGGAAGCATATGGGTACCATGAAATCGTCGTTGAGACTCCTGAGCATGCAAAGCAATTCTGGGACAATACAGCGCAGGAAATGGCAGCCATCCTTAACGTTGTCGCTAACAGGATCAGAGAATTATCCGCAAAGAGTGGCATAAAGCATGTTGCCGTGTTCAAGAACCACGGCCCGGATGGAGGCACTTCTATTGTCCATTCCCATCTGCAGGTTGTTGCCTACAATAAAATCCCTGAACTAGTGAAAGAAGAGGCAGCCAAATCATTGCAGGGCAAACGATGCCTTTATTGTGCAATTGTCAGGCAGGAAGCAAAGAGCAGGAGGTTTATAGCGGAAAACAAGTCGTTTGTCGCGTTTGCCCCATTTGCATCGCGGTTTAATTACGAGGCATGGCTATTTCCAAAGAAGCATTATACCAGCATCACCGAGCTTTCACCCTCTGCCATTGCAGACCTCGCATTAATGCTCAAGAAACTCCTTGGCAAGCTTTCAAGTTTTAATCCTTCATATAATTTCTATTTCCATAACACGCCAAAAGGCAAGAAACTTCATTTCCATGTGGAAATAACTCCCAGAATAGCCACCTGGGGCGGCTTTGAGATGCAGACTGGTGAAATAGTTAATTCAGTCAGTCCAGAAGAGGCTGCTAAGTTCTATAGAGGCTGATTGGCAAATTGACAGATTGGCACAAGCTTTTAAAAGCATTCTTCATTAGCAATCACATGGGACAGGACACTTCCTTGGATACTCTTGATGCAATGCTGGAAGAGATTGGCCTGCACAAGATAGAAGAGGTAAATGCCTTTAGGGGCGGGGTCTACACGCTCATGGATACAACGTACCAGGTAACAGTCATGGTACAGGGCAGATTATCAGAAGATAAAGGCCCGCTTGTAAAGGTTGGCTTTGACTTCAGAATTAATGGCGGATCAAGATTTGGCGGCAGTTTATTGGCTCTTAAAGAGATTTCCACATTAGTTAAGGCACGGGTTGTCCAATTTGAGAGTACATTAGGCAATGCCCCCATAGGAAGCACTCCTTATAATGCAAGAAGCTCCGGCATTCGTCTGGACTATCCTTTGGATGCAACTGAAGAGGTTGTTGTTGCAGATTTGCTTGCTGTCCTAAAAAGATACGAAACTGAAATCAGAAACCCAGATAAGATTATGGCTTAGTCCTTGCATCATCCAGCATCTTCTCAAACTCATGCCTGGTGACCATCTGCTCCGGGCTCCAGAGGTCAATCCGCCTTTTAAGAGTGTCGAGCTCCTCCTTCCTGACCACGTAATTCAATGAGGCAGCCTGCAGCTTTAATTCATAGATGACCAGGCTTAGCTTCTGCTTCATCTGCTCCAAATGCTTCTTTACCAGGGCGTATTCATTGTATATCTCAAGTGAATCTTCAGTAAGCCTTTCCTTAAGCCCGTCAACAGCAGCGCTCAGCTTCTGGTGGGCCTTTTCCGCAGCTTCAGTCTCGTTCCTGATAGATTCAATAATTCTTAGAAGTTCCTGGGTGTCTGGTCCTGCTGTATCTTTTTTCTTTGAGAAGAGCGCCATTTAATCAGCTTGCTGCTTTTCCTCGGTTGCCTTCAGGTGCATCAACAGCTTACGTGCAAAAGCCTTGTCATCTTCAGGGATGCTTGGCATAGGTTTGTGCACCGTGATAGGTATCAGGCCTTTCTCAAATTCAAGCTTGGCAATATCAAGCGTATTGTACCGCATCTGCCTGAGCTCTTCCTCTCCGAGTCTCACTACAAATGGTGCGCCCGCGCTTATCTGCAGTGCCCTGGCACCTATAATGCGTGCTTTCTCGTATTTGGTGTAGCGGGCTGATTTGTCCTGTTTATCCTCAGTCATTAGAACATCTATGCCATAGGTATAATGGGCAGCTTTTAAAACTTGCGCTTTTAAGCTTTTTATTGCTCATCTTTATGGTATATATCCAGAAATATTACCTTTTCTTCTGCCTTGATATACGCATAGGAAAGCCTGTACGGCTTTATGTATAGTTCACGGGTATCCTTCCTGTCAAATTGCATGGGTTTGCCTATCTCTGGATTATGTACGATTTTTGCCATCTGCTTCCTGATTTTTTCCTTTAAGAGAGCATCCCTTATTTTTTGAAACAGCTTAAGAAAATGAGGATGATACTGAACTATTACCATTTCTCCAGCTCTTTAAGAAATTCCTCTTGCGAGAGAGAAATGAATTCCCCCTTCTCGTATCGTTTCCATGCTTCTTCAGTCCTTCTGGCAAATTCCAGATCCTCCTTAAGTGTTTTTTGAGCTTCAGTTGCCCTCTTTAGAATGAGCCTGTCTTTATCCCTGATGACAATAAATTTTTCGCCGCTCTTGTACCCTCTCCTCATCTTCTTAGGGATGACTATCTGGCCCTTTGAGCTCATCTTAGTGACATCAATGTCTATCACGCTTTTTCACCAAGGTAAGATGTATCTTACTTACTATATAAACTTTTCCTTTAAAGACGACCGAAACTTATTTAAGGGTGTTAAGCCATAAAAGAGCCATGGAGCCTAACTTGCTTGTCACCATTGAGCCTTCGCATGAAGGCCTGGCAAAACAGGAGATAGAAGCCCTGCTCAAGCCGTTAAAGAAGAAGCCAAAATACCTCAAATCTGGGATTAGCGGCCTGCTTAATATCCGTATTGTCAATCCTAAAGGCATTGTAAAGAGCCTGGTTAAGGTATGCAAAAAAGACGCTTCTAAATTCAGGAAAACATACCATTGGACTCCAATAGATAAATGGGTCAAGGCTGACCTTAAAGCGATGCAGAATGCAGCCAGGGCGCTTGGCAGGAAGATAAAGCCCAGTGAGACCTGGAAGATGAGGCTTGACAAGCGGCATTTTGATAAGATGCATACCACCGAGCTTATCCTTAAGCTGACCGAGGTGGTTGAGCGCTCTAATGTTGACCTGGAGAATCCAAAGAAGATCATCTCAGTGCAGATTATCGGCAGGAAAGCAGGCTTCTCCCTGTTGAATGCGGACGAGTTTCTGGATGTGAATAAGATCGCGCAATAGGGCCACAATAGGAATGTTTTTATATCTGCTAATTAAAAGTTTTAATCATGGCTCAGGTTTCAAGGGATACCCCGCTTTCTGAACTTACCTTGAGGAAATATGAAAAGCCTTCGCACATGCCCGAGCGGCAGGTTGTCAAGAAAATCTGCCTTAGCCTTGGTGTGCTGCAGCCAGGGGATTCCCGGGATGTGATTGTTGACATTCTGCATGTTTTGCTTAAGGGGCGAAAGCGGAAAAAGCTACTTACTGCAAAGCAGATTGAGGACGCAGTGATAAAGCAGAGGAAGCGTGCCAAGCTGGAGCTATTAGGCATAGCCTCATCCAATATACGGCGCCAGATACGAAGGTTAAAGGAAATTATGCTGGTTGAGAAGGTTAACAATGGCTATAGGATAGCTGAATTCATGCCGCTTGCCGAGATCTACGAGAAGAAGATAGAGAAGTTCTATCTAAGCTCAATCTCTGAGAGGATTAAGGAGTATCTGGCTATAGTTAAGTGATTCTAAATCATTTTATATACTATCCTTTTTTTCCCCTACCAAACGGGGCCTGTGGTCTATCGAACAAAGTTCGGAAGACCCCATCCCAGCAAGCTGGGCCTGTGGTCTAATCGCATGACGTGACCTTCGCAAATCAGGAATGATCGACAGAGGTCAAGGCTCCGGGTTCAAATCCCGGCAGGTCCATTCGTTCAGGTAGGCTTTATGCCTACCTTGATTAAATTGCCAGGTGATTTTGCACCTGGTTGCAAATCCCGGCAGGTCCATTATCATATTTCCTATTTCTCCCTGATCATATTACTATTATTGCAAAATAGAGAAAGCCTTAAATACCTGTGTCTATACATAGTCTATACTATGCAAACACTTGTAAAGGAGCAAATAGTCAAAACTGTGGTCAAGTCAGGCAATGGGGGGGCAGTATGGGTCCCTAAAGACTGGCTGGGGGAGGAAGTAGTAGTTATACTTCCGCAAAGGCCCAAGCTTGATCTTAAAGAAAAGGTTATCCACCTGCTGGAACCTTATCTAAAAGATATTATCTCAGTAGCGATTTATGGCTCATACGCAAGAGGAGAGCAGACAAAAGATTCTGATATTGACGTATTGGCAATAACAAAGGATAAGGAGCTTAAGCTGGATTTTAAGAGAGAAAACATAGAAGTTACCTCTTTTCCCGCTGAAAAACTCAAGAAGGCCATTCAAAACCATCCTGCTCTTTATTATCAGATAATTAAAGAGGCAATACCTTTGATAAATGCACCTCTACTAGAGGAATTAAAGCAAGTAAAAATAACTAAAGAAAGTTTTAAAGAATATTTAGGGGATACTGGGGAGCATTTAGAAAGCAATAAAGGCCTATTAGAGTTAGATAAAAAAGAGGGGTTATATCTTTCATCTTATTCTGTTTTATATTCTATAATGCTCAGATTAAGGACTCTATTCATTATTCAGTGTATCCTGGAGGATAAACCCTTTTCAAATAAAAAATTCAAATCCAGGCTTAAAGCTCATGGTTTAAGCAGTAAAGAATATGAAGATATTTACAAAGTTTATAGGCTTTTTAGGGATGATAAGTCAACAAAAAGTTTAAAGATAAAGTTAGCTCTTGCAGAGAAATTATTAAATATCCTTGAAGTAGAACTGAAATCAGTGCAGAATTTAGTAGATGGCAAATAGGAAAAAGAGACTAAAAAAAGGTATTGATTCTCTATCCGAGCAGCTTAAGCTCCATGAAATAAAATTAAAAAAAGCTGAGAAAGATGGAAACATTGGGCTTGCCTCTTACTATAAAAAAGAGCTGGCTGGCAAAAAGAAGGATTTTGACAGAAAGAAAAGGATGCTTGAAAAAGGAGGATAGTGCCTATTCTTCAAAAACACACTTGCAGAAGACTATTTCTTAGGCCTTTTAGCCCTGGTTTGCTTAGGCTGTTCAAGAGGGGTATTGACAGCGTCCCGCAATCTTATTTCTTTAAGAAATCTTTCAACAGGCGGCAAAAGGGATATGTCATATTCCCTAAAAATATCTTCGTCGCTATCATCCCTGACATAAGGAGCATCTATCTTGGCGCATTCTTCTTTAATCCCTAATATCATAAATAAAGTCTTTAAGGATTTAGTCGGTTTATCATATGCTTTTGCGATTTGGACATAGCCGTCAGGAATCTGAATATCAACTTCTTCATTGATTTGAACAGTCCTTTCCCATCCGACCCGGTATACGGCTTTGTACAATCCAAATGAGAAACTTGTCCAATGGGTTTTTCCCTTGGGATTGCTGCCTTGAGCAACGACTTTTGCACCCTGCATTGATTGATACATGCTGTCAAATAGTACAGAAGTTTGTTTCTCAAGAGTTGGCTCAGTGAATGATGTACAACCATCGGCGTTTGCAGCCGCTAATGCAAAAACGCCTGCTGCAGCTGCGGCCGCAATATACTTCATGATTGCCATATACTATGTTTCTGGGTTGATCTTTAAAATCTTTGCTGCAGTACATCACAGGATTCAAACCCGCCTAACTTTTAGAATTAACAAGCTCATCCTCCTCAGAAGGCGATTCATCAGTGAATACCCAGCCGCACGAGGCACACTTGTAGCTGTTTGGCTTTTCCCTAACCTTCCTCATAACGCCCTTGCAGTAAAAACAGTAGTAGCTGGTCCTGAGAGGCGCCCTGGGAGCAAGTCCATAGTAAGGGGCCATGGTTCTCTTTTTTTTGTTCTATTTACTTTCAATCGTTTCTGCACTGCAAGTACATCAGCAGCCTCATACGGCACATGCCCCGGTATACCATAGATGTCCCCTTCAGATTCGTCATCCCTGTCAACTCTGTCGTCCATTTCCTTAGGGTACATAGGATACAGTTTTTTTCTTGCCATAGTGGTGTATAAATGGATTCATTACTTAATTATTGGGTATATACATTCTATACTTTATAGAAAAAGATAATCCGCAAAAAAGCGACTTTACTTTGGCGCGTTCTCCAGGTTTATGACAATAAACCCGATATCCCTCGTCTTTGTTATGATCCTCCTGATATAGCCGCAGAACGTGGGCATCCATGTCTGCATATATTTCTCTCTTATATTCCGGATAATTTTGTCATAATGCGTAAATTCATCCACTACAGTATTAGCCATACTCTCATCCATTGTGTTGTAGGCGATAAGTGCCCTTTCATAATTATTGTAGACTTCTTCAAGCACATGTTGTATTTCAGCCTTAGCCTTTGGGCTCAGCCTTTTTAAGAGATTAGTCTCGCAAAGGATTTTTGACATGCCGGCAATATATTCTGCAATCTTGTCCAGATAGTGTATCAGGAATGCAGTGTAGCATAGCTCGAGGGAGGAGGCATTAAACTTATAGGCGACATCAGAATCAACCAAAGCATTTGTTATTGCCCGTTTTGCCAATAAGGTCTGGCGCTGCACCTCATAACTCTTCTCAAGGATATCCTGGATGTCACAGGCGCCGTCGCACATCTCGTTAGTCTCTTTGAAAATAGTTTTGGTGATCTGCTCTATCCTATTTATCATTGATCTTAGATTCAGGCTCTTCACATCCCAGAAGATATGTATGACTATTGTGTTAGAGGTGACTTCCATAACCTCGGCTGCGATGAGCTCGTGGACTTTTTTTCTGATATACTGTACTTTCCCCGCATTAGAGCCCTTAATTGTCACGTGCGTGTATCCATTCAGGTAGGCAGAAACTAGCAGCCTGGTGACCTCCTTTACCCCCTTGTTTTCCATCTCTATATCTATAGACCTTTGCTTTTCATCAGCCTCAAGCTTGGGGATAATCTCAATAGAATTCCTTGATGTTTCCTGTACAGAAAGAGTGTCTCCTTTCTTCAGCCTGTTTTTCCTTATCCATGTCTTTGGCAGAGTCACGCTGAAGGTTGCCTTCCCGAAGCCGATTAATTTTCTCTGCTCCATGAGTGTATTAGGGAATCACACGAGATATATAAAATTATCCAAAAATGTATACTAAGCTATCTTATTGACGACAAATAAGTATATACATCTATATCTGTATATCAGTTCTATAGTCAAGATTGATATATGCCAAAGATTATCATAAAAACAGCTGGGTCAACTCCAGTGAGCCACCGTATAAGGCTGCCGAGACTCAGAAAGTCAAAGGCAGAGAGGGCGCATTCGGAGAATTTGACCCGGTTAGGCAAAAATGGAAAGGGACCCTAAAAAAGGGATGATGTGCAGCATCTGCGGCTCGCTGCTCAGCATGGAGGATAATGGCATATACATCTGTGACAGGTGCGAATATGGGTGCATTATCTATGAGCGGAGACTGGCATACTGAGGAAAAAGCATGTTACAGGTGTGGCAGCATGTTTTATCCGTTGTATCATGCAGACAGGCTATGCGGTGATTGCGAGATTGACCTGCACATGGAGATGGCTGAACTGTAAACCAGGGAGCAGATAGGCAAGTAAAAGCAATATTGAGCAAATGCGGGGTGGTATAAATGGGAAAAAAGATTGAGCGGGAGATTGAAAGGAATCTGCGGAGCTATAAATGGGAGCCTGAAATTGATGAAGAGGATGACCTGAGTATCTACAACGAGGAGGAAAGGCGCAGGGAACTGGACGAAGACGGCATTACTGGCTGGGAAGAGGCCTTTATGGAAGGATGGATGGGTGCCTGAATGGTGAAGCATGCAGCGGATGCTTGAGTGGGATGACTTTGGAGAAAGTTTTCTTGTGCCGCGTAATCACAAAACTTTAGAAAGGCTGAAAGGCACTGCCCACTACAGGAGGGCATTTGGCGACATCAAGGAAACTCCAAGGGAGTTTATAGCGACAATACTGCTTCCAGGGATTCAAAGGGAGGATATTGTAATTTCTATCAGCAGGCACGGCATAGGGGTGCATGGGCAAAGGCACGAGCAAAAAAGAGATGCTGGAAGAGGAATTCAGCTGCAGCGTTCCTATCTCGGGTTTTACCGGTATTTCAGCCTTCCTAAGGATGCTGATTTAAATGGCATTAAAGCTGATTTTGACAACGATGTTTTGCAGTTGCGCATACCCAAGATACCAAAGCAATAATGCTATTTTCTATTTCCATAAACATTTAAAAGATTGCACAATCCTGTATCTCTTATGGAATTTGACGAACCCTATGAGCCGCAGGAAGACTCATTCCTGCTCCAGAAGCATGTAAAGCAGCTTGCAAAGAGTGTAGTCCTTGACATGGGCACTGGTTCCGGGATCCAGGCTGTTGCTGCTGCATCGAGGGAGAGCGTTAGGAAAGTGCTGGCAGTTGATATTAGCAAGGATGCAGTCGAGCAATGCAGGAGGAATATAAAGAATAAGAAGGTACAGTTCAAGCAGTCTGACTTGTTCGATCATGTTCCGGAGCAGGCTTTTGATACAATCATCTTTAACCCGCCTTACCTGCCGCAGGACGCGAAACTGAAGGACCTGACCATCTACGGCGGAAAGCAGGGGTATGAGACTGTAAAGCGCTTCATAGAGCAGGCAGGGGATTATCTTAAAACAGATGGCATGATTTTGCTGCTGTTCTCCTCACTTACTAAGCAGGAAGCTGTTAACGATATATTGGAAGATAACCTGTTCACCTATGCCCTGCTTGAAACCCAGCACATCTTCTTTGAAGATTTATTTGTGTATAAAATACAAAAGTCTGAATTGCTCAAAGAGCTCAACAGGAGAGGATTGCACGCCATTACACTTCTAAAGAAAGGGAACAGGGGCATAGTCTATACTGCGCTCTATAAGAAAAAGAAGGTTGCCATCAAAGTGGAAAACAAGGAAAGCAGAGCTATTGACAGGCTCACAAACGAGGCGAAATGGCTCAAGCTGCTCAATAAACATGGCATAGGCCCGAAACTGTCCTTTGCAGCAAGAAAATACTTAATTGAAGAATTTGTTGAGGGAAGATTCATAATGGATTTTTTGCAAGGTGCAGGCAGGGATGATAGCAGGAAGCTCCTGTCCACACTCCTAAACCAGTGCTATGTCCTGGACAGGCTTAAAGTAACCAAAGAGGAAATGCAGCGGCCGTACAGGCATGTTATTGTAACAAAAAGAAAGCCAGTCATGCTTGACTTTGAGAGGTGCAGATCTGCTGAGCACCCCAAGAATGTGTCCCAGTTCGTGCAATTCATTACAAATGCTAAAGTTCATGCTCTGCTGAAGCGTAAAGGGATTATGATAGAGATCCACAAGCTAAGAAGCCTTACCAAGGGCTATAAGGAGCAGCCAAATAAAGAAAACTTTAAGAAAATCTGCAAGGCGCTTGATTAAGTTTATATACTTTGATTTTAATACAGATGTTGATGGAATCAACCCGTGAAAGCCCTTGCCCTTGCGGTGGAGCAATAACCTGGCGCAAGGAGAATGTTAGCGTTAAGAAAGAGATGTTCAGGCGCCTGGATGTCGGGCTTTGCGATACATGCCATGTTAGATACTTATCAAATGATTCTGCTGATTTAGTAATAGACAAGCTAACCCATGAAAACAAAACAGCGCGTCACAGAATTTGAGCGGCAGGTGTATGATCTCTGCTCTAAAGTTCCAAAAGGGTCAGTTACCAGCTACAAGGAGATAGCTCATGCCATGCATACAAAAGCGTACAGGGCAGTCGGCGCTGCGCTCAGGAGCAATCCATACGCCCCTAAAGTGCCATGCCACAGGGTTGTTGCTTCCAACGGCACACTGGGCGGCTTCCAGGGCAGCATAAATCCGAGGGGACATTCTTTAAGGAAGAAAGCCAGTATGCTCACAGAAGAAGGACTTGAAATAAATAAAGGAAGAATAAAAGAATTTGAAGAAAGATTGTTCAAACTTCAGTGAATAATTCTTCTTGTCTATGCTTCTCTTTGAGGCCATGCACAAATGCATACCCTCCAAGATTTGCCTGTGTTACAACCACTCTAAAACCAACTATATCTTGGGATTCTATTCTTAAATGGTAAGGTGTAGATGGTCCTGCTGATAGATCGCTTATTCCAGTTGAACTTTTTTCAGCTTCTCCTATTACGCGAATAGCTAAATTATCAGGCATATCCAAATCAGTCCTCAAAAAATCAATAAGCGCATCCCTAGTTGGAAAATCTGCCTGATGTTTCAATGGATTTGGTAAATAACAACTATATCCTGGAGCAATGCCACCTATACCTGATGGCCTGCTAAAATGAGGGATATAAGGTGTATTCATCGTTATTCTCCTTTCTCATAGCTACTTCTTCTTTTTGGTCTTCTTGATCTCTTTCTCTAGATTGAGCTTCTCAAGCAGCTCTTTGTACCTGTTCCTGATAGTGACTTCTGTGACTCCAGCAACATCCGCAACTTCCCGCTGCGTCCTTTTCTCGCCGTGTATCAAAGCAGACACATACAGAGCAGCAGCTGCTATTCCCGTAGGCCCTCTCCCAGATGTCAATTCGGCATTCTGGGCGCTATCTAATATCTCGACAGCCTTTGACTGCGTTTCAGCACTTAACTTTAATGAGCTTGCAAACCGTGCGATGTAGTCAGCAGGGTTGCTTGGCAATATGGTAATGCCTAATTCCCTCGTTACAAATCTATAGGTTCGCCCTATTTCCTTTTTCTCTATACCAGATGCCTCTGATAACTCATCAAGTGTCCTTGGGACCTCATGCCTTCTACAGGCAGCATATAGTGCTCCTGCAACCACAGACTCCATACTTCTTCCCCTAACAAGGCCTCGCTGAACCGCAAGAGTATATATCCTTGCAGCCTCTTCCTCAACTGTCTTGGGAAGCTTCAGGTAGCTTGCAACACGCTTTAATTCAGCCAGCGCAAGCTTCAGGTTCCTTTCAATAGCAGTGCTTATCCTGTACTGCCATTTTCTAAGCCTGAAGAACTTGTTCCTGTCCTTGTTGCCTAATTGATAAAGATCAGCTTTCCTTCCAACCTCAGTACCGATACCCTGATCGTACTGAGTATAAGTCATGGGAGCGCCTGTCCTGCGTTTACTCTCCCCATCGTCAGAATCAAACTCCCGCCATTCCTGCGAGAAATCCACCATCTTCTCTTCAATAACCAGGCCGCAGTCCTTGCAGATGACCTCGCCCTTCTCCCTATTGATGTTTAAGCTTAAGCTGCCGCATTCCGGGCATTTCTTGATGCTTGTTGCCATTTTGTGTTGGATCCTCCGTTTTAAGATATCGCAATGACTATAGAAAAGCTTATACTGGTCCTGATGTATACCCCCTCAATACCATTATAGTCGGTAACAATACAAATATTTTTAAAGAGAAATCATTACTAATATATAAAGCTTTCCCTATTTTAGGGGCAAATTTTATAAATCTTGCCTAATTTTGAGTGAATTCTGATGAAACCACAAAATTCAGAGAATTTTGGGTCCAGAAAATCCAAGGATTTTCTCGGAACAAAAGAGAGCAAAGAGACTTTGAATCCTGAGCTGTACAAAATCCTTGCATGCCCTGTGTGCAAAAGCGATGTAAAATATACTTCTGACATGAAAGCGCTCAAATGCGTCAAGTGCAGCAAGACCTATCCTATTCGTGATGGGATCCCTGTGATGATGGCTTGATTCTTAAATCAACAGTTTTATAAATTATCTTCAAGTTAATCTCTCCTGTGCCACGGTCGCATAATCCGGTAGTGCGGCAGCCTTGAGTTGCAAAGACTAGAGAGCTGCTCCCTTCGGGGATTCTCGGTTCAAATCCGAGCCGTGGCGTTTTTATCCTAAATTTTCGTGCCTAGCATATTGATACAATATTCCAGGCAAAGCGTCCAAAATGGTTCTTGATTCTTTGTCTGATAGACCAATTTCCATAATATCAGCTTTACCGTCTTCTAGGCTGAAGGACATATCATACGCTTTATTCCCATATAAATCTTTAGGAGCATTTTCAGGTATGATACTACCGCCCAATCTTCCCATTACAGTATAGAATATTACATCTCTTTTTGGAGAAGTTTCAATTGAACCAATTTTTACACCATGCCTTTCTCTGCTTTTTATCTTCTGGATTGCTTCATCAGCCCTTGGATCACTTGATAAGATAGCATTTAATGCGATCCTCCCAATACCGCTCGTCCCCAAAAGCCCCTCTGGTCTCCAAAAGGCCTCGTACAAATCCCAAAGCGCCACTGATAAGGGATGTTCTTCATCCAATTTATAGAATTTTTTTGGTTTTATGTCGTGAGCTAGATAACGCAATGCCTCTGGCAGCTTATATGCTATTGCTTTCCATGCGTCTATAAGGGACTTAGCTCTATCATCCTGACCTTCATACGGAACTTCCTGAACAATTCCTTCAGAGTACCTGACTGTCATCAATGTAAGTTTGCTTATCTCTTCTGGATTATAGATGCCTTTAGTATTAAAGCCAATTCTAACCTCAAGACCTGAGTTAATAGGGTATAAGCTTACTTCACCTGCGCTGTCATCTGTTTTGGGGTTCCTCTCGCCAAGTAAACATAATCCTTTTCCGTGATACTCCGATATTTCATGACTTTTTTTAATTTGCTCCTGCCCTTCTTCGGAGTTTATGTAGCCTTGTAATTCTTCAAATGCCAAAATCAGTTCAGATTTTGCAGGTTTATTTGACCTTTCTCCCAGCCTTTCCCTTATTTTGGTTAGCAAGCTCATTTTTTATTTTACTCCTTTTTGGAGAATAGTAATATAGCTGCTTGGAATTACGCCTATCTTTTCAACATGGTCAACTTTTATTGTTTCATAAAAACCAGGTCCGTATTTAATCCGAATTTTAACTTTATCGCCAACTTTTAGCCTATCTGCTAAAGCTTCTATAGTCCTATGTTCGCCAAGAGTAGATGAATTGTATACAGAAAGGTGATATTCCCCTTCATTTGTTTCTAAATTTAGGAAATATGCTTTATTATCATATATATCTCTGATAGTTTCTTTAATTACTATACCATCTAAAAATTCAGGTTCTGGCGGTTTAGGTATATCACTCTCATAAATAGTAGTCACTTTTATTTGGCGAATGTGAGGAGGAAGAGTGCGCTCTCTAACAAAGTCGTATACAGCAGAGCCGGCGAAGGGTAACACGATTGCAGCCGAGACCCAAAAAGCCCTAATATAGTTGTTGAATGCCATTTTCATCACTTCACTACTCGCAAGTAATACCTTATATTATAACTTTCTCTTAAGATTTTAATAAAAAAAGAGAAAATTTATATATAAAACAGTATTAATGATAATACCTATGGGATTAGACAAGAAAGACACACAATTATTAGCAGAATTAGATACAAATTCACGCCAGACATACCAAGAATTAGGAAGAAAATTGCGCCTGAGCAAGGATGCGGTAAAGTATCGCATGGAGCGCCTGGAGAAGCTAGGCATTATCGAAGGGTATTACACTGAAATCAACACCATGCAGCTTGGCTATACTATTTACCGCCTCTATTTCAAGCTGCAGAATATTGACGAAAAGAAGAAAAAAGAGATGATAGCATGGTTTGTCTCGAGAAAAGAAACATTTTATGTGGTTGAAATAGTGGGGCAGTGGGATATTGATATTCTCATGTGGGTAAAGAGCAATGTCATGCTGGAGCAGTTCTGGAGAGATTTTAAGATGATGTATCGAAAATATGTCCAGAATTATCTCCTTTCCATCTATACAAGATTGCAGATTTTTCCCAGAAAATACCTTGGAAACAAAGCTGAGACTGTTTATATTAAGGAGACCGCTGATATTGTAAAGATTGATTATATCGATACTGAAATACTAAGGCAACTCGCGTCTGACGCACGGTTGAATTTTGTTGATATAGCGCTAAAGCTGAAAACAACCGCAAAAATAGTGGCATATAGAGTAAGAAAGCTGGAAAGGCAGGGAATCATTCTAAAATACAGGGCAAAACTAAACTATACACTGCTTGGTAGAGGATATTATAAGCTTGAGGTTAATCTCAATGATATTACAAAGTTGAAATCATTCTACTATTTTGCCTTTATGCACAAGGACTTTACACATATCAATGAAACTCTTGGCTCTACTGATTTTGAAGGAGACATAGAAATAGAGTCTTTTGAGAAACTCACAGAAATCATCAGCCAACTACAGGCACAATTTCCAGGAACTGTGAGGGATTATTTCTATTTTCAAATATTTAAAGTCTATAAGATTAATTTCTTTCCTGAATAATTATCTTATAACCACAACATCTTTCTGCAATGCTTCAACCGCAAACTTCAATTTCTCAGAATTCTCCGCATGGATGGTAAACAATGTATCGCTTTTCTTCACTTTGTCGCCGCGCTTGTAATGCAAATAAATCCCTGCGCCTTTATCAGTGGGAGCGCCTGCAATCCTGGCTATCCTTGAAATATGCAGTGGATCAACGTTTGTGACTCTACCGGATTTGTATGCTCTAAATCCATATCTGTGTTTGCCTACCTTTATCCGTGAGGAGCTTGTCGTATTCCCCCCCTGCGCCTTGATGATCTCTCTCATCTTCTCGTATGCTTTTCCAGATTCAAGAATCTCAGCCGCAAGCTTCTCACCCTGCCCTTTCCGCGCCTTGCCGGCCATCTCAAGGATTAATCCTGCCATGTGCACGGACTTCTTCCTTAGATCCTCAGCCCCGTCATTATTGCTCAACACGTCCAGGACATCTCTGGCCTCAAGTGCAGGCCCTATGCCTCTGCCTATCGGCTGCGAGCCGTCGGTAATGACTACATTAATTTTTCTCTTCAGCCTTCTTGCAATCGCTTCAAATTCCCTTTTCAGCTTGAGCGCGCGATATGGCTTCTCTATTTTTGAGCCTTTTCCAATAGGAATATCAATTAGGATATGAGTGCTTCCCACCGAAAGCTTCTTTGCCATGATTGACGCAAGCAGCTGCGACTCAGCATCTATGCTCAATGGCTTCTCTACCTTGATTATTTTGTCATCAGCGGGCGCCAGGTTCAATGCGCCGCCCCATACAATGCAGCCTTTTGTCTTCTCAACTATTTTCCGCATCTTTTCCACAGCGAATGAAACTGGCGCAAGCACTTCCATGGTATCAGCTGTCCCCGCAGGGCTTGTTATGGAACGGCTGCTCGTCTTGGGGATGTATAATCCCGCGGCTGCAATGATAGGCACGATGAGCATGGTAGTCCTGTTGCCAGGCACGCCTCCGATGGAATGCTTGTCAATGATAGGATATTTCCTCAGCTTGAGCGTAGTCCCGTGAGCCACAATGGACTTGGTAAGCATGATGGTCTCATTAAAGTCCATGAGGTTGGTGTAGCACGCAGAAACGAAATATGTAAGCTCAGTGTCGCTCAGCTTGTTGTGCGTTATATCCCACACTATCTGGTCTATCTCCCGTGCATTGAGCTTCTTGCCGTCCAGCTTCTTCTTGATAAAATCAAGCGACAATGGCTTGCGGGCAAGCATGATATGGACACTATCCTTGTTTTTCACATGGAGAGAAGAGAGCATTTCCTCAAACAATCCGATATGGCCCGGCTTCACAGTCCTGCCGGTTGCAATGTCAACGACAGCAGTCTCCACCCTGTCCCCTTTGATTACTTTGATCCTGTCAAGGTTGTGTATGTCAAGCTTCTGCGCATCCCTCTTGTTTAGAATCGCAACTAACACGCCTCCGCTTGATATATCAACATCCTTTACTGTAAACTTCATCAACGCACCTCTTACTGGAATACTTTAAATAAACAATCTTGGAATAAACAAATTTGGACAACTGGCGCGAAATGCGCGCCTCAATAAGTCCGCGATTCTAGCTGTGCAATCGCGGTTCGCGGACTCTTGCACAGTCCAGCCCAGTTTACTGGGCTGGTTCCCTGCTCATTATAGTAGTTATTGAAAATTCATGGGTTTAAAACCCCTTGCTTTAGCATGAATTTTCAATCCCGCAAACTTGCCTATCAATCACGAGGCGCAATCAAAACCCCAGCTTTTAAACTGGGGATTGCGCCGAGTGGCAAGTTTGCGTTATTTACTTAACTTTGCTCTAATCTCTCTGCGCCTCAACCTCTTCCATCCTGTATATCTTGACAAACGTGATAAGCATCGCTATGATCAGCGGCCCGGCAATTATGCCTACAAACCCGAATAGCTGCAGGCCCCCGATGACGCCTAGCAGCACTGCTATGGGATGTATCCGCGCCCTGTCGCCTATTATCTTTGGCTTCAGCACATTATCAATCAGGCTTACGACGAAGATTCCCCACAGCAGGAGGATTATGCCCTTGAACACAATAAGGTTGCTGTCCTGTGCATAACCGTCAAGCATCAATATGATTGCAGCCGGGAACCAGATGACTGCAGGACCCACATACGGGATGAATGCAAAGAACGTCATGATAACACCCCATACAAAAGGCGATGATACGCCAAGCACTACAAAAGCAAGGGTAGCCAGTGCGCCTTGCACTAGCGCAACAATAAAATTCCCGAATATGACTGCATAAGTCACGTCATTGAACTGGTTGAATATCTGCTTATGGTGCCTCTTGTGGACAGGAAGATACTTTTCCACTTCCAATACAAACTGCTTCCCGTCACGGAGCAGGTAGAATATGATGAAGAACATGACAAATATCTCAAGGATCCTCTTTGGGACTGCAAGCAGGAATTCCGAGCTGAGCTGGACTATCCTTCCTGTAAACTTATTGATGGCCGCATCAAGGTGTGTCTGCGCTTCAGGCTTTGCCATATATGCCGAGAAATACGCAAAGCCCCTGCAAAGCAGGTCATTCAGCTCGCATTTCTTATTGTTAGGGTTTTCTGAATCAAGCTTATCCTTGGTCTGGGTGTACAGATCAACAGCCTCTCTGCTGACTGCATTCACCAGCAAGCCGATTGGCACTGCAATGACGAGCAGGATGAGCAATGTGGTTACCAACGCGCTCAAAGTTTCCCTTCCGCTCTTCTCGGCAATCCACCTGTGCACTGGATAGAAGACGTATGCAAAGATTATCGCCAGAAGAATCGCGGAGATCAGCGGCCTTATAAGAGCGAAGGAAAGAAGCGCAAGTATAATGACAATGGTTATGAAGAATATTTTGGAATACTTGAACACTTCCATGAGTTACCCTAGTTTACGGTATTATATAAAGTTAATCCAGAGTTTAAGAAAGTTATAAATATGATGCCTTATCATGCTCATTACGTGGGCCCGTAGTCTAGTGGCTCAGCCTTTTACGAAAACGCTGGCGAAAAGTGAGGGTTTCGCTTTCGCTCAAGCCCTCGGATTAAAAGGCTCCACACATGACGTCTCTTTGACGCAAATCCGCAGGATTACCTAAAATCCTTGGATTTTCAACATGGAGAAGGTCCCCAGTTCGAAAGGTGAAACCTCGGAAGTCTGGGCGGGCCCATTCTTTACTTCTGTACAGTGGTAGTAATAGAAAGATTTATAAAGGACGAACTCTTTATGAGAACCAATGAATACTACATTAGATACAGGACTGGCCGCAAGCGCTCTTAACGGAGGTAGTTATAGGCCCAACTTAAGTGCTCTTAAACCTCTTTACCGATCGCCGATGCAGCATGCCATGGATTCAAGAGGTAATGGCTGCTTCGGCGTGGATCATGTTGTAGTTGAAACTGCAGAAAGAATGTCGCGCGCAATCTTTGGGTATCTACATGAGCGGGATGGATTTCACAAGCCTGCGCAATTATATGTCGATCCAAGAGAGGTCATGACGAACAGAACCTTTATGAGGGCATATAGGCTTGCTGTCAGCGGCAGATGGTTGAATCCAGAGGAGCAGCAGCACCTCTTAAGCGGGATTGTCGGCATCCTGGCTGAAGAGCTTAAGCCTGATTTCTTTAAGGAATTAAAGCAAAAGCAAGAGCGAGACGCCAAAGAAGTAAATACATTTTAGTTCTTTTGTTAAAAATAAAAAGGCATCATCACGATGCCATGACAGCTGATCCCAAAGCTACCATTGCAGGTATTGGGCTTGCTGAGAATTCATTGTGCAGCATCTGCCTATAGTACCTTCCCTCTCTGCTGTGTGAGGTATGGCGCTTTAGAATTTGCCTCTCAATTGCTTCCTTAATGGTCTCGTGCGGCCTGTGCTCCAATGTAAACCTGTGCACCACATCGTCTATTGCATGCGCTATCTCTGCCTGGGGCTGTGCCCTGGCCAACTTCTCTATCACCATCTTATTCACCTCTGTTATTGCTGCTTCTGCTTCACTGCTCTAATGTCATAGCTGTTCTTGAAGTAGGCAGTTCAGGTTGATACCTTACTGCCTGCTTAAGAGCAGAGCCATTATACTGCAAAGGCCTATATTTAAAGCCTTTTCTCTAGTTATTCCATAAAATAACAATATTTATATATTAATGTCTTTATATTGAAATTTGTGAGTAAATATGTTTAAATTTAAACTAGACATGAAAGACCGTAGAATTCTGTACGAGCTTGATTTTGAAGCAAGGCAGAGCTTGCAGCAGATTGGCAGAAAAGTAGGATTGCCTCCGGATGTTGTGCATTACAGGATAAAGCGCCTGGAGAAAGAAGGTATCATAACAGAATATTCATTCATGGTTGATTTAGGCAAGCTGGGCAGGATGGATTTCAGGGTATACCTGAAATTCCAGCACTATAATGACGCAGCAAAGAAAGAGATTGTTGAATACCTGAAAGGGCTTGATAAGGTAAAATGGATTGCAGACTGCTACGGCGCCTTTGACATGGTCATTGGCATAGAGACAACCTCAATCCATGAGTTGGATGATGTCAAGGATTATTTATTCTCAAAGATTGACAAATACGTGCTTGAGAAGGACATTGCAACAGTTGTTGAAGTGCGGGCCTTCCGCAGGACATATTTTCTGGGCAACGACATGCTTGAGCTCAATGAGCCGCTATTCGTCATGGGACGCAGCGCAAAGACAGAGATAGATTCAACCGATATTAACATACTCAAGAAGCTTGCTCAAAAAGGGAAAGCAACAATCGTAGAGATTGCAAAGGAGTTGGAGCTTACACCCAGGATAGTCGGCTATAGGATCAAGGAATTGGAGAAAAAAGGCCGAGATCGCCTTGAGACTTTCAAGCAATGGTGCAAGTCCCATCCTAATGTGCTGCACTACGAGAAAATATTTGGCAACTGGGACATAGAGCCTGAGTTTGAAGTCGCAAGCATTGAAGAGATGCAGGCTATTTTAGCAGATGTCTAGAATAAGTTTTCAGATATTATCAAGAAGATTGACACTGTTGCTATTACCAGGCAATATAAGTTCAGGTATTCCTAGCAAGAGTATCTTTACTACTATGGTTAAGGGAAAGTATGCTCAGAATACTACTTGAGGTGTGTTGCTATTATCTTTTTATTATCAAACACAGCTTTCCTCTTAATAGCTTTGGAATGCTTCCTCAGATTCTTCCTGGTCTTGTGCAGCTTCTCCTCTGCCTTGATGCCGAGCCTTGAAGTGCGGAACAATGCAAAGCTAATCCTTCGTGCATAGCTTACTATAATATGAGGGAGATTCTGTACAAGCATAGTCATCACATATTGCACGATAACCCCGATAAAGTCAAGCAGTGACATCACCAGGTTCACGATGAACTGGAGTATTGATAGTATGATGGCTGCCATGCTATTTACTCTTTCTTCTCATGCATGGTCTTTTACATATTTTACCGTGTGGAATATCCTGTTGCCACACAGGCACTTGTAGGTATTATCCCTTACTTGCTTGCACTTTGTGCACCGGTATAATTGCCTCCATGCCATGTTAAATGATGAAAACACCCATGAGTATTTTAAGGTTTTGAAATTTTTGGATTTCAAATACCTCGAAACGCAATTTGCGTTTCGTTGGTTTGCCATATTTAGTTCCAAGGTACACAAATCCAAGAAGATAAATATTTATGTTTTACTTTGACATATAGCTTTGAAATATACCAAAATATTACAACTATGCAAATTGGCCTTTCTAAAAGAAACTATTGAATCACCTGTAAATATTTAAACCTTGGATTTCGCCTAAAATAGCCATAAGTCATATGGAGTATATGGCTAGTGCATGATATGCACTATATGCACATAATTTTGCTATGCTGGCTCCAGCAACCGTAAAGAAGGTGTCATGGCATTGCTCAGGCTTTGCCAGAATCTCTTTGTAAAGAGTGTCGCAAAGAGATGTCATATTCAAGGGGGCAGGTGCCCTTGGCTATCTTTTACGGATGGCAGGAAATCAGCGATGACAGGCTGCTCAATGCAGCTTAGCAGTGATGACAGGGGTGACAGAAACTATGGGAATAAGTGACGTAAAGAAAGTAATAGGTAGCACACTAGGCGCCTTGCTTCTCTGTTTTGCAATAGTAGCGGGAGCTTCTGCTTCCCTTATTGATCCAAATGAGCAGGGATTCAACGGCCAGAGCCGATCTACCAATTATGACGAGCTTTTGAATGCGCTCTACGCGAGCGGCAAGACAGTTTCTACTGTAGCAGGAGACAAGATGTGGGTGGCCTGGTTCAAGACAAGCTCAAATTGCCAGCAGTCCGACCTTCAATCAGGCAGTAACTGCAATTCCGGGCAGGCAATTGACTTTACGCACAACTGCATGGTCTCAGATGAATTCAGCCAGGTCGGTATTGTAGCGGCTATGGGCAAGGACCAGTCCAGGATGGACCAATTCTATAATACAGTATTGGCAACTAAGAGCACTAATGGCAACATTCCTGCATGGAGAATATACAGGAATGGAGACACCATAGAGCCCTGTAAATCAGGAATTAATGGAAACTGTGACACTGCAAGCGATGCAACCGCAAGGATCATAATTGCATTGTACACAGGCGCAAAGAACCAATACTTTACTAATGATGCACAGAAATCTAAATATCTAAGTCTGGCAAACCAGCTCTCAAGCGATTTCCTCACATATGAAGTTGACCAGACTTGCAGGCCAAGCAGCCTCGGCCAGGGTAATATCTGCTACTGGCTTGCAGGCGGCAGCAATGTGAAGCGCGCAGGCATTGGTGCATGGGACTTTGCCTATACTGGGTATTATCCTGATGCGATCATTGCAATGCTTGCAGCGTACAAGAGCACTAATGAGCAGAAATACCTTACCGCAGCGCAGCACTTCGGCCTGAATTTCCTCCAGGCAGCCAACTGGGACGGCAATACATTTACTGCCCCGCCCGGCAAGAGTTTCAGGTGGGTTCCTGACGGCCAGGGGATTCCAAGGGCACAGTGCACCAATACCTGCAATCCTGTCATGTGGGATGCATTTGATGCATCGCGTGCAGCAGGCATGTGCCAGGCAAATTATTATGCCAAGCAGATGGGAGTCACCCTTCCCGGTATGGACAAGTATTGCAGCGTCTGGAGTTCAAAATACATGAGCAATCCAAACAGCGCCCCCATACAATATTATCCGAACGGCAACGCTGTCAATTTCCAGTCAGGATATTTTGCGCAGGGATTGCAGTCGCTGTTCCAGGCAGGTGCAAACCCAAGCCTCTATGAGGCAACAGTTGACAGCGCGCTTGCTCACTATAACCCGGGCACAAGGACATTTGACAGCACGCCTTGTTTTGGCGTCTATACACAGGCATTTGCAGTAAGAAGCTTAGGGATGGGCATAGGAAGGGACGCGGGCGCATTTGGAGGATCAGCGCCGTCACCAACACCAACTACAGAGCCAGAGCCAGTGCCAGTTCAGCCTGAAGAGCCTGTACAGACAGTGCCTCAGCCTTCACCAGCGCCCACACCAACCGCTGGAATTGGCAGCCTGAGCACTTCATGCACCGCAAATAGCGTGTCATGCCTGAAGAAAAGCGATGCAACAAGCGGGACATGCAGGACTGTACTGTTCGGCACATCAAAAGGGGACATAAAAATGCTTGGCTGCGAGAAAGGCAGCGGGTATATTGAGCTGTACCAGCAGGCAGCGCCTTCCTCTATTACTTGGAAAGCTTGCCTGGCAAACGGTTGCATATCAAACAGTAATGGCTTTGCCAGATTCCAAGTGACAACCACCTCTGCGCCTGAACCTGCTTCAACACCTGTGCAGGAGCCTGCTCCAGCACCGGAGCCCAGTCCTACGCCGACTACATCTGTGAGCGGGGTCGCAGGCCTGCCAATAGTGGTGAAGCCTTCCGGAACAAAAACGAGCGACAGCAATGACGGAAGCTGCAGGACCGTAAGCTATAGCACAAGCTATGGTTCAATCACTGCAAAGGTTTGCCAGAAATCTAGCAACAGGTATGAGATGTACCTCTTGAGGGCTGCAAATCCTGCAAGCATCTGTGTAGGGAGCTACTGCGTAGGGCCACCTAGCGGGTTTGCCTCATTTACATATTGAAACAATTGAAACACAATTTAGAACTTGTCGGGAAATTATTGAAAATTCATGGGTTTAAAACCCCTTGCTTTAGCATGAATTTTCAATCCCGCGCTTTTAATGTCAGAATTCCACCATTCTAAGTCCTAAAAATGCAAAAGCATTTTTGGAACTCGGAAATTTTGATTTCCGAGTAATGGTGGTTTAGTACCTAAACCACAAAACAATAATGGAATTCTGAGCATGTCATGAATCAAGGATTCATGAGCATCGTCAAAAATTCTATTTTTGAGATGCTCAAGAACCACTCGATGCAGTTCATTGAGCATTCCACCAGTCCATTGGAAATCATAGATTTCCGAGTGTGCTCAGAAATGCTTGACATTTCTGACATATGACTGGTGGTTCTTGACAGCTGGGGATTGCGCCGAGTGGCAAGTTTGCGTTATTTCCAGAGCCCAAATCCTCTGGGATTTTGTGGTTTCTGTTTTTTATTAATACCTTTGTCCAGCCTTCTTTCTGATTCTTTCCGTAAGGCTGCTCAACTCTTCATCAGGAGGCCTGGGTCCTTCCACATAGACATCCACTATCCTGCGTTCTTTTTCAGGTATCAAATAATAGGCTTGCATCTGCATTTCTTCCCAATAAAAATGATTATACTTGAATTCACGGGCAACAACAAGCGTGTAGTCTTTTCCATCCTGCTGTTGCTTCATCCTTTCAAGGCATACAATAGTCTCAATACCTATATGACTTAAAGTTCTCGTCATGCTCACACGCTCGTGATAAATCTTCAATGTCGGAATTCCACCATTCTATGACTGGTGGTTCTTGACATGTAATTATCAAAATCTAGAATCTATTAACTGTACAGCGTGACTGCAAGAATGCCTTGCACTGCACTCTTATTTATCTTCTCATCATAATTGTTATTATCCCCGGCAACATAGAGCTCATTACCGTAGATTGCGATAATGCGGTGCGACCTGATGCTGTCCCCGCTATGGTATTGTATAATATTGCCTTCAGCAAGTGTCTGGTTCCTGTATGGTATGTAGCAGTGCATATTTCCTGCAAACATAGTTGGGTTCATGCTCGCTCCTGTTCCCTGAAAGCAGGTTACGCCTTCAACAAGGAGTAGGCTCCCATTATAGGTATAATCAAAATCAGTGTGGTGCGCCTGGATATAGTGCCTGGCAAAGCGGGGCATCTCAACATCCGCAAAGCTAGTGATGCTGACCAGTATAATGGCCGCCACGACAGTCAATCCGATGATCTCAATTTTGCTGATTTTCATAGTTAGGCTGCAGGCTGCTGCAGGCTGGAGCATGCAAGGTTTCTATGGTGTGGCGTTTTCCAACAGCTTAAACTTCCTAAGAACCGGCTTGCCTCTCACAGGCTCCTTGAATCCCTGCCAGGAACTCCCAGCATGCGCATAGCGCTCAGGAGTTCCTGTATCAAACCATTGCCCCTTGAACGGGAATCCGTATAGCATGCCATGCTCTGCAAGCAGAGGGAATATGTGCCGCTCAATCATGCAGTAGCCAGGCGGAACAAGCTTGATCACATCAGGGTTGATTATGTACAACCCGGCATTAATCAGATTGCTCGGCGCCTCTTCCTTCTTTGGTTTCTCAACAAAGAATGCTATGCGCTTCCCATCCAATGCGACAACACCGTATTGGCTTGGGTCTTCAACTTCAGTCAGTGCAATGGTGGCTGCAGCTCCAGTTTTCACGTGCTGCTCATACATCAGCTGCAGGTTAATGTCCTTCAGCTCATCTGCATTGCACATAAGGAATGGCTCACTCAGCCATCTCTTATGCAATCGCATGGCGCCTGCGGTTCCCAGTGGCTCTTTCTCCTCAACATAGCGGATAGAAATCCCATGTTTGCTGCCATTCCCGTAATGCTTCCTTATCTTTTCCCCCATATAGAAGATGCTTAGTGATATGTCATTAATCCCATAGCGCTTGCACAGCTCTATACTGTAATCCAGGATTGGCTTTTCCTGCAGTTTCAGCATAGGCTTTGGCATATCTTTTGTGAGATCCTTCATCCGCGTGCCAAAACCGCCTGCCATAACCAGCGCTTTCCTAAGAGGTTTTTGCTTTTCGCCAATAATCTCAAATTCTTTCTTGCCTAGAAAATCATAGGATTTTCTGGCCCAAAAATTCTCTGAATTTTTAGGGATTGAAGACTTTTTAATCAATTTTTTAATCAACTTCTCCTCCATGGTAATCCCTCCGTTTAATCTTGTGCTAATTTGTCAGTTAATTCATCATGACACCACTATTGGTAATGTATCGTTCATTGCGGTAGTTCCCTGCCGCGCAGTACAACTTACAGAATAGGAGCCTGGTGCATAGGTGTAATACACGTCCCTATTCGCAGAAGCAAGCTGCTTGCTGCCGTCACCGAAGAACCAGTCATAGCTGGTTGGTGAAAAGCCGCTGGTACCGCAGACGAAGACATAGCTTCTATTCTGCGGGTACCAGGGCGCTATGCTTAAGCTCACTGCCAGCGTGCCGTTTGAAGGTGTGATATTTGTTGGCGTATCATTTGTTGGTGGCGTGGGATTTGTAGCGTTTGAGAGAGGGGCAGTGGATGAGCTAGCATTCCCAAAGCAAACAGGATAATCTGTGCTCTTCACATATCCATCGTCCTTGATGCAGAATGGCCCTAAGCACAGGGAAATTGCAGGATCTGTCTGCGCCTGCTTATACATCTCAAAGTACTGCGCATTGTAGCTGCCTGGCTTGTCACACGCCTGAACTGTCAGGCTTCCGCTGGCGCTTGAGCATGTAATGCTCCTGCATCCTCCCAGAATATCCTGCGTGATAGCACCGCCTGAGCATTCAGGCGGCATGTACTGGATGTTATTATAGCATGTAGTGTTTGCCGGCGTGCTGTTGCTTGAAGTATTGCCTGGCGTAATATTTGTAGGTGTTGAATTTGTTGAATTTGCAGGTGGGGGTGGAAGAGGCGGTGAAGTAGGCGTATTATTCACAGATGTTGCATTGCCCGTGCATATTGGATAATTCCCGCTCTTTACGTACCCAAGATTCTTGATGCATGTGCTGCCAATACATACATCGCTCACCGAACTTCCTGTTTTTCCCTGCAGGTACATCTCAAAGTAATCTGGAGCACTGGATGACGGCTTGTCACAGGCAAGTATCTGCATGCTGTCTGCACCATTCGCACACTGTATTGTCCTGCATCCGTTATAGGCATCTGTAACAATAGAACCACCTGTGCAGTTTGCAGGTATTGCCTGGACATTGTTAAAGCACGTGCCAGGGGATGCAGTGTTATTGGTTGGCGCAGCCGGTGTAGCGTTTGTCGGCGTTGAATTTGTAGGCTGGGGCGCAGAAGGCGGCAAAGTCCCGGATTCATTCCGGAATTGCAATGGTGCGTGAGGCTGCCTGTTATTATATCTTCCATCAGAAAAGGCGTACAGCTCAAGCGCTGTAGCTACAAGCTCATTTGTTGATTCAGTGAATTCGTATATATCTGCATCATCGGCATAATTCAATATTATATCATTGTCTGCAAAGATGTCAAATGCGCCATTTATCCATCCGGGAATATACTTCATGCCATTCTTGAACGTCTGATTTGTGACAAACATTGGAGTTGTCGGCTCATTATTGTAGCTGTTTCCTGAGCTGCCAAAAAGATGGCCCAGCATGTTATAAGCGCCATCAAAGAAGATGAATGCGCCTGAGGCATTCTGGAACTGGTAGATTGGGGTATGTAGGCCTTCAAACAGGCCGTTGCTTGGCTCCCTGTAATGTTTTTGCAGAAGAGAGGAATGGAATTCGCTTGGAAAATTGCCAATGCCAAAAATAAAGCTTTTTGATACTATCGGCGCATTAATGCCGGTGCCCTCCTGCACGCCGTTCATGCCAGCAAGCCAGGCAAGCTGCGCATCAGCAATTGCAGGTATAAAGCTTTCAGCCACATCATCCGGGTACATTTCAGTTGTTTTTGCAGCCAGCACAGCCTCTGCCAGCATGAAGCGTGAATTCATGAATTGGATATTGGGATCAAACTGGTAGACACGCTCTCCAGTCCTTGAAATAGCCTTGTCCATACCTGCATCCTTATAATCATAGAACAGCTTCCCACGGAAAAACTCCCTTGGATCTGTGTTAGATACAGGATACTCAAGATTGAGTGCCTGCAGATCATCCTTGTGCTTTATGTATTCATGCCAGTAATACTCATTCCCCCTGGTGTGGTCAGAAACAAAAACCTGGCTTACGAAGTTCCTTACTGAGTGGGCTTCCTGCAGGTAAGTCACGTTTCCTGTATAGTCATACAACAGGAACAGCGACGCACCCCAGTAGGGTGTATCTTCAGCTGTTGTATTGAACTGCCTATAACGGTCTTTTATGTACCTGTAGGTGCCCAGGGATCTGTTGAACAGGGCCTTGCCCTCATCTGCGTCATAATCATGCACAGCAGGTATCGCCATAAGGAAGGCAAACAATGTTTCAGTTGTATATTTCCTGTTTGAAATACCGTAGAATATCATACACGGGTTATAGACTCCATTGAATCCCCCATTGGCAAGATCAACATCTACCCTGCAGCTGAAATCTGGCCCCCAGCCTTTTGCTACAGCATAGTTCCCGTTATGGAAAATAACAGCTGTCTTGTCAACATAGCTTGCATTGATGCAGGTCTCATCTCTTTTGCATTTGTAATAGCGCTCAGCATCGTTGATGCACTGCTGCCATGCTGCACTTCCGTCATCCTCGCCGCACAGGCTTTTTACAGGAACCACTGCGAATGAACTGGGTGGATTTCCAGGGGAATATACGCTCATGTTCGTGAGGTTTGTAGGTCCTGGCACGAACACATTATGTACGGCAAGTGTCCATCCTGTCCTGAAGCCAGTCCCGTCGGTGCGCTCCAGAGCCACTGCCCCCTGCAGCCCTTTCAGGTATTGCACATACGACCTGATATATTCCAGCATATCTGGCTTTCCGGCTCCGCTCATCGCATACCTATCAGATGAAAACAGCGCAGGATTCCTGCGGTATGCGCTCGCAAGCCTGGCCAGCGTCACAGCAGCCTGATCAGCTTCCAGTAAAAAGCTGCCGTCTGCCATCGCTGGGAATGACGGATCATATCCCGTATGCAGGTCTGCATGATAGCTTGAATTCTGCTGCTGGAGTGCATTGAAAAATTCAAGATAGATAGGGGCAGTATCCTCATAGACGCTCCTATTGATTGTAAAAATAGGAGAAGCGCCGCCGAGGCTCGTCTGGATATAATAATTTCCTTCACTGGCAAACCCTGAGAAATCACCCACAAGGCACGGGTTGTTGCCTTGGCATTCAACAGGAGCATCATTATAGTCCCTTGCTTTCTGCAAGGGCAGCGTCACTACAGTTGCATTGGTTACTGCATTCTTCAGGGAAAAGCTTCCATTTGCTGCATTGGTGTAGGCTACTGCCTGCTTGAAGCCATCAGGATGATATCCTAGCTGGGAAACCGCGACAAGCTCTGCATTTGCAAAAGCTGCAAGAAGAGACATCATGCCTACACAGAGTGCAAAGACCATGATGGTCTTCAATCCAGTCTTCCTTATTCCCCCTACCCATATCTTACTCATGATAACCTCCCAAACCTTTCTTCTATCTCTTTCAGAACATCTGATGCTCAGATTACCTCCTAGTTGCACTGGAAATCGCTGCTTGTGCATTCCTGCAATGTTATTGTAGTTGTTGTGCTTGCGGTCTTTCCATTTGCAAGGTCACGTATTGCGCAGCTTGCAGTGTAGGTTCCTGGTGCAGGGTATTTGTGATATGTGCTAAATGAATCCATGTTAGTCTGCTGCATCCCGTCGCCAAAAACGAAATCATATTTGAATGGCCCTATGCCGTTTGACTGCTTGCATTCCCAGACCATCTCAAGCCCTTTCGGATACCATCTTCCAGGGCCTAAAGCCGCTGAAAAAGCCGTGCTGCCTGGCGGTAGGGAATTAGATCCTCCGAACACTACCTTGTAGATATTCCCACTTGTCTGGCCAGCTCCTGTGAAACCGGTTTCTCCATAAATATCAGTGAAGTATAATCCGTCAGGGCCGAATGCAAGGCCAATGGGGGCGCTAAAGCCGCTTCCATTATACACGAGGAAATCAGACACGCTTTGCTTGCTGCCATCTAGGTTTAGCCTGAACTGTACAATTCTTTTTGCAATAGGTTGCGGACCTTTGCTATAAGTTGAGCCAGAAAGGCCAACATATAATGAACCTGTGCTATCGCCTGGGAATCCTGAAGAGCCAGAATCGAATGCAGCAGCAACGGGAGCAGTTGTCTGTGGCCATAAGTGCCAGGTTCCTGCAGCTGTGTCGCAGCACCAGCCAAATGTATTGCCAGCTGTTACGCGATATACACCATCATCAGAGTCAGGACCGTTATTTGTTGCAAACAGTTCATTAGTGCCAGGCCTCCAGGCTGTTCCAAATGCATTTCTAAAACCAGCAGCCCAGGCTAAAGTACCCCATGGATTCCCGCCAGGATTTGAGCCGTCATCATTGAATCTCAATATTTTTCCGGACATAACTCCCGGATTTTTTGCATTAAAGGGATCATCTGCGTCTCCCACGCTCATGTAGAGCTTGCCGTCCGGACCCCTGGTTATCTGATGCACATGGTGCGAAGGCGAGACTGGTATCCCAGAAAGGATCGTAGCGGTGCCAGTATAACCGTCACCATTGCCATTAGTGAAAAATCTCACGACTTTTCCATAATATCCGCTGGGAGCACTGTTGTCATTATAGACTAAGCTGACAAACAAGTCGCCTGTTGTAGGATCAACATAGATTCCATCCACTCCAGTTTCCCCTGAACCGGGAAGGCTGCCAAAGCTTTGGTAATTCAACAAATTGTTTGCAAACTGGACATAGCTTCCATCCTTTCTGATCATGCCCACCTGGCCATACAGTTGGGTAAAGTAAAGCAGCGGCTGCTGTCCGGAAGGAAGATGATTGTAAAGTTCAGGTGCAATTGCAAGGTTTACAGGCACGCTGACACCCTGAGCAACCAATTGGACACCATAACCATTCCTTACTGCCCATCCTGACGGTGTCGGGACAAGGGAAGAGGACGTTGAAGTATTTGTGAATTGGCTTCTTGTCCTGAAAAAGCGCCATTCGCTCCATGCGCTTACATTATTTGCAGGAGCTTTCTCATAGAACCTGGCGCGCAGCCTGTATAGCTGATTGAACTTAAGCATGTTCTGTCCCGCAAGATTTCCTTCGAACATTCCATCTGCGTTATGTATATGAGTCAGGATCTGCGTATTGTATAGTGAACTCCATACGCGCTCATTTACAGCATCGTCCCACATCTCAAAATCTGTGGCAACATGAGTGTCATTCTCCGCATCAGTCATTGGAAATACATGGATGTGGAAATCTGTTACATCCACATCGCTTTTGCCTGCACTCGGCTCAAGCCATGTCGGAGCATTTGGAGGCAGATTAGCTGTACCTCCAGTCCCACCAGAGCCTGTGCATATCGGATAATTCCCGCTTTTTTCATATCCTTTCCCTTTTAGGCACGTGCTGCCTATGCATATGTCTGAGACTAAGCTTCCTGCCTTATTCTTGAGATACATCTCAAAATACTGCGGAATGCTTCCATCTGGCTTGTCGCAGGAAAAAATCTTCATGTTATCTACCCCGTTTGCGCAGATTATAGTCCTGCAGCCATTATAGCTATCTGATGTTATTGAGCCGCCGGCGCATGTTGCAGGGATATTCTGCACGCTTGAATAGCAGGTCGTGTTTTGTGATGGAGGTGTAGGCGTTGAGCACACATTATTCTCATCTATTATTCCATCGCAATCGTTATCCTTTATTCTCATCTATTATTCCATCGCAATCGTTATCCTTCCCGTCACAAGTTTCAGTTGATGGAGTACATGAAGGTGGTGGAGTGCTGTTAGAGCCTGTGCATATCGGGAAATTGCCGCCTCTCTCATATCCGCTTGTTTGCAGGCATGTGCTTCCAATACAGACTGCCGGAGGCGCGCCTGACTGCAGTTGCTTATACATCTCAAAATATTGCGGGCTGCTTCCGTCCGGCTTGTTGCATGCGAGGATTTTGTTGCTATTGCCTCCGCTTGAGCATGTTATGCTTCTGCAGCCATTCCATATGTCCTGCGTGACAGATCCGCTTGAGCATGTTGCAGGGATATTCTGCACGCTTGAATAGCAGGTCGTGTTTTGTGATGGAGGTGTAGGCGTTGAGCACACATTATTCTCATCTATTATTCCATC
>JACPIF010000008.1:0-56438 GCA_016188215.1 Candidatus Woesearchaeota archaeon
GTCCGTTCTCAATAAAGCCGAGCGAGCTGAGCGCGGCAGATTGGGCACTTACATTTGGCATTTCACTGACTGAGCCGCTCGGGGCATTACTGGAAAGGGCAATTACAACATTGCAGGACGCAAAGAAACAGTATTCAATCCAGGATATAGTGCAGACAATTAATCTTGAGACAAGCTTTGAGCAGCCGGTGAAGGATGCGGCAGTGAACAAGCTCATGAGCGCAAAAACGTGGGGTCTGTTCAGCGAGAAAGGAACTACAATAGACGAGCTTGCGGCTCCAGGGCAAGTCACTATCCTTGACGTGAGCTGCTATGTATTTACGCCCGGGACCGAGGGGATAAGGGCGCTTGTTATAGGCCTAGTGGCAAAAAAGCTGTTTGTTGAGCGCATGGTATCGCGGAAAGCCGAGGAATACGAGGCAATCAAGCGGAAGACAAGCTATGTCGGCAACCAGGAACAGACGCTTGAGAAGCCGCTCGTATGGCTCATTGTGGATGAGGCGCATGAATTCCTGCCTAACAAAGGCAAGACGTCTGCAACGGATGCGCTCATAACCATACTGCGGGAAGGCAGGCAGCCGGGCATCTCACTGGTACTGGCAACACAGCAGCCAGGAAAGATACATACAGATGTATTGACGCAGGCAGATATCGTGATTGCGCACAGGGTTACGGCAAATATTGATGTTGTGGCATTGGGCATGCTCATGCAGAGCTACATGAAGGAAGGACTGGACAAGCAATTGAACTATCTGCCGCGCGTTGATGGCGCCGCCATCATCTTTGATGACACCAATGAGCGGCTATATCCTATGCGGACCAGGCCGAGGCTGAGCTGGCACGGCGGCGGAAGTCCGAGCGCATTTGTCCAGAAGCAGAAACTTTTTGAGTTCTGATTATAATTCTTATCTTGATTTAATGATTTATACTACAATGCGGATTTGCGTTGGGAAACCCACACTGTGCCAAGAGTCCGCGATTCCAGCTGTGGCCTTGCGGTTCGCGGACCATATATAGTCAGCTCAGCTTTGCTGAGCTGGTTCTGCTCATTTAGTTTAACAAGTTACCGAGTTATTTTTATGATTTTTTATGATTTATTTTTATTTTTGATGCTAAGCTGGACGAAAACAATATATATACTTCCCTGATTTTCACAGTATATGGAGCATGAACTGTGCATATTCTCATGCAGGGCAAGCAGCCAGTTCGCCGAGCGGGCTGTGAAGGAGCTAGCCACTGTCTTTGAGAAGCATAAGAAGCTGGTCAAAAATTCTGCGATCAAGATGGGCAGCATAACCACAAAGACATTCAGGGATGGCGAGCTCTACCAGCGGCTTGATGAAAATGTCAGGGGGGGGGATGTATTCGTGTTCCAGTCACTGCAATCGCCGGGAGAGCAGAGCGTGAACGAGAATCTAATGGAATTGCTGCTTCTGAACGGCGTAATCAGGCTTTCATCTGCATTCAGAATAACTAATGTAATCGCGTACCATGCCTACGCAAGGCAAGATCGCAAGACAAAAGGAAGGGAGGGAATCAGCGCGAAGCAGGTTGCGAAACTGCTGCAGGCAAGCGGCGCAGACAGAATATTGACCATGGACCTGCATTCCGGCCAGATACAGGGATTTTACGATATTCCTGTTGATAACTTGACGGCGCTTCCAGTGCTTGGCCAGCATGCTGCTGCACATCATAAGCGTAATGGGCTAGTCGTTGTATCTCCGGATGCGGGCGGTGTGGAAAGGGCAAAGAGGTTTGCTGATATGCTGGGAGCAACCCTGGCTATCATCAACAAACACAGGCCGCAACAGGGAGAGGCAGAGATCATAGGGCTTGTCGGAGATGTGGCAGGAAAGGATGTCATCATACTTGACGATATTGTAGACAGCGGCGGCACCGTGCAGGAAGCAGTAGCTGCCCTCAGGAAAAGCGGGGCAAAGGAGATTTCAATATACTGCAGCCATCCCCTATTCAGCGAGCCTGCTCCTGAAAGGCTGACTAAGCTCGGAGTTGCGGTGATAGGGACTGATACAATACTGCATAATGACAAATTCCTGGGGCAGCACAAATGGTTTACCCAATTGTCAGTGGCACACATATTTGCAGAGGCTATATTCAATATACACACCAACCGCTCAGTGAGCCAGCTCCTTGATGAGCTGCACCAGAAAAGCTAGCGTTCTCCAAAAGCTTTTAATACAAGCTCGTTTTTGGCATTCAGAGTACTTTGGGGGTTAATGCATGAGTGATAAACCTGATGACGATATAAGCATAGATTTCTCTGGAATCAAGAAATGGTTCAACAGGCAAAAGGGCAAAGAGAAAGGCAGCGGGCAGCATGAGGCTAGGGCGGATAAGCATGCAGAGAAACGCAGCAAAGAGAATGAAGAAGAGAAAGAAGATTCCATAGAGCTTGATCTTTCAGGCATCAAAAACATATTCAGGCGCAAAGATGACGAGAAGCAGGACAAGGACAAGCACGTCAAAGAGAAAGAAGATGAAGTAACACTTGATTTTTCCAGTATGGCAGGATTATTTGGGAAGCATAAGTCATGGATGCTGCTCCTGCTTTTAATCCTAATCCCATTAATCACAAGCGTTGTGGTGAGGATGCACGCGCAGGACCTTTCGCAGCTGGATGCGTCGGCACAAAACAATATCTATAGCCTGATCCAGAGGGATATTGAAAATGCAATAAGCCAGCAATACCCAAACCTTCCTGCCCAGAACAGGCAGGCTCTTGTCAGTGCAGAGATGAACAAGGCTTTCGGGCAGAAGACATATGTCTTCAAGACCGGGCAATATGCCGGGCAGGGAATGGACATACAGCAGCAAATAGAGCAGAATGCTGCATACATAAAATCCTTTTTCCAGGATGAGCAGGGCAGGAATTATATCCCGGACATAGACCCGTACTTCTGGATGCGGTATGCGCGCAACTACCTGACAAAAGGGCATGTCGGCGATGTTGTCCTTAACGGGCAGGAATGGGACAACCACCAGCTAGCTCCAATAGGCAGGTTTGCAGACACATCGTTCCATAACTACTACCTGGCATGGCAGTTCAGGATCCTTGACCTGTTCATGGACATACGGCTTGAGGAAAGCAGCGCGCTGATGCCAGTGATCATCTCAGCCATTTCCATCATACCGGCATTTTTCATAGGCAAGAGGATTGCCGGGAATGTCGGCGGATTCTTTGCAGCATTCGCGCTTGCGGTGAATGCAGGATTCCTGGGAAGGACATTCTGGGGGCATGCGGATACAGACGGCTGGATCGTGTTCTTTGCTTTAATGGTGACATGGCTGTTCATAGAAGCATTTGAAGCAAATTCTAGGGCAAGGCGGATCGTTTACGGAAGCCTTGCGGGTTTTTTTACCGGAATCTTTGCACGGACATGGCTTGGCTGGTGGTATATCTTTGATTTCATCCTGGGAGCTTCAGGAATATTCATTGTATATTATTCGGCAATACACTTCAGGGATTTCAAAAAAGGGATTATCGCTTTCTTCAGGGAAAACAAGGTCATGGCACACATGGTTTTCGTGCTTGTTGTGTACATCGCTGCAGCAGGCTTCTTTGTAACGCTATTTTCACAAGCTTCTTTTGGAGATAATCTAAAATCTTTTGTGATGGCCCCGCTATCACCGCTCAATATTGTAACGCTGAAAGATCCTGTAAGAAGTGATTTATGGCCCAATGTCTTTACAACAGTGGCTGAGCTGAATGAAGGCAACCTTAACCAAATCATCAGCCAGATGGGCGGCAGGACACTTTTCTATATAAGCCTGCTCGGTATTGCATTAACAATACTCAAGAAAGACAAAAACGGAAAGCCGGACATCAGATACGCTCTGCTGCTCGCCATTTGGTATCTTGCCAGCATATATGCGAGCTTTAAGGGCATAAGGTTTACCCTGCTGCTGGCGCCTGCATTCAGCGTTGCGTTTGGAGTCGCATTCGGAATGGCATACATATATCTGACTGCAATCTTATCACGGGAGCTAAAGATTGCGCGGTGGATCGTTGCACTGGTCTTTATCACTGCATTCAGCCTGTTCCTGATAGGACCTACACAATACGCATACGCGGCCGCAGGCTCTGACCTGCCAATCATCAATGACGCATGGTGGAATTCGCTCAATGCCATAAAAAACAATTCAACTGAAAACGCAATCATAAGCTCGTGGTGGGATTTCGGGCACCATTTCAAGTATATTGCAGACAGGCCTGTCACATTTGACGGGACTACGCAAGAGCTGCAGCCCGCACACTGGATAGGCAAGACTTTGCTTACTGATGATGAGGATATTTCAATTGGAATCCTAAGGATGCTTGATTGCGGCAGCTCACGCGCATTTGAGACATTATACAATTATTCCGACGGCGACCAGCAGGCTAGGACACATAAATCTGTCAAGGCCTTGTACAGCATCTTCAAGCTTGATAAAGATGAGGCAAAAATGGAGCTTACCAAAGAAGGGTACACGAGCGCTGAGGCTGAGCATGCGCTGCGCTATACACATTGCGAGCCGCCGCAGGCGTTCATGATCGCTTCAGAAGACATGATCGGAAAGTCGGGGGTATGGGGACATTTCGGCAGCTGGAACTTTGAGCGGGCAGACATATATTTCAATGTGAGGAATATGCCTAAGGAAGAGGCAATTGCCTATATGACGGAGAGGTTCAATTATAGCAGGAGCAGGGCAGAGCAGACATACTTTGAAGCTATTTCAGTCAATGACCCCAGGCAAGGTGATTTATGGGTGGCTCCGCGCCCTGGATATGTGTCAGGAGTTGGCAGCTGCTCAATTTCCAGGACAATGGCAACGTGTGCCAATAACATCCAGAACCAACCTGTGCAATTCGTGGTCAACCTCACTGATTATGATGCATACCTTATGAATGTGCCGGGAAAGCAGAAACCAAATAGCATTGCCTATGCTGATAAAAACGGATTCCACCACAAAATGCTAAACGGGACACTTGGCGTTTCTGTATCTCTCATCAAAGACGGTAATTCATACGCGAATGTGTGGAGCACGCCAGAGCATGCGGCATCAATGTTCAACCGCATGTTTTACTTTGACGGCGAAGGGCTGAGGCATTACCGGCCGTTCTATAGCGCGTCAGGGCCGCTCAGCGGCAAGATTTCAGTGTGGCGCGTGGAATGGAATGGGGGAGAGGCTAACAGAGCCGAGCGGTTCAGGGAAAAAACTGCGGTGCAGCAGGGCGATACAGCAACAGTAAATTATATACTGACTGAGAACGGCACGGTGATTGATTCTTCAATTGCAAATTGGAGAGGGGTTAATATCTCTTCCCAAACCAGCTTTGATGCGGTGCAGACACAGCCATTTTCTTTTGTAGCAGGAAACAAGGAGGTCATTCCCGGGTTTGATGAAGGGGTCATAGGCATGAAGATAGGGGAAGAGAAGATCATAACCGTGCCGCCAGAGAAAGGCTATACAGGCAATCATCCGCTTGCAGGAAAGACATTAATCTTTAAGGTAAGGGTTGAGGCTATAAGATAAAGCTAAATAAGCTATATCAGATAAGTATTTTTTCAGCATGAAAGCAGCACGTGATATATGGGTTGTAATACCAGCGTACAATGAAGCAAACCACCTTGCAAAAGTAATTGCAGGCGTAAAGAGGTATGCAACAAACATTGCGGTTGTTGACGACGGCAGCTCAGACAGCACTTATGGTGTCGCGAAGAGGGCAGGGGTGCATGCGCTGCGGCATATCGTGAACCTGGGGAAAGGGGCTGCGCTCAAGACCGGATGCGATTTTGCTGTTCAGCAGGGAGCTTCCTGCATCATTGCAATTGATGCGGATGGGCAGCATGATCCAAAAGATATCCCGCGATTTCTGGATGAACTGAGGAATGCGGATATAGTGTTCGGCTACAGGAGATTTAGTGCGGATATGCCGCTCATATTGAAATTTGGTAACATTTTTATAAGCGCAGCAGCTTCTGTCCTGTACGGACTAAAGTTAAGGGATACTCAATGCGGATACCGCGCATTTACTGCAGCTGCTTACAAGAAAATACGATGGAAATCCCTAGATTACGGCGTTGAGTCAGAGATGATTGCCAATGCCGGGAAGCACAATCTGAAGTATGCTGAAGTTGGCATCAAGACAATCTACTCGGACAAGTATAAAGGGACTACGGTGCTGGATGGCATCAAGATCGTGTTCAACATGCTGCTGTGGAAATTAAGGGCTTCAGGCTCTAACGGGAATGGTGTATAACTGATGGCACTGGCTGGAATACAAATCCTTGGGCTGCTGTTCGGCGTTTTCATGATCTACCTTACGTTCCTGAACTACAAGCGAAGGCAGTTTACCATAAAGGAGCAGATATTCTGGATAGTGTTCTGGCTGGCATTGATGTTTGTAGCTCTGTTTCCCAATTCACTGGATGTGTTGGTGAAGGACATCCTGAACCTGAGCAGGCCGCTTGACTTCTTCATCATCTCTGGATTCCTGTTCTTGATAGGGGCTGTTTTTTATACCTACACAATAGTCAGGAGGCTGCAGAAAAAGATGGAGGATATAGTGAGGCAGGTAGCGCTTGATGGCAAGAAGAAATAGTCATAATATTTAAATAGAGTTCTCTCATTTTTGCACGGTATGCAGGCTTCAACTGTTAAGTTGCTGGACAAGGCATTAGGCATACCTACGTGTGCTGCGCTTGCACTAGCCAGGCCTTTCAGGAGGAAACCTGAAAAGGTGGAGCGAATCCTTGCAATATGCTTCTGGGGCATTGGGAGTGTTGTCAATACGCTACCGGTGCTCAAGGCACTCAAGAGAAAATACCCTAAAGCAAGGCTGGATGTGCTTACACCAACTAAAAATGCTGCGCTGTTCTACAAAAATAAGCATGTGAACCAACTTATATTGATTGACATGAATGTATTTTCATTGCTGAAGGTAATGCGGCGCGTGCGGGGAAAGTATGACCTTGTTATTGATATGGAACACTGGCTTAACATATCTGCTATCATAGCCTTTTTAGCCTCAGGCAGGGTTGCAGGGTTCTCAAACAAATTCAGGTCAGTATTATACTCTGATAAGATCCCTTTCAATCCAGAACAGCATGCAGTGCTGAACAACATGGAGCTGGCGCGGCTGGCAGGGGCATACTATCCAATAGAGAAACTGGAAAAGATTGAGACAGCTGCTAATGATAAGAAATTTGTGCAGCGGCTCCTTAAACAGCATGGCATCAACGAGCGAAAGCAGCTTGTCATCGGCATATGCCCTGGTTCAGGGGGCACAATAGTGGAACGGAGATGGCCTAAGGAGAAATTTGCAGAGCTTGCTGATAGATTGGCCGGGAAACACAAGGCGCATGTGGTGTTTGTTGGCGCTCCCGATGAGCAGACATTGATACAGGAAGTGCAGGGGCTAATGCAGCACGGTTCACTGAATGCCGCAGGCATAACATTATCGCAGTCAATTGCGCTTATTGACAGCTGCCATGTGTTCATATCAAATGATACCGGGCCGATGCACATTGCGGCAGCACAGGGCATCAAGACTATCGGACTGTTCGGGCCGGAGACGCCTGTGATTTTTGGCCCTTACGGAAAATTTAATATAGCACTATACAAGGGCGAAGGGCCTACCATCAGGATATACGAGGGCGTGCATGAGAAGCCTAAAGAGAATGTGCTCGACAAGATTACAGTAGATGAAGTGTTTCGTGCGGCTGAAAAGCAAATCAGAAGGCTGCGGGGCAGGTAAATGGCATTCAGATTCCTCCCTGATGTTGCGATCGCTGATATTGCGTTTGAGGTGACAGCTGCTACTTTAGAGGATTTGTTTGCAGAAGCTGGAATGGCATTGCTGGAAGCCTCTGCCAACCCAAATGATGTCAAGCTGAAGATTAAAAAGGAGATAAAGCTGTCCAATACACACATCGACAGGCTGCTGTTTGACTGGCTTGCAGAGCTGATATACCTGAAAGATGCGGAAAGCCTGCTGTTCTCTAAGTTTGAGGTAAAGATTAAAAGAGATGGGGAATACCAGCTTGATGCAACTGCATGGGGGAGCACGATAGATTATAAGGACATGGAGCTGAGGAATGATGTCAAAGCAGTTACAATGCACATGTTTGAGGTAAAGCAAACAGATAAAGGGTGGATGGCGACTGTCGTGATTGATATTTGAAGATGGCTACAACACTAGAACCTGAGAGACAAGGAATTAAAGATTCTTTAGAAATTAAATTAGCTGTAGCTAGTATTAGAAGGGAAATTGGTAAGGAGGCCGCTGATGCAATTCAAAAAACAATTTTTAGATATTATACCTGGACCATGCATGGTGATATTACTAGACTAAAAATATTAAGCGGAACTGAACTGAGGACTGCATATATTGAATTCTTGTGGAGATATTCTAATAATTTGGATTTATAGTTTGCGCTACCTTTATAAAAGACTATGGATTCTTGCACAAAATGGAGGAAATAACTTAAATGAAAGAAACAACATTAGGACCTCCTCCTGAGATCAAGCGCGTCAGCGAGGCTGTGTGGGAAATTCCTGTATCCTTTAAGAAGGGTATGAGAGTTCCAGCACGAATCATTGCCACAGAGAAACTTTTGCAGGCAATGGACGCTGGTGTGTTTGAGCAAGTAACAAATGTTGCGTGCATGCCGGGAATCCAAAACTATGCCTTCTGTATGCCAGACGGGCATTGGGGATTCTGAGTAAGAACACTCTTATTCAGCCCTTGATGGATTTCCAATAGGCGGCGTTGCTGCATTTGATATGGAGTCAGGTGTGATAAGTCCAGGTGGCATCGGATTCGATTTCGTGAATCTTAGCTGATTCATGACGAATGATCAATTGCGGGATGCGCCTGGTTACGACAAACCTGACACTCAAGGAGGTAAAGCCGAGGATACGTGAGCTAGTTGACACTCTATTCCAGACAGTTCCAGCCGGTGTAGGCGGAAAAGGGTTTGTAAAGGTGAATAATTCTCAGTTTAATGACGTGATGCAGGAGGGTACGCAGTGGTGCATCAAGCAGGGCTACGGCTGGGAGGAAGATATTGAACGGACAGAAGAAGATGGCAGGATAAAACAGGCTGAGCATGAAAAAGTCTCTGAGCAAGCCAGAAAGCGAGGCATTAGCCAGCTTGGGACTCTTGGATCTGGCAACCATTACTTAGAGATTCAGTATGCTGATGAGATACATGATGAAGCTATTGCAAAAGCAATGGGCATTACTGAGAAAGGGCAGATTGTGGTCATGGTGCATTGCGGGAGCAGGGGATTTGGGCATCAGATTGCTACTGATTATTTACGGGTTTTTGACGATGCCATGAAGAAGTATGGGATTGCTGTCAATGATAGAGAATTAGCTTGTGCTCCCTTTAACAGCAAAGAAGGGCAGGATTACTACAAAGCAATGGCTTGCGCTGCAAACATGGCATTTGCGAATAGGCAAGTGATTTTGCACAGGATTAGAGAAGGATTTGAGAAAGTGTTCAAGACAAGTGCGGAGAAGCTTGACATGCACATGGTGTATGATGTTGCGCATAACATGGCCAAGGTTGAGGAGCATTCTATAGATGGCGAGCGCAAGAAACTAGTGGTGCACAGGAAAGGGAGCACAAGGAGCTTCGGCCCTAATCATCCTGAGCTTATTGACAAATATAAGAAAACAGGGCAGCCTGTCATCCTTGGTGGAAGCATGGAGACTGGAAGCTATCTTCTAGTTGGGACTGAAGGTGCAATGAAGGAAACATTTGGAAGCACGGCGCATGGATCTGGAAGGACTATGTCGCGAACACGGGCAAAAGGAGAGTTCAGGGGTGACAAGCTGCAGAGGGAGATGGAGGCTCGCGGAATTTACGTTAAGTCAATGAGCATGTCTGGGTTGGCTGAAGAGGCAGGTGCTGCCTACAAGGATATACATGAGGTTGTAAAATCTATTGAGAAGGCAGGGATTTCCAAGCCGGTGACTTCCCTACTCCCCCTCGGTAATGTCAAGGGCTAGCACCATCTGCAAACCTTTAAATAGATTATCTGCGCGTATTCTCATCATGGCGAGGAAAAGAGGAGCAAAACAGCGTTCCAGGAATGCAAGTGAAAGGAAGCTGCTCTCTGAGGAGAAGAAGGTTGAGGCTGAATTAAAGGAAGTTGAGAAACAAGAAGCTGCATTGGGCAGGAAAGAATCTGAGATAGAGCTTGAAGAGCGGAAGATAGAGAATCAAAACGAGAAGATTGAAAGGATAGAGGAGCAGATCAAGCATGAAGTTACAGAAAAGCCCTTGCGGAAATTCAGCTTCAAGGATGTTAATAAAGGGATTGTCGGCGCTTTCATCGGGGTTGTGGCTCATTTCGCATTCGTCTATAGCAAGGAGATTGCCAAGGAGATATCAATTACGAAAGCCACAATAATCATTGTCTTCTCCTATCTTCTTATCGTAATTTTAATGTACGAGACAGGATACCGGGAGATACGCGAGAAAAGGATGCTTGGGATTTTGCCAACCCGTGCAACCATCATGTTTGGAACCTCGCTCCTTGTTGTACTGCTGATATTCTTCCTGTTCAACCAGATTAACCTTAATGATCCAGTTGGGTTGTATAAGCAGTTGGCAGTGACATCTGTTCTGGCTTCACTCGGGGCAGGGACTGCCGATCTAATAGGAAGGCATTAAGACTGAGAGATACTAGTAGAAGTTATGCTTGTCTATTCCTTAACCACATGGATGCAATTGACAGGGCATGACTCTTCTGCATCCTTGTTGCCCTGGAACTGGGAGTCATCAACGGTCTTTGTTTCTATGTTAGTGGCGGTATCCTTGTTAGAATTCTCCAAATGGGCCTTGAACTCTCCGGTCTCTGTGTCCACCATGACCCAATGTTCAGGTGTAATAGCTGCGCATGCGCCGCAGCCTATGCAGATATTCTGCTCGTGAGTAATCTTGACAACCATGTTAACGATAGTTAATCCTGAAGCTTTTTAAAGGTTGTGAAAAACTAATTTTTCACAGCTCTAGGAACAGGGTTCCTTAGGTTGTGAACGTGTCTTTTTGAGCTCTATTTCAGTATCTGCCCAGTTTTCCTGCTCCATAACAGTAAATCAAGCTCGTCTATGCCAATGCCAATTTCCTGGCTGAATTCAATCAGCTTCTGCTCTGCTTCAAGGTACCCTTTTGGGTTTGTAACCTTGAAGTCCTGAGCAATTACATTAAATTCTTTTAATGAGTTAAGAATATGCTTGTCAATGATGCCGTAGCCTTTGAAACCTACGTTTCTCAGGAAATGTGAGCTTTCCTTGTAGCCGAATCCTTTGATATTTGTGACTAAGAAACTGCGCAATGATTGGTTGTCAGAAAAGGATTCAAGCAATTCTCTCAGCTTGAAATTATACTGCTTTTTTAGGAATTCCCGGTTCTGAACAATATATGATGCGCGGTTGTGGAACCTGCAGCAGCCGATAAGCTGCTTCTGGATTTCAGATGCTGAGCCATCCTGCAGGATATCCCTGATCCGCATGACAGCGTTCATGCCAGTCTCTGCAGTGCCATTAGCTGTAAGGATGCAGAATGAGAGCTCTTCAAACAGGCGCTCATCATCTGTCTTTGCGCTTGGAACAAGGCGCATTACTTTATTCCTGTATTCCCAGACTACCGGCTTACTGTAGAACGTCTGGAAATCCTTGAGGCGGCGCCTTATTTGGTGCTTTTTATGCTCGTATAGTTCAAGAAGCGGATTATGGCACTTTGCAATGAGTGGCATATTACCTGCTAACTTTAACCTATTTAAAAAGGTTGGCAAAAGATTTATTAATTGATTAAGAAAAACACAGCTTATGGAAGAAATTATCATTGGATGTCTTACTATCCCGGAACGTATCCGATACATGGGAGGGAGAGAAGCTTTTCTTTCGGAGTTAGGGTCAGACTTACCAAGAAGTTCATTGGCTAACATTGAACAGGATTACAAACCTAATGGACAAAGGGGGCTTTCTGGAAGTGATTTAACGGAACTTCTACATAAAACTGTTCGTCCAGAGGGATACAGCCAATTTGTTGGATCACTCAGTTAGCGGCTACTTATTACATTTATTTTATCACAAAATTCTGAAATCTTGCATCTGCTGCAGAAAGGCGAGATTGGCCTGCAGGTGTTCTGGCCGTGGCTTACCAGCAAATCGTTATAGATAATCCAGTATTTTTCTGGTAGGATCTTCAGTAGGGCGAATTCAGTCTTGTGAGGGTTCTTCGTTTTTATCAAGCCCAATCTGTTTGATAATCGATGGACATGAGTGTCTACTGCAATACCATTCTTGTTATACGCTAAAGTTACAACGATATTTGCCGTCTTGCGCCCAACACCATGCAACTTTAGCAGCTCCTCAATAGTATCCGGAACCTTATCTTTATACTTTTCATGAATAATGCGCGCTATATCCTTGATGCGCTTTGCCTTGGTTATGTAGAAACCCGCAGGATAGATGGCTTTCTCAATCTGCCTTGTGGAGAGCTTCATCATTGCTTTAGGGGTAACCGCAAGCGTAAACAGCCGCTGAGAAGCAGGATATGTGACCTCATCCTTAGTCCTTAGGCTGATTAGGCATGATATAAGAACTTTAAAGGGATCTTCAGTCCTGCTTACTTTGGTGACTGACGGTTCCTCATATCTCCTGTATTCCCTTGAAAGAATCCGTATGATTGCACTAATCCTTTTCGCCTGGACAGCATCTGTCTGTCTCTTTCCTTGGCGGAGTATCCTTTTCATATTCATGGAGCTGGTCTAATACCTCATCTAACGGGTTCTTGTCCTTGTATCGGGCTTCTATTTTCCTATCATTACTGTGCCTTGATTGTTTTTCCATTTCCTAGCCGTCTATCACACATTCAAAGTTCTCTTTCTTGGCACCGCAGACGTCACAAGTGAAGTCTGCAGGAAGGTCCTCAAACCTTGTTTCCGGCTTAATATTCCGCTTTGGGAGGCCGTAATGCTCCTCATAGTTAAAGCCGCACTCCCTGCATGCCCACATTCTCATATTGTCTGAGATAGAATGAGATTATTTAAAGGTTGTTATCTTTGGTACATGGCTTCAATTGCATCTGGCAATTTGGGCAGATCAATAGGTTTCTCTAAGAAGATAGCATCTCCGGTGCTGACGAGAGCATCAATATTTGCCTTTTCGTTTTTGGGGTCGCCACTAAAGAAAATAATCTTTGCATTTGGATACTCTATTTTCAATTGCTGAAACATAGCAATTCTAGACATGCCAGGCATGATAACATCCGATACTATCAGGCCAAAATCTCCAGATTTATACGCTTCAAGAGCTTCTATGCCGCTGGCTGCTTCAATTACATGGTATCCAAAGGCCTGGATATAACCTCGTGTCACTCCTCTAACTTCAGGTTCATCGTCTACAACCAGGATAGTACCTTTTGCTCCTTTTGCCATATCCTCTAAATCCATAACAAAATTAGATTTTTCTAGGCTTTTTAAGGCTTGTGCTAATTGACTAATTTGCAACAATATTAATTGGCTTCTTTTTAGAAAAAGCAGCAATGTTGTCCAGGGTTGTCTCAAGGATGCGGAGAAGGGCCTCATTGCTGTTGAAGGCGTTATGAGGGGTTATCAATACATTATCGCGCTTCAGCAGGATATGGTTCTGCAGCAGGGTCTTTAAATCGCAGGTCTCAGGGAACTGCTTTGACAATAGCTGAGTCTCTTCCTTGATGAAGAATTCCTCTTCCAGGACATCAAGGCCTGCTCCCGCTAGGATGCCTTTGTCTAATGCAATGACTAAAGCTTCTGTTTCCACCAGACCGCCTCTCGCCGTGTTTATCAGAATAGAGCCTTTCTTTATTTTATTGATATTATCCCTGTTTATCAGGTGGTGAGTTGCTTTAAGGTATGGGACATGAAGGGTGATTATGTCTGAGTTTGCAAGCAGGTTAGCCAGGGGAACATACTTGAAGCCCATCTGTCTTGCAAATTTTGCATCTTGCCTGACATCATAAGCCAGGGTATTCATCTCAAATCCATTTGCTATCCTGATGACGTGCCTGCCGATGTTGCCTGTGCCGATAACTCCTATTGTTTTTCCCTTTAAATCAAAGCCGCGCAACCCTTCCAAAGTGAAGTCTCCCCTTATAGTGCGCTCATAACTTTTGTGGATCTTTCTTGTCAAGGAAAGTATTAAGGCGAAAGTGTGCTCGGCAACTGTATTCTCGCCATAAGTAGGCACATTTGCCACCTTTATGCCTTTTGCCTTGCATGTATCCATATCAATATGGTCAAAGCCTGTCGAGCGGGTAGCAATGAATCTCAGTTTTGGGAGCTGTGCAATGATGTCTTTATTTACTTTTGAATAGATGAAGACTGATAGAATGTCATAATTCTTGATTTTTGCAGCATTGCTCTTTGTCAAAGGAGCTGAGAAAAATGAAACTGTATGGCCTTTCAAAGCCTTCTGGATAATAGGCTTTTCCCATTCTTCTACTTCAAAGAATGCTATGTTCATATGAGAATGAACTGCAATACTGTATTTAAGGGTTTTGGATTAACTATTGTTAAAGAGAGTACACTGTAAAGGAGGATAACCTTAATAACTTATTACTAAAACCTGTTTAAGATGGAAGGAATAATAGTAATCTTAGGCTCGCCAAATGATGATGAAGGGAACCTTTCAGATATTTCAACAGGCAGAATTGCGAAGGCTATTCAGGAATATAGGTCTAATCCTGATTTTAGAATACTGTGCACTGGTGGATTCGGAGACCATTTTAATAGGACAGATAAACCGCATGCCACATATGCTGTCAGATTTCTAATAAAACAAGGCATTCCTGAAGAATATATTTTAGAGATAGCAGAGAGTCATGATACTGTTGAGGATGCACTGAAAGCTAAACCAATAATTGACAAGTATAATGCAAGAAACCTAATAATAGTATCTTCTGATTTCCACATGGAAAGAGTAAAGTATATCTTTGAACGGATTTTCTCAGGATATAATCTTAGATTTGCTGAAGCACAAACAGATTTTTCTGAAGAAAGATATAACAAACTTTATGCACATGAGAATAAAGAATTAAGAAAATTGAAAGAAGAAGGTATTCCTGGTATTTGAGTGCAAAACTAACTAAAACTCTGCCCACACCCACAACTGCCAGTAGTATTAGGATTGCTGACCTTGAAGCCTGCGCCCTGGATGCTTTCCACGAAGTCTATCTTGGCGCCTTTCATGAAGCTGAAGCTTTCTGTATCTAGATAAAGCTTGACTCCATGCTGCTCAACAATCTCGTCAGGGCCGCGAGTCTGGTTTTCAAAAGCAAAGCCGTACTTGAAACCTGCGCAGCCGCCCGGGACAACCTTAATGCGGATGCCATAACCTGGCTTGCTCTGTTTTGATGCTAATTCCACAATCTTATCTGCTGCTTTCTTTGTAAGGAAAATGCCTTCAACTGTTTCTGGCCATTCAGCTACACTCTGGTTCATCTTGTCAAGAGCTTCCTGGATATTTGCTTCAGAGAAATCCTGGGCTTTAAGGCTGCCTTCTATAGTTTCATCATACGGAATATGGCAGCCAATGGTAGGAACGCCGTAGCCCTGCAATACTTCCATGGTGGAAGGATACTTGCGGATAACCTCTCCGACTGTCATTTCTTTTGTAACTTTAAGTGTTGCTTGTTCCATAGCCATGAGTAGGTTATTTGCTAATATAAATCTTATTGACTGCATTTATTGAGCGCAGGCTGCTCACAATCTCCCTGATTAAGGCAATGGCATAGTCAATATCATGCTTTGTAGTAAATTTTGAGAGTGAAAATCTGATTGAAGAGTTAGCTGCCTCGTCGCTCAGGCCAATAGCCTTCAATACATGGCTTGGCTCTAATTCTGATGCAGTGCAGGCGCTGCCTGATGATGCAAATATGCCGCGGCTGTTAAGATGATTGAGCATGGTCTCTGCGTCTATGCCGTGAAAAGCGGCATTGATATTGTTGCACAGCCTCCTAATTTTGCTGCCGTTAATTGTTACTTTGGGAAGCCTGAGCAGTTCCCTAGTAAAATAATCCCTCAGCATGGCCATTTTCCTTATATCCTGCTGGCTTGAGGCATTGGCTGCAGCTGCAAACCCGACAATATTGGCAACATGCTCAGTGCCTGCCCTCATTGCAGATTCCTGCGAACCGCCATGGATAATGGGATGTGTCTTCGTGCCTTGCTTTATGTATAAAGCACCGATTCCCTTCGGGCCATGTATCTTATGCGCTGATAAGGTCAGGGCATCTATGTTAATTGCCCTGACATCAATAGGAATTTTGGTGAAGCTTTGCGCAGCATCGGTATGGAAATATATGCCTGCGGACTTGCATAGCTTTCCTATTGCTGCAATATCCTGGACAGTTCCAATCTCATTGTTTGCATGCATTATTGAGACCAGAATGGTATCTTTTCTGATAGCTTTCTTTACATCTTGGGGATTAACTAATCCTTCCCTGCTAACACCTAGATATGTTACGGAAAATCCTTCTGCTTCTAGTGCCTTGCATGATTCAAGAATAGCCTTGTGCTCAATCTTTGAGGTGATTATATGCCTGCCTTTGCTTTTGTTGGCATAGGCAATGCCTTTGACGGCAAGATTATCCGCCTCTGTCGCGCTTCCGGTAAAGATTATTTCTTCTGGTTTTGCGTTGATCTTTGCAGCAATTATCTTCCGTGCATTTTCTATAGCATCCTGCGCCTCTTTCCCGAGCTCATGCGGGCTACTGGGGTTGCCATAGCTTATTGTCAGGTAAGGAAGCATAGCTTTGACTACCACAGGATCAGTCATGGTGGTTGCTGCATTGTCTAGGTATACTTGTTTCATTCTATTTTCTCTGAACTATTTAATTTGCATACTGGCGCGAACTGGCGCGCCTAATATGTCCGCTTATCATAGCTGTATGTTTGCGATAGCGGACAGTTGCAGCATCGTGCTATACTCTTATCTGCTCCCTCACGAAATCATAGCCTTTGTTCTCAATCTGCTCAGCCAATTCATGACCGCCTGATATTACTATTTTTCCATCAATGAGTACGTGGACCCTGTCTGGTTTTATATACTTTAATATGCGTTGGTAGTGCGTAATTAGCATTACTCCCATTTCTGGACCTCTCAGGGTGTTGATGCCTTCCGCTACTGTCTTCAACGAGTCAATATCCAAGCCTGAATCTGTCTCGTCAAGGATGGCGATTTCAGGATGCAGGATGGCAAGCTGCAATATCTCCATACGTTTCTTCTCGCCGCCTGAAAATCCCTCATTCAGGTAGCGCATTGAAAAATTCTGCTCAATTTTTAGCTGAGCCATCTTGTCCTTGAGCAGCTTGAGGAATTCAGGGACTGTAGCCTGCTTCAGGCCCCTGCTTTCGCGCTTTGCATTTAATGCAGTCCTCATGAAGTTGCTGACGCTCACTCCTGGAATCTCGCTAGGATACTGGAAACTTAGGAATAGCCCATTGCGGGCACGCTCATCCGGCTTCATCTTCAAAACATCCTGGCCATGCAGCCATATCTCGCCTTTTGTTACTATATACTTCGGATGGCCCATCAAGGTGTAAGCCAGCGTGCTCTTCCCTGAGCCGTTTGGGCCCATAATTGCATTCACCTCGCCCTTGTTGATGGACAGGCTTATGCCTTTAAGTATCTCAATCCCGTCTACCTCTACATGCAAATCCTTAATGATTAGATCGCTCATGATATCCCTTGTTATGAATCTGTTATCCGCACCTTTTGCAGCTTCTGCTTATTCTCGTATTCATAGATTCCTGCTTCAAGCACTTTTAAGGATAATATTGCGCATTTCATCCGTACCGGGCTGATAGGGATGGCAAGCATGCCAATGATATCCTGATTTGTTATTTTCTTGGCCTCTTCTAGTGTCTTGTCTTTAAGCTCTTCTGTGAGCATTGATGCGGCGCATTGCGAGATGGCACAGCCCCTTCCAGTAAACTTTACATCACTGATATGCGTCTGTGCATCAAGCTTTACCTCTATCTTGATCTCATCGCCGCATAATGGATTGTTGTCATGGAATGAAATATCTGGATGCTCAATATTCCCATGGTTCCTTGGATTCTTGTAATGGTCAAGAATGTGCTCCCTGTAAATCATGTCCAAGCCAGCAACATCCTCCTCAACTGTCGGTTGTTTGAATTCCGTCATAGCTTGAACACCTTCCTCACAGTTGCCAAACTTGCAGCCAGCTTGTCTATCTCTTCCTTGGTATTGTATATTGCAAAACTTGCCCTGACTGATGCTATAATGTTAAGGACGCTCATCAGCGGCATGGCGCAATGATGGCCTGCACGGACTGCGATGCCTTCCCTGTCAAGGATGGTTGCGACGTCATGCGCATGAACATTGTCAAAATTAAACGCAACAACGCTGCTTCTTGATTCTGCATCAGGACCATATATGGTTACAAGAGGAACTTCCTCCAATACCTTCATTGCATGTTTAGTGAGCTCGCGCTCGTGCTCCTCAATGTTTTCAATGCCAATAGAGTTAATGTAATCTATAGCAACCCCCAAGCCGATACCCTGCTCTATATTCGGTGTTCCTGCCTCAAATTTCCATGGCAGATCATTCCACCTGCTCTCATGGAATTTGACTTCTTTAATCATATCGCCTCCATAGAGGAACGGGCTCATGTCCTGGAGGATGTTTTTCTTTCCGTATAATACGCCAATGCCTGTGGGACCGTACATCTTGTGGCCTGAGAAGGCGAGGAAATCTGCATCCAGATCCTTTACATCAACCCTCATGCGGGGAACGCTCTGCGCAGCATCTACTATGAATATTGCATTATTCTCATGCGCAACCTTTCCGATTTCTTTAATTGGATTAATTGTGCCAAGGACATTTGAAACATGCGTTAAGGATACTATCTTTGTCTTCTTGGTTATCTGGCTATTGATGCTGTTCCAGTCCAGCTTGCCATCTTCGGCTATCCCAATAAATTTTAATGCAGCGCCCTTTTCTTTACACACCTGCTGCCATGGAACAATATTGGAATGGTGCTCCATCTCTGTTATGACAACCTCGTCACCTGGCTTTAATGCCTTTCCAAGAGAATATGCAACCAGGTTGAGACTTTCAGTTGTGCCTTTAGTAAAAATTATCTCTTCAAAGCTGCCGTTGATGAACTTTGCAACCTTTTCATGCGCTTCCTCATAAGCGTGAGTTGCCTCCTCACTCAGCTTATGAATGCCGCGGTGGACATTTGCATTGTAATTAGTATAGTAATCAGTCATAGCATCTATTACCACTTGCGGCTTTTGTGCGGTTGCAGAGTTATCCAAGTAAACAAGCGGCTTGCCAAATATCCTGCGCTTCAAAATAGGGAAATCTTTCCTGATGGATTCAACGTCAAATGTTTTTAATGCAAGCTTTGTTTTGCTCATAATGACTCCATCCTATTCTCGAGCATGCGCATCAGCTCATTTCTTAGCTCATCAGCAGGGATGCGCTTCAGCATTGGGTCAAAAAAGCCTTCTATTATCTTCTTTTTCGCCTCACGCTCAGGTATGCCGCGGCTCATCATATAAAACAGCTTATCCTCGTCAATCTGCCCGACTGCCGCCCCATGCGAGCATTTAACATCATTGGTATCAATCTCAAGTTTCGGGATTGAATCAACCTCTGCCTTGTCGCTCATGAGCAAGGTGTCCTCCTTCTGGTAGCCATTGCTTCTTGCCGCCTGCTGCTCAATCTTAATAGTGCCGCGATAAATGGATTTTGCATTATCGCCAAGCACGCCTTTGGCAAGCATGTCGCTTGTGGTGTCAGGGGCCTCATGAACAGATTTCATGGAAAAGTCATAATGCTGCTTCTTGTCGCCATAAAATACAGCCCAGTTGTTGCTCCTTGCGCCATTTCCTTTCAGCATACTTGTGGCATCTGATATGGTTATGTGAGAGCCAAATGCACAGTCAAGCCAATCAACGCTTGCGTCACGATCAACTGCTGCCCGCTTGATAGTGAAATTGAACACATTACCGGGATAATTCTGGATGCTCGCATACTGCACGTGTGAATATTCTTTTGCATATATCTCAGTCAAGCCTGAGCGGAACAGCAGCCTATCACTAGGCCCAGCAGATATTTCTTCAATGATATCGAGCCTGCTCATAGACTCTGAGATTACAAGGACATGCTCAATAATGTCTCCTGCAGCTTTCAGCTTAATGTGGAGCGGCTTCTTTATTTCAAGATCAGGTGGAACATAAATAAGGATGCCGCGCTGCCAGAAGGATGCGTGCAGTGCAGTAAACTTGTTCTCTTCCGGCTTTATGCAGCTGGTCATGAAATATTTCTGCAGGAGCTCGGGATGCTGTTTAAGGGCGGTGTGGAAATCTTCCACGATGATACCTTGCTCTGCATTGACGAGTTCAAAGCTGTGCCTCTTGCCAAGGTCCAGCCTGCCAAGGTCAAGGTCCCCATATGTGCTGAAGATATGCAAGCCATACCGTAGCTCAGGAAGCTCAAGCTGCTCAAATAGCTTGAAAGCCTCCAATCTTTTCCGCAGCATCCACTCAGGCTCGTTGTGAGCCTTTGAGAACGCATGGATATATTCTTCGTTTAGCTGCATAATCTTTACTGCCCCCACACCAGAACTTAACCGACGGAGCCTTCCATCTCAAGCTGGATCAATCTATTGAGTTCTACTGCATATTCAAGTGGAAGCTCCTTGATTATAGGCTCAATAAAGCCGCAGACTATCATCTGCATGGCCTGCTCCTGCTTGATGCCGCGACTCATCAAATAAAAGATTTGCTCATCGCTGATCTTGCCGACAGTAGCCTCATGGCCTACTGACACCTTGTCTTCCTTGATGTCTATAAAGGGAACTGTGTCAGACTTTGATACTGCATCAAGGATCAATGCGTCGCATTGGACATTGGATTTTGAGTTTATGGCCCCTTTTCCAATCTTGAGCAGGCCCCTATATGTTGTAATGCCACCATCCTTGCTGATGCTCTTTGCCTTGACTACAGATGTCGTGTTTTTACCGAAATGATAGACTTTGCTTCCGGTATCCTGGTTCTGGCCGTGGCCTGCGTACGCAATTGATAAATGGTCTGCACGGCTCCTGTCACCCTTCAAGATAGTGCATGGGTAAAGCATCGTTACTCCTGATCCCATATTTCCGCCGATCCATTCCATGGTGCTGTCAGCATCGACAACTGCTCTTTTCGTGTTGAGATTGTATGTATTCTTGCTCCAGTTTTCAACAGAAGAGTATCGCGCGCGCGCGCGCTTGCCGACAATGACTTCAACACAGCCTGCGTGCAATGAATTTGAATTGTATTGGGGGGCTGAGCAGCCTTCAATGTAATGCACCTCCGCATCATCGTCAACAATAATTAACGTATGCTCAAACTGTCCAGAACGCTCGGCATTCATCCTGAAATATGCCTGCAAAGGCAGGTTGACCTTTACACCTTTGGGAACATAAATGAAAGTTCCACCGCTCCATACCGCGCCATGAAGCGCAATAAACTTATGATCCCCTATAGGAATGCATTTCGTCATAAAATTCTTCTGGACAAGCTCCGGGTATTTTTGCACGGCCTCATCCATGTCCAGGAAAATGACGCCCTGCTCTTCCCATTCTTTCTTTAGGCTGTGATACACTATCGCTGAATCATATTGCGCACCGACACCGCCTAAGGCTTTTCTCTCAGCCTCAGGTATGCCAAGCTTCTCAAAAGTCCTCTTAATATCTGCCGGAACTTCTTCCCAAGTCCTTGAATTCTTATTGGCGTTCGGCTTTCCATAATAATAGATATTGCTTAAATCAAGCTTAGAAAGGTCAGGTCCCCAAGTTGGTATTGGCATCTTGTGGAACAATTCCAGGCTCTTCAAACGCTTCTGGAGCATCCACTCAGGCTCATTCTTGTCCTTGGATATCATGCGAACCACCTCTTCAGTGAGGCCCATCGGGGAGCGTATCTCGAACGATTCCTGGTTGCGCTCATTCCAAGATTCCCTTATACCGATTGATTCTACTATTTGTGCCATGTCAATGGATATTCATTAATGCTGGTTTCAAGCAGACATCACAGTCATGCAGCTCAGGATTCATGCTCTTGTGCAGGGTGCATAAAAGGTTCTTTACAGATGCCAGGCTGCCAAGCCTTTGCATCTCTTCAACCACTGCAGCAGTCTTGTTCTTTGCTGCGACAATTGCAGCTGCAGAATGCTGAATCTCTTTCTTGGTTGGCTCGTCAAATGCAACTTCCTTTGCGCGCTTTGATTTCAAGTATTGCGAAACCGCTGATTCTGTCAGGCCAAGAAGCTTTGAAACCTCGCGCTGGCTCAGCTTTTTATCATGTACGAGTGTTTTTGCAAGCTCCCGCCTTAAGGCTGGGAGTATATACCATACCTCTATCTCCTGAGGCATTTTTAGCTGATGCATGGGCTTAACGATAGTTAAGAACTCTATTTAAAGCTTGTGGATTAATGTATATAGCCCTAGAGCATTTTCAGGAGCTTATCAACGCCGGAAAGCTTGAGCTGGCCTTTTTTGGCTCTAATATTCATGCCTATTACAATATGCGACCTGCTAAAGTCCTGCAGCTTGGTGAATTCTCGCGGGATTGCAACTATTAAGCCTATACCTGCTGCAGCGGCAGATTCTACGCCTGCCTGCGAATCCTCTATAACAATTGCCTCCTTTGGCTTTACCCCAAGCTTTTTGCAGATTGCGAGGTATATGTCAGGGGCTGGCTTCATGCGCTTGATTTCGTGGCCTGCAAGAATCCGGGTAAAGTACTTTTGAATATTAAGCCTCTTTAGAGATGGGACAAGGATGCTGCGCTCTTGCGAAGAGGCTAATCCAATCTTTAGATTTTCTATTTTATAGCACTTTTTAAGAAATTCTATATTTCTCTTAATTGGCCGTATATCCTTTAGCAAAATAATCTTAGAAACTTCTTTATTTTTAGCAACAATCTCTTCAACACTCTGTTTTAGATTGATTTCTTTTCTATACGCCGCTGCTATAAACTCTGCAGACCTGCCGCAATATTTCTTTATGTATTCCTGTTTGCTGAGCGGCTTGCCAATAACTTTTTTCCAGATTGAGAATTTTATGCTTTCTGTATCGTTCAGCACGCCGTCAAAGTCAAAGATGATTGCTTTGTATTTCATATTGAGGCTTTGCAGGGATAGTAATATAAAGATTTACTTGTTTTTTTGATGCAATGGACAAGCATTATGCTTATGTTGCCTTATCTGCAACAATCTTCGGCTCAATGGGGCTTGTTGTCAGGATGATAAGCATTCCGGGCATTGCCATGTACTTTTTTGCTGCATTAATATCAGCTCTTTTAATGGCAGGGATTCTATACAAGGAAGGCAGCCTTCGCTTTGACAGGCGCTACTTATGGATTTTGATCCTCATGGCCCTGTTTAATATTCTAAATAATGCCACCTATTTCTTTGCATACAAAATGACTACAATTGCGAATGCAACTTTTGCGCATTATCTTGCTCCTGTGCTTATTGTTTTGTTTGCCCCTTTCATGTTGCATGACAAGACTGATAAAAAGATATGGATTGCAATAGTATTGGCATTGCTTGGATTGTTCGTATTAATCAGGCCCGGTACCCTTAACTCTGGCAGCAGCGATGCTTTAGGAATAGGGCTTGCGCTTATCTCTGCAATCGGTTATGCAGCTGTAATGCTGCTCTCAAGAAAAGCCTCAAAATACTATCAGCCTAAGCAGATATTATTTGGACAGATGGGATTTGCTGCACTTTTTCTTGCTCCTGTAATGCTGTATTTGCAGCCTGACATAGCTGCAACTGATATAATTCCGCTTCTTATTCTTGGCCTGGTGCACCAGTGCTTTGCAGTGCTGCTGATAGTAAAAGCGATAAGAGCTTTGCCTGCACAGAATGTCTCTATTGTAACATACCTTGAGCCGGTGAGTGCTGTTATCCTGGCTTTTATATTTCTGAATGAGGTGCCAAGCATTGCAACCTTATTAGGGGGAGCCTTGATATTGGCATCGTGCTATTTGATTACCAAGAAATAAATTAACGCGGTAACCTTCTCAAAGGACTAAGGAAAGCCGAGAGAGTCGGGATATTGCCAGCCTCATGGACAATTGTCCTTTCAGGATCAATTTTGGCTTTAGCTGAAAGAATTAATTCCAATGTTTCCTTACTATTATCAAACTGATAAGGCTGATGCAACGCAGGGTTTTGCAGGCGCCTAAACAAATCACTCATGATGATTATGTATTTTGGAACTGAAACTGCCTGAACCATTCCTGTGTAAGCAGGAGTGTTGACTGCCATAATCTGTGTTTCAAAGTCCATATAAATAAATCCGTTCCTGCCTTCAATGTTCAACACTCTCTCTGCAACTCCTGTATATTTTCCAAATGCAAACCTTATAGGGAATCCATGCTCGCTTTTCAATCTTACTTCTGCATAGGTCTCAGCAATATCCTTGCCGGTTCTTTCTTTGTATTCCTCCTGAAATTCTCTGCAGATTCCAGTTACACATTCGTCAATTGTCACCGAGCCAATCTTATTTTTAAAAAGAGGAAGATAAGTGAACAGGTGGGTGCTCATGTCAAGCAATTGGCCGCCTTGATCCTGGTCGCCTACCCAGAGCCTGTGGCTTATGCCAGATTTTTTTCCAGAGCCTTCAAGCCACGTGCCAGTAATTTCCCTGATATCTCCAATGCTATGAAGCGCTTTTAACAATCCAGCATCCAGCCCTGGAAAAATAAATTGTGCATACCAATTATCATTCACGAATTCTCCAGTTAAAGCTCTAAGTGGCAAACCTTTCTCGTCTCTGGAATATTCAGCAAAATATGCAAGCTTGCCTGGATGCATTTTTAATGCAGCCTCAACTTGCGCTATTCCATCTTGATTAATAGTAAAAGGTTTCTCTGCATATACATGCTTTCCGGCTGCCAATGAAAGAGCTGTGTTCTGAGCTCTATATCTGCTTGGTGTAGCATCAATCACAACATCAACACTGTCAGAAGGAATATCAACAAGATACCTGCCTGTCTCGTGATAGGCAAAAGGATATTTAAAACCGGTTTCAGCTAGATATGCCCTTAGCCCAGCCTCGGGTTTTACATCAATTATCCAGGGAATTTGGAAATTTCCTATTTTTTGCAGTGCTGGGAGCATTTTGTCCCTGAAGCATTCACCTGCACCTATTATTCCAAGTTTCATATGAAAATCATCAGCAAGCGTTTCTATATAAAACTTTCTGTAGTTACTATCCCATAGTGGTTCTAATAACATCAAAACATTTATATAGTACCTATGTTCATACTAGGTATGAAGTATTCATACTTTTAATATTCACTCAACCAACACACCTCCGGGGTTCCTGCCTGCAAGGGCAGGGATTAACCGGTTATCTTCATAAACTTTATATTGCAACCGTAATGGGGGAACCACATGAATGAGCTCTACGAACTCATAAACAAGATTTCTGATGCTATTGAGCAGGCGAAGTTCCTGGTCATAGGGGATGTCATGCTTGACCAATATGTTTCAGGTGCAGTCTCAAGGATATCACCTGAGGCTCCTGTGCCAGTAGTGCATGTAGAAAGTGAGGCAAATGGCTTGGGAGGCGCAGCTAATGTTGCCAGTAACCTTGCGAGCTTCGGATGCCCTGTACACATTATAGGAGTTGTTGGAAATGACGAGCAAAAAGACCTTCTTGCACAGGAATTTCAAAAAAAGCTTATATCATATTCCATGATTGTTGACCCATCAAGGCCGACTACTGTAAAGCAGCGTATCGTGTCCAAAAATCACCAACTTCTGCGCATGGATCAAGAAAGAGCACATGATATCAATCCTGACGTTGAAGAGCAAATTCTAAAAGAAGTCAATGCAGCTCTGCCTAAGACTGACATAATTGTCTTGTCTGACTATCTCAAAGGAATCCTAAGCGAGAAGATTGCAACAATAATCATTGCGCTGGCAAATCAGCGGCATATACCCGTGGTTGCTGACATCAAGCCAAAACAGGCAAAGGCTGCGAGATACAATAATGCTACACTTATAACCCTAAACAAAGAAGAGGCTTATGAGCTGCACGGGGAAAAGGATGAGATTGAGCAGGTTGGAAAAGCCCTAGTGAGAAAATTCAACTCCAATGTCATCATCACGCGCGGGCCTGAAGGGATTTCTGTGTTTGCACACAATTACACGCACCATGTTCAGACTGCAGTGAAAAGGGTTTTTGATATCAGCGGAGCGGGTGATACAGTAACGGCAACCTTGGCACTTGCGTTAGTTCATGGAGCTGACCTGAGAGATGCAGCTGTCCTTGCGAACCATGCTGCTGGGATTGTGGTGAATAAGCCAGGCATAGCAACCCTCACATTAAATGAGCTGAAAGCTATCTTCAGGAGCGAGCTGGCTGAGCATATACGGGAAAATATTGAAGTCAAGCAGTTCGTGCTTGAGACTCAGATGGAAAAGATTGATGCTATTGCAAAGAAGCTTATTGAGGCGTGCAAGAATAACAAGAAAATATTGACATTCGGCAATGGCGGCAGCGCCTGTGATGCAGAGCACCTTGCAACTGAGCTAATTGCCAGATATAAGATGAGCAGGAATGCGTTTGCAGCCATATCGCTTAATTCAAGCGGAGTGGTTCTTACAAATATTGCAAATGACTGGGGCTATGATTTTGTGTTTCAGAGGCAGGTTGAAGCGCTGGCGCAGCCTGGGGATGTGGTCGTAGGCATAAGCACTAGCGGGAAGTCCGCGAGCGTAAACAATGGGCTTGAAGCTGCAAAGAAACGGGGGGCATACACGATTGCCTTAGGTGGCAAAAGCCATAAGGAAGACGGCGGCAAGATGGTTGAGATAGCAGACTTGTCTATTGTCGTGCCTTCAAATCATACTCCAAGAATACAGGAAACGCATATAACCATAATACACGCCATCTGCGAGATACTTGAGAATGAGCTGTTGAAACAGGGGGTAGTCAGCATACAAAATTATCATTGATGCTGGCATGACTATGGGAATCGATTTCAAAAAGATTAAGACGTATCCATTAAGCCAGAGGAAGAATAAAGTCTCAATACATGATTTTTCCAGGCCGGATTTTCTTGCAAATGATCTTGAGAAAGCGCTGCCTGAGATATTAATGTCAAAGGATTTGAAGTCTGTTGTAAAAGACATAATTGCTGCACGCAAGAATAACAAGGAAGTTATAATGATGATAGGGGCGCATGTCATTAAAACAGGGTTAAGCCCTATATTGATAGAACTAATGAGGAAGAAAGTAATCACGCATCTGGCAATGAATGGGGCATGCTGCATACATGATTTTGAAATTGCCCTCATTGGAGAGACTTCTGAAGATGTTGCGGAAAACCTTGAAAATGGAAAGTTCGGGATGTGGGAAGAGACTGGAAGGCATATGAATGAGGCAATAATAGAAGGTGCGGCAAAAGGACTTGGCTACGCAGATGCAATAACTGCAAAGATAGAATCTATGAGCATGAAACATATGGAATACAGTGTCTTGCACAACGCAAAGAAATATGGCGCCAGGATAACTGCGCACCCAGCCATAGGCACTGAAATAATACACCAGCATCCTAAATGCGATGGAGCTGCCATCGGAAAGACAAGCTATCAGGATTTTAAGCAGCTTGCAGATTCAATAAGTAAGCTGGAAGGCGGTGTAATAATAAATATGGGCTCTTCTGTGATCATGCCTGAGATTTTCCTAAAAGCCTTGACCATAGTGAGGAACCTTGGCTTTACAGTTGACAAGTTTACAGCTGCCAATTTTGATTTTATCAACCATTACAGGCCGAGGGAAAATGTTGTCATGAGGCCAACCATGAAAGGCGGGAAAGGATACACTATTATAGGAGCGCATGAGATCATGCTGCCTTTGCTGGCTTCAATGGTATTTAGAGGGATGCAACAATGAGAACAGTGCACAAGCATGACGGAAAATTGCTTGGGATTGTGGACAGATTCAATGGAAAGAAAATATTGCTTGTAGGAGATGTTATACTTGACAAATACACATTTGGAGAAGTCTCCAGGATATCGCCGGAAGCGCCAGTGCCTATATTGAGTATAGAAAGGGGCAAGGACAAGTATGTGCCTGGGGGCGCTGCAAATGCTGCCAATAATATAGCAGCACTTGGCGGAAAAGTTCTGCTGGCAAGCGTAACTGGCAATGACAGCAGGAGAAATGAGCTTATTTCTGCTCTAAGAAACCAGGGTGTAGAGCCTGATGGCCTGGTTGTAGATGAGAGCAGGCCGACAATAATGAAAACCAGGGTTGTTGCACAGAACCAGCAGCTGATACGGATTGACCATGAAAAGACGCATTTTGTCTTAACAGAGATTGAGAACAAGATCTTAGATTATATATCTGATGCTATACAGGAAGCAGATGCTGTGATTATATCAGATTATGGCAAGGGAGTTATCACCAAAAGCCTTGTAAAGCAGGTTTTTGCACTGGCAAAAAAATATGGAAAAAAGGTTATTGTTGACCCTAAACAGAGCGATCCTGAATATTATAGGGGCTCTTTCCTGGTTACCCCTAACCTAAAAGAGGCGAGCGAACTTTCACAGGTTGAGCCTTTGAATGAAGAAGATATTATCCAAATGGGAAAAAAGCTTGCGCTTGAGTTTGGGACCAACATCTTGATTACAAGAGGCAAGGATGGAATGTCACTGTTCCAAGCCAATGAAGTTGTGCATATCCCAACCAAAGCACGAGAAGTATATGATGTGAGCGGTGCAGGGGACACAGTAGTCGGGACACTTGCTCTGGCATTGGCAGCCGGCGCTGAGCTGGTGGATGCTGTAGTGTTGGCTAATTATGCTGCCGGCATTGTTGTAGGAAAGTTCGGCACAGCCACTACAAATGCCGAAGAGTTAAAGAAATATATACAAGAAGAAGCAAGAGGGCATTAAGCTTATGAGAGACATCAAAACAAAAATTTATCCAAGGGAGGAGCTTGTAAAAATCCTTGAGCCGCTGAAAGCTGCTGGCAAGAAGATAGGGCTTACTAATGGCGCGTTTGACATCCTGCATGCAGGGCATGTGAGGTATCTTGAGGATGCAAAGAAAAAGTGCGACATTCTCGTCGTTTCTGTAAATACAGATTCTTCTGTAAAGGAGTACAAGGATGACGGACGGCCGATCGTGCCTGAGCAGGAGCGGGCTGCAGTGGTTGCGGCGCTGGAAAGCGTTGATTACGTCACTTTCCATGCGGAAAGGAGGATGAGGGCTGCACTTGAGGCTCTCAAGCCGAAGTACTACATTAAAGGAGGTGACTACAAGACAACTGAGCTTACGAGCAGGGATGTGCTGGAGCAGTGGGGCGGGGAAGTCGTTCTGATTCCTCTTGTGGAAGGGAAATCAACAACCAATATCATACAGAAAGTTCTTGATGTGTATGGCAACAAGCCAATTTCCATTGATGCTCAGGCACAGGTGACTGGCAAAGCTGTTATCCTTGATAGGGATGGAGTGATAAACGAGGAGGTTGAGTACCTGCATGAGCCGGATAAGTTCAGGTTTGTGCCGCGTGCGCTGGAAGGCATCAGGAAGATGCAGGATCTCGGATTCCAGATAGTTGTTGCAACACTACAGGCTGGCATCGGGCTCGGTTATTTTACTAAAGAAGACTTTTATAAAGTTAACAAGGTGATGCTAAAGGGTTTCAAGGAGCACGGGATTATTGCTTCAAGGGTTTATTTCTGCCCGCATGCAGTGCAGGACAATTGCAGATGCAGGAAACCTAAGACTGGATTGTTTGACAGGGCAAAGGAAGATCTGAAGCTTGAGATGGGCAAAAGCTGGGCCATCGGCGATAAGACTGCTGATATTCTAGCTGGAAAGAATGCAGGGTGCAGGACAATACTTGTCAAGACCGGCCATGCTGGAAATGATAAAGAATTTGATATAAAGCCTGAATTTGTTGCAAAAGATTTGGTTGAGGCTGCTGAGATTATTGAAAGGCATAGTAAAGCTTAATATATTGGCATATGCTTCGGGATAAACATGGCAGATTTGCATCTTGCGAAAGAGCTGCAAAGGAAGGCTAACCAGTTCCGTAAAGAGATTCTTGAAGTTATATATACTGCTAAAGCAGGGCATCCTGGCGGCAGCTTGTCAGAGATTGATGTCCTTACTGCGCTGTATTTCCATAAGCTGAAGGTGAGGGCTGCTGAGCCTGAGTGGGCTGACAGGGACAGGTTTGTATTAAGCAAGGGGCACGCATCCCCAGGATATTATGTTGTGCTGGCTGCCAAAGGATTTTTTGCGCACGAGGAATTGCTTAAATTCAGGAAGATAAACAGCATGCTGCAGGGGCATCCTGAGCTTTCCACTCCTGGGGTTGATTTTGCCGGCGGCTCTCTTGGGCAGGGGATGGCATTTTCAATCGGGCTTGCATTGGCCGGAAAGCTTGACAATAAAGAATATATTGTGTATGTAATGATAGGCGATGGCGAGAGCCAAGAAGGGGTTGTGTGGGAGGCTTCCATGGCAGCTGCCCATTTCAAGCTGGATAATCTGGTTGCGATACTTGACAAGAACCAGGTGCAGCAGACAGGCAAGACAAAAGATGTCATGGATTTAGGTGATGCTGCATCCAAATGGAAAGCATTTGGATGGCATGTTATAGAGATTGATGGGCATGACATGCATCAGATATTGGACGCTTTAGACGCGAAACGAGTGCAGGGGAAGCCTACAATAATTATTGCGAATACTATAAAGGGGAAAGGAGTCTCGTTCATGGAGCTGAACCATAAATTCCACGGGAAAGCGCCGAATGAGGAAGAGTATAAGAAAGCTATAGCAGAGATAGATTCATTGATAACAGAAAGTTAAAAGATAAAACAAAAAATGAGCAGGACTCAGCCAAGCTAAAGCTTGGCTGCTGTGCGAGTGTCCGCGAACAACAAGGCTTACAGCTGGAATCGCGGACCGCCCCATGGTGGGCGCGCAGTTCGCGCTCAGTATGCTATTAAAGAAAAGTTATATCAAATTCATCAACATGGCAGGGACTGTAGTTAAGCAAGAGGGGAAGGTTGCGACCAGAGAGGCATATGGTAAAGTACTGGTAGAAATCGGCAGGAAAAATCCTAATGTGGTTGCGCTTGATGCAGACCTTTCTGATTCCACAAAAAGCGAGATGTTCCAGAAGGAGTTTCCTGAGCGGTTCTTCAACATGGGGATTGCCGAGCAGAATCTTATGGGGACTGCTGCCGGGCTTGCTGCTTCCGGGAAGATAGTTTTTGCAAGTACTTTCGCCATATTCTCTGAGAGGGCATTTGAGGTTGTGAGGAATGTTATATCACGAAATAAATTGAACGTGAAGATAACAGGGACGCATGCAGGCATCATCACAGGCTCTGACGGGAAGAGCGCGCAGGCAATTGAAGATATTTCCATATACAGGACACTGCCGAATTTCTATGTGGTGCAGCCTGCTGATGTAATTGAAGCGGAGCATGCAATGTGGCAGCTTTCCGAGCACAATGGGCCAAGTTATCTCAGACTGCTGCGGGAGCCTACTGCTATTTTACATGATGCTGGCTATAGGTTCCAGCTTGGGAAGGCAGATGTGCTGCGGGACGGCAAAGATGCGGTGATATTTGCAACCGGCGCTTTGGTCGCGGAGAGCCTGAATGCTGCGGAGATGCTACAGGCTGAAGGGAGATCAGTTGCAGTAGTGAATATCCACACGATAAAGCCGATTGATGTCAACAGTGTTGTTGAGTTTGCGCGCAAGACAAAGCATGTGGTTACTGCTGAAGACCATAACATAATTGGCGGCTTGGGAAGTGCAATAGCAGAAGTGCTTGGTGAGCATTATCCGTGCAAGATGAAGCGAGTGGGGATGCATGACAGGTATGCAGAATCAGGGAGCGGAGAAGAGCTTTACAAAAAGTATGGGCTGAGCGCGGAGCATGTGAAAGATGCGGTTAAAGAATTGTTGAAGAAATGAATGGAGGGATATGGTGAAGATTTTCCTAGACACGGCAAACGTTTCAGAAGTTAAATACGCAGCAGATATTGGGCTCATTGAAGGTTGCACAACCAATCCCACTTTAATCATGAAAGAAGGCAGAGACTACAATGAAACTCTTGTTGAAATCTGCAACATAGTCAATGGCCCTGTGAGTGCGGAGACTGTTGCATTGGATGCAGAAGGAATGGTTAGAGAGGGTGAAGCTTTTGCCAAGCTGCACAAGAATATCATTATCAAAGTGCCCATGACGCAGCAGGGGATGAAGGCGTGCAGGCTATTGACTGCTAAAGGTATCAGGGTTAATGTAACTCTTTGCTTTCAGGCTAACCAGGCTTTGCTTGCAGCAAAAGCAGGTGCTTTTATTATAAGCCCGTTTATTGGCAGGCTTGATGACATTTCGCAAGATGGGATGCAGCTCATCAGAGATATTCGGCAGATATATGATAATTACGGCTTCGGGACACAGATACTGGCTGCTTCTATCAGGCATCCAATTCATGTGCTAGAGAGCGCAAAAGCAGGCGCTAACATAGCGACGCTGCCCTTTAAAGTCTGGGAGCAATTGTTCCAGCATCCGCTTACAGATAAAGGGATAAAGCAGTTCCTGGATGACTGGGAGAAAGTGCCTAAGAAGAAATAGGTTTTTAGATAATATTTCTGAGGTAGGCGGGTATTTCTCGCAGATCTGTAATTACTTTGTGGGCAAGGGAGAAGTCCTGATGTGCATTGTGCGCTGTTTTGTACCCTATTACATGCATTCCTGCAGCTCGTGCTGCATCGAACCCTTTTACACTATCTTCTACTGCAGCAACATTCCAAGGTATAACTCCTAGCTTCTGCGCACCCATCAAAAATCCATCCGGTCTTGGCTTACCATGCGAAACATGATCACCTGCAACAATCACTGTAAAATATGAAAGCATTTCTAGTCTCGTTAGAGCAAGCTCAACAAATCTCTGCTCACATCCAGTAACCAAACCCAGTTTATAGTTTCCGGATAGCTCACGCAGCACCTTCTGGGCGTGCGGCATAGCTTGAAAACTCTGACCATAGTAAGTCTCTTGCTCTGCATCCTTTGCCTTGAGCATATCTGCTGCTGAGATGCTAGCCTTATACCTATCAATGGCTATTGAAAACCATTCGTCATACTTAACTCCAAAAAATTCTCTAATCAGTTCAGGTGTAGCAGGGATTCCAAATCTCCTCAGGAATGCAATATCAATATCCACACTAGGCCCCTCTGAATCCACCAAAGTTCCATCTTGGTCAAATAAAACAGCCTCAATCATAAAGAGGCGCTTACTGCATATACTTTAAAATACTTATGCCATTCACCTTTTACCATGGATCAGCTCAGCAAGAAGCGCAGGATCGTGGAATTTCTCAAACAAAACAAAGTAGCAGTCCTTTCAACCATAACACCTGATGGAAAACCAGAATCTGCTACTGTCGAATATGTGTTAACAGACAAGCTGGAGATCATCTTCAATACCTTTGCAACCTATCGCAAATACAGGAACCTGAAGAATAATGCGTCCGTAGCTATTGTTGTTGGTTTTAAAGATAAGACGGTGCAGTACGAAGGTTTGGCTGGTGAGGCTAAAGGAAAGGAACAAGAAGAGTGCAAAAAGCTTCATGCTTCCAGTATTAAGCACAAGACAAAGTTCCATGAGATGCCTGAAACCAGGTATTTCAAGGTGTCTCCAAAATGGATACGTTATGCGGATTATTCTAAGAAACCGTGGGAATTGTTTGAGATATTATTTTAAACCGGAAAGATTTGCATGACTATTCCAATATGTCCTCAATCCATGGAAATCAAAGATTTCCAGGGTGCCAAAAATGCATAGCATTTTTTAGCACGACGGACTGCCTGTTTACGTAACGTTTTTATAGGCTATTCTAACTCTCTATAATGTGGCAAAAGATATAGAAATATCTGTGGTAATACCTGCATATAATGAGCAGGAGAATGTTGAGCTGCTGTACAGGAAGCTGAAGCCGGTTCTGGACAAGCTCAGGAAGAAGCATGAGATCATCATTGTAGATGATGGCAGCACTGACAAGACTTTTGGAGTTCTGAAGCAGCTGCATGGTAAAGACAATTCTGTAAAAGTTATCAAGTTCCGCAGGAATTTCGGGCAGACTGCCGCATTTGATGCAGGCTTTAAGCAGGCTGCTGGCAATGTTATCATCACGATGGATGCTGACCTGCAGAATGATCCGGAGGATATCCCCAAGCTGCTGGCAAAGCTTGATGAAGGATGGGATGTTGTTGCAGGATGGCGGGTCAACCGCAAGGATTCCTTTTCAAAGCGCATGTTCTCAATATTCGCGAACATGTTCAGGATGCTCCTGAATGACAAGCTCAGGATACATGATTCTGGGTGCTCGCTGAAAGCTTACAGGAAAGAGTGCCTTGATGACCTTGACCTGTATGGGGAGATGCACCGCTTTATCCCTTCATTGCTCGCATGGAAAGGGTTTAGGATAGCTGAGGTTGCGGTAAAGCATAACCCAAGGAAGTTCGGCAAGAGCAAGTATAACCTTACTAGATTATTGAAGGGTTTTCTGGATTTGCTTGTGGTCAATTTCTGGATGAAGTATTCTGCAAGGCCCATACATTTATTCGGCGGGTTTGGAGTTCTGTCATTAGTGGCTGGGTTCATCATTAATGTGTACATGGTATGGCTAAAATTCTGGCGAGGCGCAACATTATCAAACAGGCCGCTGCTATTACTCGGGGTCATGCTAGTGCTGCTCGGCGTCGTCCTTCTTGTGTTCGGCATACTGGCAGATATCATGGTGAAAGTATACTACAGAAGCCCGCGGACTGCATATAGCATAGAAAAGAAGCTGGAGTAGAGCATGAAAATCCTTGTAACAGGGGCTGCAGGGTTTATTGGCAGCCATGTTTCTGAAGCGCTGCTAAAAGAAGGGCATGATGTCATTGGCGTTGATAACCTTGACCCTTACTATGACATCAAGGCTAAAGAGGATAATCTTAAGCTTCTCAAGAGGCACAGGAATTTTATATTCTATAAAGAGGATATACGCGATGCAGAAGCATTAAGGAAGATATTTTCCAAGGAAAAGCCTGATAAGGTTGCGCATCTGGCTGCAAAGGCAGGCGTAAGGCCTTCAATGGCTGAGCCTGAGACATACCGGCAGGTGAATGTGTCGGGGACAGAAAACCTGCTGAAGCTTGCCTGCGAGTTCAGGGCCAGGAATTTTGTATTCGGTTCATCATCTTCTGTGTATGGGCTGCATGATGTGCCATTCAGGGAAGATGCTGAATTGGAGCCGATATCACCATATGCAGATACAAAGAAACAGGCAGAGGAATTATGCAGGCAATACCATGAGAAGTGCAACATGCCTGTAACAATCCTTCGCTTCTTTACAGTATACGGGCCGCGAGGCAGGCCGGACATGGCTGTGTACAAATTCACTGCATTGATTAATGAAGGGAAGCAGGTTGAGGTGTACGGAGACGGGGAGACGAGCAGAGACTATACTTATGTGGATGATATTGTCTCTGGTGTTGTGGCTGCTCTGGAAAAGAACTATCCATTTGAAATATTTAATCTGGGGAACAGTGCTACAGCCAAGCTTAGGGAGCTTATCAGCACCATAGAGAAAGCACTGGGAAAAAAAGCTAAAATTAAGCAGATGCCGATGCAACCTGGAGACGTGCCTATCACCTATGCAGACATTTCAAAATCAAGAAAGATGCTGGGGTATAATCCTAAAACAAGGATAGAGGAAGGTGTCAGGAAGTTTGTTGAGTGGTACAAGCGGCATTAATGCTTTTTCTGGAATGATGTTGTTCTGAATCGGATGAATGAATAGATACCAAGTAATGCTGCGAACAGCAAGCTTACGGCATGAGTTGCAAAGCTTGAGGCAATAGCCAGTTCTTTTGAGACGCCCAGCAGGATGAAGGAAAGCGTCCAGTAGCCTTCATAAGTGCCAAGGCTGCCAATACCCTTTACAGGGATGGTTGCGGCTATGATATTAAGGGTGATGCCTACTACAACCGCAGCAACAGTGAGTTTGATGCCTACAGCTGCTATTAAGATATAATAGAAAATGAAATATGCAAACCAGATAGCATAGGAATATGCTAGCAAACCGCCTAAAATGTTCCTGGACTTGACTTTAGTGATAGCTTTAGAGATGGCCTGCAATTCCTTTACTAAGACCTGTATAAATCTGTATCTGGTTACATTGGATCTCCTGAGCACATAAACAAGGATGCTGACAAAGCGATTCTCAAACGTAATGAATAATGCAAGGAATACTGCAACTAAGAAAATAATGGTGAATGCAGTCCATAGGATAGGCGCCAGGGTTTTTGAAGGCTCAATGAAGAATATGGCGATGAAAAAGAAGGTTATAATTGCAAAGAAATCAAAGATTCTAGCTACTATGATGCTTGCTATGCCTTCTGCCACTGAAGTCTTTGAGCGCTTCATCAAATAGACATAGGCAATCTCGTTGCTCTTTCCAGGAAGAAGCCAATACAGCAGATTGGTCATATGCACAATATCAAGGAGGAACGAGATACAATATCGCCTTGACACCAACAGCTTGAACCTTAATGCGCGCAGGATGTTGCTGAACAGATAGAAAAGTAAAGCAGATACAAGAGAAACCAGCGAAATGCTTGCAACAGCGTGCAAAATATCAGCTGGATTTGATTGCATAAGAAGAAGCCATACCAATGCTGCTGCAAGGAGGCTGCCGAGAGCTAGATTAACCATTAGCTTTCTGTCCATTCGGAAATTGGGATAATGATGCTGATATAAATGTTGCGAAAACCTTCGGTTTTCGATACTAGGAACAAGTTCCTATGTTGTGGAACCAGCAATCTTTTTAAACCAAGTTCTACTTGTTCCTCAGATGGGGGCTTTAATGCATATCAAATCCTATACCGAGCGGATAAAGCCGCATCTGCCATACATGGCAATGTTTCTTGTCCTTACCATAATCATTGCATGGAGCTGGCTTTCACCATACCAGTTCCCCTGGGGGGAGCATGTCTCAAGCTACTACCCAAGAGCCCAGATCCTGAAGAATTCCATGATGCAGCATGGGGATTTCCTGCCGTTGTGGAGCCCTTACACCATGTCAGGCACTCCTTATTTTGCCAAGGCAGATACTGTTACTGTTGGCAGCCTGCTTTATTTCTTTGTCATAATGATGCCTCCATTGCTTGCAGTGAAATTGAATTACCTGCTGAACATATTCCTGGCAAGCCTGTTCATGTATATCCTGGTGCTGTACCTGGGATATGAGCGCAGGATTGCGTTTATTGCAGGCATGCTATTCGTGCTCAATGGACTGTTTACCAAGGTCTTCATGTGGGGCTGGCAGACCACGATTGATGCGTATGTGCTCATGCCGCTTGCGTTGCTGTTTACCATTAAAGCAGTGATGGAAAAAGAATGGATACGCAACTCAATATTCCTTGCGATTATCTTTGCACTGCAGATTTACGGCGGGCCTGACCTGAAAGTATTTCTCTTTACTGCGCTGATGTTCGGATTCTACCTGCTGTTCTCGCTGATTGGGAAAGAATTCAGGAAGCGATTGGTGAAGATTGCATTAGTTGGAATACTGGTTGCATTGCTGACCTTTGGCTTGACTGCATTCAAGATGCTGCCTGCAAAGGAGTACATAGATGCGAGCAGCAGGCCAAAAAGCAGCTTTGAGGAGGCGTCCAAAAGGACATTGTATTTCAAAGACTTCTTTACAAGATTGGTTGAGCCTGTCGGCAAGGGATTCGGAGAAATACGGAGGGATGGGGCAGGAGATCATATCGGCCTTGTAGCCGCAGGCTTAGCGCTGTTTGCGCTGTACCGCAGGCCAAAGCAGAAGCTTGTGTGGTTTTTGGCTTTCATTATCCTGTTTGCATTGCTCTTTGCAAACTCTTCCTTTGTGTTTTATTTCCTTTGGAAATACGTGCCGCCTTTTGACAGCTTCAGATATGCAGATAGGGCATTGGTGCTTTATGTGTTCGCTGCATCTATACTTGCAGCTATCGGCGCAGCGGAAGTGCTGAGAGTCCTGCAAAAGAGGTATGACCCAAAAAAGATCAGGATATTTTATGCAATACTTGTTGGATTGCTTTTTGTTAACCTTTACGTGTTCGGCTTCAATAATGTAGGTTTCGGGACAAGGTTCAGAGATTTCAGGCAGGTACTTGACAGCCATGAGATACTGAAGTATATTGCAGGGCAGCCCGGCATCTTCAGGATGCAGACTTTTGAGACTCGCGGCATTGACTGGGGGACTGAGGTATATACCATCCCCTATGATATCCAGCATATCTACGGGTATGAGGGGGCTTGGCTGGTTGAGTACATGAATGTCCACCTTGCATATGCCCTATCTGAGCCAGCAAAGTTCTGGGGAATGCTAAACGTGAAATACGTGACGAGCCAGCAGCCTTTGAACATAAGCGGATTTACGCTTGTGAAGCGGTTTGATGACTGCACTCTTTGCTACCCTGAACTGCAGCCTATACAGAAATCGTGGGGTCCTTATCTTTACGAAAACAAGGAATTCCTGCCAAGGGCAATTTTGGTAAGGGATGCAATACTAATCGCGGGCGAAGAGAATTCAGCAAAGCAATTAGTGTATGGCCTGATGCTGCAGCCGGGATTTAATCCTGAATCCACAGTCATCATCCTGGGGAAACAGCGCCTTAATGAGTATAGCGCCGATGAGCTGCAGAGGTTTGCGGCAGTTGTACTGACGCAGGGATCCATTGACCAGAATTCAGGCTATCTGCTGCAGCAGTATAAGGATGCCGGGGGGATTATCATGCCGGATGTGCTTGCAGGGAAAAACAGCATCAGCGGACAGGAGATTGCATCATTGCTCGCTAATCTCGGCAAAGAAACACTGCATGGGATTCCTGACAATAATATTGAAGAAGCTGGCTTTGAAGAAAAAAGGGTGAGCATTACAAGAGATTTCCAGGGATTTTTGGTGATGTCTGAGCTCTACTCAATGTATCCTGGATGGCATGCTGCTGCAGATCGAAAAGATGCTTCAATTTATAGGGCAAATGGAGTTGCTTCTGCAGTTTATGTCCAGAATAATGAAAAGGTTGCGTTCAATTATTTCCCGAATTCTTTGAAATTAGGATTAGCGATCACGCTGGCAACATTGCTCGCCATCATCTCCTTTTTTGTTTATAGCCGCTTTAAGCAGGTGGAATAATGGCGTGGGGATACATTCCTGGCCTGGAGCATGGATTTAGGGAACTTCTGCTGCGGCTTATAGGGCATCCGCACCCCAACGGCAGGACAAGAGCCAGGAAAGTGCTGCAACTGCTGGAGCGCAGGAAGACCCTTGACATAGGATGCGGAGAGGGCATTTTTTATTACGAGCTGAGCAGGCGCGGGATTGACATGAAGGGAATTGATTACTCGCTTGAGGCGCTCAGGAATATGAGGGAAAAGCTGAAAGCTGCACACGCAGAGCTGCAAGTGTGCAATGCCAATGCGCAGAAGCTGCCTTTCAAGGATGGAAGCTTTGAGCAGATCATCTGCCTGGATGTCCTGGAGCACCTGCCGGATGCGCAGGCTGCGCTTAAAGAAATGAGCAGGACGCTGCGGAAAAACGGAGCAGCCATTATAACAGTGCCCAATGAACTGTACCTCACAAAGCCCGTGCTGCCTATTAATTTCAAGGAGCACCTGAAAGCTATCGGGCATGAGAGCGCAGGATTTGACTATAAGCAGCTCAAGGAGATGCTTGAAAAAGAAGGATTCAGGATAGTACGGCATGAGTACTATCTCAAGTTTTTCGGCAGAGTGATGACTGAACTTACATTCTGGCCCATAGGCGGCAAGAGGTTATGGAAAGCAAGGACAAAGATGTACAAGTACAGCTACCTTGCGTTTATAGCCTTTATCCTTACCTATCCTGTAATGTTTCTTGATGATATTCTGCCAAACAGGAATGGAGGCATGATGGCAGTAAAGGCGGTGAAAGTGAAGTGATATGGTGGTGAAAGCGTTTTTTGCAAGGAATAGAGAGCATGCGGTTTTTCTGAGCATGCTGATCATATCACTTCTTATTTTCTATAACCAGTTTATCTCAAGCGAGAGGACGCTGCTGGGAGAATTCAATATTGAAGGGATTGATTTATACCAGCAGATACGGACCGATGTGCTTACATACCACGAATTCCCTTACTGGATAAATGCGTGGCACGGCGGTATGCCATTTTATCAGCATTCTGAGAAATCTGTTGTTTTCTATACAACGCTGATAGCGCTTATTTTTCCAAATCCCGTTGCTGGCATGAATTTCACCCTTTTCCTGCATGCGTTTTTGCTTGGCTTATTTGTGTATCTTGTGCTGGTGAAATTTGAGGTCAAGCCGCTATTTGCATTTGCTGCTGCATTCATGGTCATATACTCCAGATTCTTTAATTGGATAGCAGTATCATACGTCCATAGATATGGGCTGCTTGTGTGGCTGCCGCTACTGTTTTATTTTCTCTATAAAGCATGCTATGCTAATGAAAGAAAAAAATGGATACAATACTCATTATTCTCCGGGATTGTGCTGGCAGTGCAGTTTGCAACCGGCGGACTTGATTATTTCATCTACCTTGTTGCGGTGTTCATTGCGGTCTTTGGCGTGTACCTTTTTGGCAAGAATTTTTTGCAGAGAGCAAAGAGGGTTGCATTGGTTTCTGCAATCCTGCTGATAGTATTCCTTGGGCTGTCTGCAATACGGCTGATGCCGCTGCTTGACTTTGAAAAGGTTTCCAGCAAGCAAGGTGATTTTACATATGAGCAGTTTATCGGCAACAAGATCAACCTGAAAAGCCTGGGAGATTTCAGGGCGCAGGTGCTTGGCATAGGGCCGTCTCCGCAGGACCAGAATCTGGTGATTGGCATTACCGGGCTGGCGTTGCTTATGTGCTCATCATTCTTGATACGGAAAAGAATTGTGATGACTCTTTGGGTGCTGGCGCTGCTCGGATTGCTGATGAGCACTGGAACCTATATTTTATATCCAATGTGGAAGCTTATACCTGGCTTTTCAAAAGCACATCATGTGCACAGGGCCGCATTCCTATTTGTGTTTGCTACGCTTTTGCTGGCCGGAATTGGGTTGCAGTACATTGCTGATTGGCTGCAGAGGAAGTACAGGTTAAGCAGCATCAAGAGAAATGCATTAGTTGCAGGGATTATGGTATTGATATTGTTTGAGTTCTGGATTTTCCCTTGGCTGCATGATGAGATAAGCCCATGGAGGATTGACAAGAAGCTGCAGGATCCCGAGGCAAACTGGTATAAGCATTTGGAGCAGAATGCATTGTACCAATACCTTGCTGAGGAGAAGTTGGGCAATGAGGTATTCAGGATCAATAATTATGGCACTAATACTGTGAATGGGTTTGCAGGCATCTATGCAATGTTCCTCAACCAGGAGATACTGTACGGCAGCATCTCTATATGGATTCCTGAATACATGACAGAATATTTGACAATCTCTAATCGGGAGCCGGCCAAGTTATGGGGGATGCTGAATACCAAGTATGTGTATTTCAACCAACCGCTAAATGTTTCCGGGCTGCGGCTTGTGAAGCGGTTTGAGGAATGCAGCTATTGCCTGCAGATGTATAATGTTGATTTTGGCGTTTCGGGACCGTACTTGTATGCTAATGAGATGTATTTGCCACGAGCGTATTATGCCAAGCATGCTGTCCTGCTTGTTGGAAATAAAAATGATGCGATAAATGCTATGTATAGCATCATGCTCTCTGATTTCTTTAATCCTGTCAATACTGTCCTGATTTATGGCGGGGATAAGGCTGTTTCTGATTTTGACAGTGAATTTTTGAAGCACGTGGATGCCATTATTTTATTGAGCGGAACACTTGACCAAGAGGCTGTTGTCAAGTTGCAGGAATATTCGCAGCATGGCAAAATATTTCCTGATGTGCTTAAAGGAGAGAATTCAATCAATATGCAAGATTTGAGCAGCATGTTTGCAAGCTTTGGAGGAAGCTATGATGCTGTGGAGAAGGTTGAGATTACTAAATATACGGATAATTCAAGGATGCTTAAGACTGATACAAAGGGATGGCTTGTATTGTCAGAGAAGTTTTACCTATTCCCTGAATGGAAAGCAAGCTATGGAAACGAAATATTGGAGAATACAAGGGCAAATGGAGTGAATACCGTCTATTATATTGATGGGACTGCGCCACAGATGGAGATCAGGTATGTGCCTGATTCATTCAGGACAGGCATGATTATTAGTATTGCAACTGCTTTAGCAATCATCAGCTATTTTATCTGGCAAAGATTTAAATACAGAAGCGAAAGAAAAGCGAGGCATGGCGGGCAAAGTTAAGTTATCAGTGATTGTTGCATGCTATAATGAAGAGAAGAATATTGCAGAGACCATAAGAAGGGTGCATAAGACAGTCCCTGATGCAGAAATAGTCGTGGTTGACGATGGAAGCAAGGATGCCACTGCTAAGATTGCTAAAGAGGCGTGCAGGAAGCTTAAGGTCAAAAAATATCAAGTGATCAGGTATACACCGAATAAAGGCAAGGGGAATGCCATCAAGGTCGGCGTGGAAGCTGCTACTGGCGAAATCCAGGCGCAGGTTGATGCTGACTCTCAATTTCCGCCTGAAGAATTGCCTAGGCTGATAAAGCCGATTCTTGACGGAAAGGCTGAGCTGACTTTTGCCTCCAGGTTTGTGAAGGGAAGCACAGTGCAGAAAGGAAGCTTGACAAGGATGAGGCGCTTGGCAAATTATGTTGTTTCCGGGTTTACTTCTGTTTTGGCAGGAACAAGGCTGACTGATGTCAATGCCGGCTTTAAAGCCTGGAAAACTGATGCTATAAGGAAGATTGATTTTAACTGCGCGCATTTCGGGTATGAGCCTGAGATTGCAATATTAGCAAAGGAGAAAGGCTATAGGATTGTGGAAGTGCCTGTCAACTATAAAGGAAGGCAGACCGGGATTTCTAATGTTAAATTGTTACGTGATGGCGTCATTATACCATATCATCTGCTAAAGGTAAAGTTCGGGAGAAGGGGTAAGTACTAAAGTTTATAAACGATTTCTATTTACCCTGCCCCTATGAAGAAAGTGTTAGTTACGGGAGGATTAGGCTTGATAGGAAGCGCGTGCGTCAAGCTGTTTTCCGATAAGAAGTGGGAAGTCATTGTTGTTGATAATGACAAGAGGCAGGAGATATTCGGGAAAGAAGCCTCTACAAAAGCTAATAAAGAGGAAGAGGATGTATTTTCTAGGGATTCTGTTTCTGTAGTGTATGCTGATATCAGGGAAGAAGAGGTCATGAAGAAGATTATTGAAGAGGTGGATGCTGTTGTGCATTGTGCAGCGCAGCCTTCGCATCCAAGGAGCTTAGAGATCCCGATGGAGGATTTCAGGATCAATGCGTATGGCACGTTGCTCTTGCTTGAGTTGGCACGGCAGCATAACAAGGATATTCCGTTTGCTTATATGTCAACTAATAAGGTGTATGGCGATTATCCTAATTACTTTAACTATAAGGTTATTGGAAAGAGGTTTGAGAATACTGCTGTTGAATCATTTGATGAAACTCTTTCCATTGATAGGTGCGGGCATACGCCTTTTGGAGTTTCCAAGGCAGCTGCTGACCTTTATTGCCAAGAGTATGGAATCAATTATGGCATGAAGACTGCTACTTTCAGAGGTGGTTGCTTAACTGGGAAGAATTCAAGAGCTGTTGAGATGCATGGTTATCTGCCCTATATCATTCAATGTGCCCTTACTGGGAAGCATTACAACATCTATGGAGGAGGGTATAGGGTCAGGGATCAGATACATTCATCTGATGTTGCTACTGCTCTGTTTGCCTTTGTTACTAATCCCAAGAAGAATCAGAGTGGGTTTTACGGGAATCCTTATAACTTAGGTGGAGAGCGGGCTAATAGCATCAGCATATTTGAGACTATAGATGCGATTAAGGCCAAGACTGGCACGGACTTAAGCTGGGCAGAGGCTCCTGAGCGGGAATCAGATCATATCTGGTGGATATCTAACATGAGCAAGTTCAAGCGGGATTATCCAGAATGGAGCATTACCAAAGATTTAGATTTTATTTTTAATGAGATTATTGAGTATTACATCAAGACGCTTGGGCTGAAGGTTACTCTGAAAGATGAAGATTATTTTAAGGGAAATCAGCCTGATATTATTAAGGTTAAGAGGGTTGAATTCTAAATGTATAAACATTACAAATTTATTATTTTAATATCAATTATTATAATAATCTTTATTATTTTAGTATTTACACCTATTATTCCTTGTAAAAAAGTGATAAAAGTAACAGGAACATATGACTTGGAAAAAGTTTATCAAATTAAGACCTCAATAATAGAAATAATTTACTCTCAAGAAAAGAATTTTACTGCCTGTACGGAAAGAGCCACGCTAATTGTTGATTAGGAATTCAAACTCTCAGCAACCTTTATAAACATTCTGCGGTTTTCTGCTCGGTATGAAAATCCTTGTGACTGGCGGGGCTGGGTTTATAGGCAGCCATACCGTTGATTTGCTGATTGAGAATGGGTATCAGGTCAGGGTTGTTGATAACTTGTTGCAGCAGGTGCATCAGGGCAGGAAGCCTGCTTATCTTAATAAGAAGGCTGAGTTTGTGCAGGGTGATGTTTCTGAGTTTTCTGGCTGGAAAAAGTGGCTGCAGGATGTTGATGTTGTGATTCATCTTGCTTCCATGGCTGGCTTGGCGCAGTCTATGTATGAGCCCAGAGCATACTGCAACTCTAATGTTATGGGAACTGCTAATTTCTATGAGACCTTAGTGAAGGAGCCTGAGTTAAGAAAACAGGTTAAGAAAATCATTGTTGCATCTTCCAAGACTATCTACGGGGAAGGGGCATACAAATGCAGGGAGCATGGGATGCAGTATCCTGAGTTAAGGACTTTGCAGCAACTGCAAAAGAAGGACTGGGAGCTACATTGCCCTGTTTGTAATGGAACAATGGAAGCTGTTGCTATACCTGAGGAGAAGCCTGCACAAAACCTTTCAGTATACGCATTGACAAAATATACTACTGAAAAGCTTGCTTTAATGTTTGGCTCTACTTTGGATATTCCGACTATTGCGTTCCGCTACTTTTCTGTGTTCGGACCAAGACAATCATTAAGCAACCCTTATACAGGTGTTTGCTCAATCTTCCTGTCAAGAATCAAGAACAAGCAAGAGCCTGTGGTGTTTGAGGATGGAAACCAGTTTAGGGATTTTATATTTGTAGAGGATGTTGCTCAGGCAAACCTGCTTGCAGTTAAGAAGGGGAATAAGACATCTGCTTATAATGTAGGCTCTGGAATAGGAACTACTATCAATGAGGTTGCAAAGGTTGAGGCTGAGCTGTTGGGCATTACTGTAAAACCTCAAGTTACGCATGATTTCAGGTATGGGGATACAAGGAATGACCTGTCTGACAATGCAAAAGTGCACAAAGACCTAGGATTCAAGCCGCAGCATAGCTTCAAGCAAGGCATACAGAAGTTAATAGAATGGGGAGAGACGCAGGAGGCTGTGGATAACTTTGAGAAGGCTGAGTCAGAGAGAAAGAAGCTTTTGGGCAAGTAAATCAATTTATTACAAATTTCCTTTCTTTTTTTCCATGAACCGCTGCTTTAGTGGTTTCCCAATAGAAATCCCTGAATTTCTTAACGACAGGGTTATCAAAGTTAAGCCTGTACATCTTCGCTTTTCCAACAATCCTTGTCTGCTTCACGATGCCTGTATCCTCAAGCCTGCTCCAGAACAGCTTAAGCGTGGAGTAGCCAACGCCGGATAAGCTTGCGATATCGGTCATGCTGTAGTCAAAGTCCTCATTAACTACCAGGAAATCAAGGACACGCAGCACAGGGCTTTCCCCAAATATCTGCAGGAATGCAGTTTTAATTGCCATAGCTGGCGTAAAGGCTTTAGCCTATATAAATGTTCCTATTTTTAGCCTATATGAGCCATAAATAGTAATCATAATACAAAGCCATATATAAACCTTAAGATTCTTCTTTTGCATGGGCAAGAGGCTGTCGCAATCTGATTATCTGAGGATAAAGAGAAATATCCTTAAAAAACTCTATGCGCATAAGGCCTTCAGCAAAGGGCATCTTTTGTATGAGCGGCTGAATTCAGGGATTCCGCCTCATCTGGCAGGTTTTGTTTCAGAAGTGCTCCAGGATCTCGTAAGGGAAGAGCTTGTACTGCATTATGGCAGAACCAAGCATGGACATGCATACCAGCTAAATGTCAGAAAACTAAAGGAGATTGAGGAAATCATTTTTAAATAGTTACTTATAGCAAAAACCAATATGGAACTTACCTTTAAGCCAGACACAGAAAAGTTATTCCTCCTTATAGTATTCTTCCTGCTGCTGTGGCTCGGTCTTGGCCCATTGTGGGATCATCGCATCAAGCATGATTTTCCTTATGGCTACATGGCTTCTGACACTTTCCAGCACCAGACTAGAGCTGAGTCAATAAAGGATGCGGGCAATTACCGGAATGAGGCGTTCTATATCGTTAAGGGCTTCAAGGATGTTGTCGGATACTATCCTCCGCTGCTCTACCATATAGGAGTTATCTTCAGCAATCTTTCTGGATTGGAAGTGTATGACGGGGCTTATTTTGTGATATTCTTTTTAGTAATAGCGGCTGTACTGCTGCTGTACTTTGTGTTGAGGCATTTCCAGCCTATTGTTGCAATTCTCGCCATGCCATTGACCATGCTACTTTTTACGTTTCCCATCTACATAGCATTTACATGGGGGCATTGGCCTGCACTGGTTGCAGGGTTGTTTGTGGTTGCAGTAATATGGGCTGTGCAGAGGTTTGAGCTGCCTTATTTCTATACACTGCTTGCTTTATTCTTTGCAGGCATCCTGCTCAGCCACACCTCTGAGGCTGTCTTTGCGTTCACCTTTCTGCTTGCGTACCTCGGGATACGGGCATTATTTGGAAAGGTTTCAAAAGCTGACTTCAAGCAATACATTTTAGCAGGCATTATTGCAGGAATAATCTCGCTATACTTCCTTATTCTGTTCCAGGGGACATGGAGCAAGGTGCAGCCTTTCAGGTTTCACCAGTTCCCGGTATGGGAAGGCACGCCAGGATTTTATTTTTCAAGCTTCGGCTGGGTTTTGAGCATCATTATTGTAGCAGGCATGATAATCGGGCTGCTTGTATTGGCAAAGAAGAACTTCAATGCAGCGATTATTGCGGGCTTCATATTTTTCATATTGGGGTTTGCAAATTACGTTGGATTTTCATTCAGGGCTTTCCAATTGAGATTTTTCTGGCCATTGTATCTAGCAGTGTTCTTTGGCCTCGTATTCTATAAGATTGGGCATGAGGCCGGGAAGTTGCTCAACAAAAAATGGGATACGATTAGTGCGGTCATTGTTTCATTATTGTTGCTTGCGGTTTTAGTGTATGCAAGATACGAGCCTGTAAAGAGCCCTGGGCTCATGGATCCATATCACTGGAAAGCTTTTGGATGGATTGAGCAGAACACGCCGCAGGATGCCAAGATATACTTCTTTTACGGAGATATCTACGGCCAGGATGCGCTCATGCGGAACATCAAGAGGGAGCATTACCTGATCAATTACCAGGATTACATTGAATCCATCCGGAACCAAACCATCCGCAGGAATTACAAGATGAAGATTCCAGGGGATAGCGGAGCCGGTATACCTTATCGCAAGAGCCTATTCAGCTATGGGTTCCATGCATGGGAAACTCCGCAGGATTATTTCTATGGCTATAGGGATATCTGCTCCTTTGATTATTATGTCTTTGACCATGCAGGAAGCCAGCAGTCACAGCCTATATTCCAGGTAAATAATTTTATTAGGACCAAATTCCTGGAGCACAGCTGGATGCATGAAGTGTTCAGGAATGAGGTGCTTTCCATAGTGAAAAATGACAAGCCCGGAGAAGATTGCCTTGCAGCTTAAAGCTATTAAACAGGAATTGGTATGGCTGATATTACTAGCGGCAGCCGGGCTTATTGGCTTTAAGATTGTATTCTATAATGAATCATTGCTTGTGCTTGCCAGGATTGTTGCTTCGTTAATCTGGCTGTTTGTGCTGCCTGGATTTGCAATACTGTATTACTGGCATGAAAAGCTTGAATTTGCAGAGCGGCTAATAGCGGCAGTGCCATTAAGCACAGTATTAGTTGCGATACCTAGCTATTATCTCGGATTGCTGGGCCTGCATATTGCATATCATGGCGTGCTGCTGCCGCTTGCGGTTATTGCTGTGGGAATAGTTTTGCTGTACAGAAAGAAATAGTAGATATTAATTTAGTATTTCTGGGAGCAGGCGAGCGCATCTAAATTCTTAATGCAGTCATAAAACTGCTGGACATAACCAGGAACAGGCATGCTCCTGATGACAAAGAGGTAGGCAAGAAGGTAAAGGATAATAATTAGGGCAATAATGGATGCAAGTATATACAGTTGTTTTCTTTGCATATGCTTGGCGTAAAAATGGAAGTATGCGGCAAGAGACGCTATTAATACGAGTGAAATAATCATCGCTGTCCATACAGAGTTGAAAAGCAATGCGAGCCAGTAGGCATATGTTGCAAAGATGCCCATGGCAAATACTGCGCTCAAGATGATGCTTTCAACAGTGTCAAGCTGCAGAGCGCGAAGCAGCATGAAGAAGAGTGCGGCTATCAAGCTGAATGCAAGAATTATTTTCACTGCAGGCATGCCAAATAGAGTAAAGGCAAATATCAGTATGGCGAGGATGCTTCCCATTCCTATTGCCTTCTGCTGAACTGTCTTATCCAAGCTTATACACCTTCACGATGCCTTGATTATTATATACGATAGTTGAGTTTGCAAGGCTTTTCTGCTCCCAGTCCTGCAGTGCAACTCCCTGAGCCTGCATAGCCTGTTGGTATTGCGGATTCTGAGAGAGGAAATAAAGGTCTGAGTAATCAAGCAGCACATAATCATGCATTTCAGCTATATCCTGCCTGACCCAATCAATATGCCTTTGGCTCATTGCCTGAATCCATTTTTTCTTTGTGTAGATTACAGTTCCCTTGATGAGAATGTCAGACTGCTCAGGGGTATTCTTGTAGAGCCATTCTGAGACTTCATATTGCGGCGGCGTCAACCGGTTAATGCCTGGGTATGCGCCATTGAGCCATGTGTATGCTGCCTTTGCATTCATGGTAATTGCCAGGATCAGGAAAAGCGCCATTAAGCCGTATTTTACATATCTCTTTAGGTCATCGTTCAGCTTTACAACAGATGGGATGCCGAGCAGGCCTAGAGCTGCTATCGGATAGAGGAAATGAGCTTCTGTCTCAACAAAACGCTCTGCCCGGAACAGGCCAAAGACAAAATCGTGGCTCAGGATGTAGAATGCGATAATCCAGGAGAGCATGAGAAGGTCAGCAGTATTCCTCCTCAGCAGCATGAATCCAATGCCAATCATGGATAATACCAGGATCCAGTAGCCAGCGTGCATTGCGCTGAAATAGTAATACTCAATATTGATGCCAACCGGCTTGATGTTGCCCTGCTCGTCCCGCAGGCCATACCAGTATTTCAGGGTGTGGAAATATTCAGGATGGATGCCTGCGCCTGAGCTGACAGCTCCTGTATAGCCAGATTGCGAGCTGAAAGGAAAACTGTAAACGGGGATTATCATGATGGCGGCTATTGCTATGAAAATTGCAAAGTCTTGTATTTTGAAGGGAATTTTTCTGGTCTTGGAAAAATAAAGCAGCGTGAAGATGCCCGCAATCAAGGCTGAAGCTAAGATTGATTGAGGATGCATATAGAACTGGATGCCTAACACGATGGCTGCAAGATAAATGTAGAGCTTTTTTGCATTATCAGTGATGTAACGATAATAGCAATATAATGTGACAGGGACTAATGCGAATGCCAGCACCTGGGGATATTGGCCTGCCACATACCATATGATATCCCTGATAGAGAAAATTAACAGGAAGCTGCTTAGAAATGCTGCGCTCATGCCATATAGATGCCTGATTAAAAGGTAGCTGGTGAAGACTATGGCAAAATTGGCAATAGCGTGGAACAGAAGGATGCCAAATGTCCTGTGTGATGCAAGAATCTGAGACATGGCAGCTGTCAGATGGAACTGCGGTGGATACCAGAGCCTGCCGGCGCCTTCATCTATATAGCCGCCTGCTGCTATGTAATACGGCAGGTAATAGAGCGCGGCATCATGCTGGCCCATGTAGTCAGCCAGCGCAAAATGAGTGCTGGAATCAACGTCGCCGTATGGTATGGGGTTGCTTTGGAACGGAAGAGTCCAGAAATAGAATGCAACTATGAATAAGAAGGTGAGAAGAATGAGCTCTATGTGTTTCCTGCCCATCATTCCCCCAGGTGGAGGTATTCCCCATGCGTGAAAAAGCCTATCAGTTGCTTTATCCTGGCTATTTTAGGAAAGACATCCCGCTCCAAAGATGTGCTATCCTCAATGAACTCAAAGATTTCCGGCTTGAAGATATAAATGCCTGCATTAACGACATGTGTATCTTTCTTGTCTGATTTCTCGCGGAAATCTATGACGAGATCCCCGTCCAATATTGCAGTGCCGTATTCAGAAGGCTTATCGCGCGTCATAAGACCCATGGTCATCAATTTCCCGGATTCCATATGCTTCCGCACCATGCTCTTGAGATTGAAATCATTGTAGATATCACCGGACATTGCCAGGAACTGCCTTCCTTTCAATTTATCAGCAGCAGACTTTAATGCCTGAGCATTGCCTTTTGACTCTTTTTCTATTATCCTGAAGTTTACAGGCTCTTTTGAAGCCTCTGCCTCAAGCTTTTCAAGCATGGGAGAATGCTGTGTCACCAGGTAAATAGAATTGATGCCGCTGCCTGCAAGGAATGCAATTTGATTCCTTAGCAGGCTTTTGCCTTTTACATCCTTCAATGCTATGGCATGGTGGCGCCTGCTGAGCAGCAGGACTGCCGTGTCAACCGCAAATTCGCCAATGCCTTTCTCAAGGAAATATTCAATTGCCTGGGAGCGAGAGCGCAATGTGGCGCCATCAACCTTGCTATCTATCAATTCAAGAAGCTCTTTATCCAGAGATATGGCAATCTTGACCTTTTTCATACTTTGGAATACCCCCTATACAGAATAGTCTGAGTTGATATATAAAGGTTGCTTGAAGAGTACGAATAACAACTAACAACTCGCACCGCTTCGCGGAAACTGTTTTCAATATGTCCCCCGATTTAATGTAACATGCCATTCGGGGGACTCACTCGCGCCGTGAGACGAGGTTTACCTCGTCTCTTCTCCGCAGGATGTCCTTTTTATCACTCCTTTTACAAATCCTAAGTTCCTTTACTATATCCATAACGTTTAAATACGGTGCTGAGCCTCTTTTCCTATAATGGATATTGATACCATGAGGAGGGTAGATTACTGGATAGGAATACCCATAACATTCTTGCTTTCCATATTACATGCAATAGGGAAGCTGTTTGGCCGCAGGCAGGCTCTGCAGCCGCGGAAGTTCATGTTCATTGAGATTTCCGAGATGGGCTCAACTATTCTGGCGTATTCTTCCATGTCGTACATCAAGAAAAAGTATCCAGGGGCGCAGCTGTATTTCCTGATATTCAAGAAAAACAGGGAGAGCATTGACATGCTGAAGATAGTGCCGCCTGAGAACGTGATAACGATCAGCGACAAATCATTTTTTGCATTTACAGCAGACACGCTCAAGGCTGTCTGGAGGATGAGGCGTGAGAGATTAGACGTGTCATTTGACCTTGAATTATTCTCAAGGTTCTCTACAATTATGAATTACCTGAGCGGTGCAAAGACAAGGGTCGGGTTCCATAACTTCACAGCAGAAGGGTTGTACAGGGGAAGCCTGCAGACGCATGATGTCATGTATAATGCATATTACCACATGAGCCAGAATTTCATGGCGCTTGTCAAGGCTTTGGAAGGGCCACATGAAATACCCATGCTTAAGATGGCAATAGACAAGAAGGATATAAAGGTACCTAAGATCATCAGCGAGCAGAGAGAGAAGGATGCAATCATGAAGAGGCTGCAGAGCCTGAACCCTGCAATTTCAAAAGAGAAGAGGATAATCCTGCTGAATCCGGGAGCCAGCAAGCTATTGCCGCTGCGGGAATGGCCGCTGCACTACTACAAGGAGGTTGCGCAGAAATTAGTTGCGGACAAGAACACATTTGTAGTGGTAACAGGGTTGAAGGGCGACAAGGAATATGCGCAGGCAATCTGCAGCTATGCGAAAAACGAGAGATGCATTGATTTTACAGGAATGACGTATTCGCTTCGGGAGCTCGTTGACCTCTATAACATATCTGACATGCTTATCACCAATGATTCAGGGCCTGCGCATTTCTCTGCATTGACAAATATAAGGACTATTGTATTTTACGGGCCAGAAACTCCAGCATTGTACGGGCCGCTGGGAAATAATTATACTGCGTTATATTCAAACTTTGCATGCTCTCCCTGCGTGTCTGCCTATAATCACAGGAAAAGCCCATGCACAAATAACAGATGTTTGCAGGTCATTACACCCGAGACTGTCCTTACACTTGTAAAGGCTCATTTTGCGCGAGGCTAAGATGAGAAGGTTTGCTACATTTCTTGGAAAAGTTCTCATAAAGCCTGGAAAGGGGAAGATGCCTGCGCATCCTAAGAAAATCCTGATAATAAGATCCGGCGGCCTGGGGGATGTGCTCATGACTACTCCGCTTGTCAGGGCAACCAGGAAGAGGTATCCTAAGGCTAAGATTACGTATCTTGTCGGGAGATGGGCGGCTGCTGCGCTTAGGCATAATCCTAATGTGGACAGGGTCTGGGAATTTGATGATGCGATAGCTTTCAAGAAGAATGTTTTTGCTGTTAGAAAGCTGATCAAGGAGCTGCGGAAAGAGAATTTTGAGCTTTGCTTTATCCTGGACAAGTCATACCATTGGAACATGGTCGCGTATCTTGCAAAGATACCTTTCAGGATAGGATTTGACAGGCACGGGGAAGGGTTTCCAAATAACCTTAATGTGCCGTTTGACGGCAGCAAGTATGAGCTGGAATATTACATTGATGTTGTGCGGCTGGCTAATGCAAAAGCAGGCAGGGGGATAGAATTGTACAGCACTGCAAAAGACAGGAAGGTTGCTGAGAGCTTTGTCAAGCCGATGAAAGGAAAGATACTTATCGGGGTTGCTGCAGGCGGCGCTCAGAATCCAGGGCAGGCGTTCCATGAAAAAAGGTGGCCCGTTGAGAAGTATATAGGCTTGATTAATGTTTTGGCAGAGAATGATAAAGTTGTCTTTATTCTTTTTGGCGGGAAGAGCGATGATAGCCTGAACAGGCATATCATAGAGAAGAGCTTGCGGAAGAAACAGGTAATTAATGCGGCTCACTTGAGCCTGCATGAGGCTTTTGAGGCCATGAAAAGGTGCAGGCTGATAGTGACACATGATTCCGGGGCATTGCACATGGCAGGGGCTGCCCGCGTTAAACTCATTGCACTGTTCGGGCCGACGCCTGCCGAGCGGTTTGCGCCCAGGAATGCTCTTGTGATTAAGAGCCCTGCAGCCGGATGCCCATGCTATGATGAGTATGGCAGGTATGACAAGAGGTTTGCACCATCCTGCATGGAGACAATAAGCGTTGATACAGTGTATCAGGCTGTGAAGAATATGGTGAAGCTCTGATGTACATGGTCAACTGGAAGTTCAAGATTTTACTTTACCCTATTGATTTTATAGGCAATATCGTATTCTTTCCTTATCACCTTTTAAAGAAAAAGATGCGGGAGCAAGAGATTAAGAAAATCCTTGTGATAAGGATTGATGAGATTGGGGATGTGCTGCTAACCACGCCGGTATTCCTGGCCCTGCGGAAAAGGTTTCCCGAAGCTGAGATACATGCCCTTGTCAAGGAATCAACTAAGATATTGCTGAAGAACAATCCGAATGTGAACAAGATACTTATCTGCAGGAAGCCGTGGCTGAAGCAAAGGCTGGATGTCTCCTACTATAATGGATTGATTAAAGAGCTGAAAAAAGAGGATTATGATGTTTGCCTGGAGCTGCATCCGGATGCGCGCAATATATTCCTGGGATTCAAGGTTGCGCACTACGTTGCGGGGCATGGGTTCAGGGGGCTGGGATTCCTGCTTGACAGGAGAACACAAAGCAATCCGAAACAGGAGCATATCGTACAGCTCAACCTGGATGTTGCCAGGCTGCTGGGAGCTGATAGTCCAGGCAAGCTTGAGATTTTCTACAGCAAAAAAAAAGAGCAGAAAGCTGCTACATTGCTGAAAGGCATCAGGGAAAAGATTATTTGCATCAATCCGGGGGCAGGAAGAGCTACTAAATTATGGAGCAATGAGCGGTGGGCTAAGGTTGCGGATGATTTGGTTGAGAAATATAAGGCTTTTGTAATATTTACAGGCAGCAGGGAAGAGCAAGGTTTAATAAAGAATATACAATCTGCCATGAAGCATGCTGCAAAGAGCAGGAATCTTGCAGGAAAGACAAGCCTGCCGGAACTTGCTGCGCTGCTCAGGAGATGCGCCATAGTGCTGGGCACGGACAGCGGGACATTGCACATCGCGCGGGCTGTCGGCAGCAGAATTATAGGACTGTATGGCGCAGTTGATCCAAAGCTGTGGGGTTACCATGACAAGGATGCGCGCAGCATATCAAAGGTGAACAGGTTTGCTGAAGAGCATGGAAAAACAGCCATGTGGCTGATTACAGTTGAGGATGTATTGAAAGAGGTCAGTTTGCTTGGTTGATGATTATTCTACAGATGGGACAAGAATTCTTTTGCAGAAGCTTACCAAGCAGAAAAAGTACAAGATATATTTCCATCCTGAGAATAAGGGAAAAGGGGCTGCAGTGAGAACCGGCATGAGACACGTGGCCGGAGACATAATACTGGTGCAGGATGCTGACCTTGAGTATAATCCAGAAGATTATAGCTCCTTGCTGGAGCCTATAGTGAAAGGGAAGGCGGATGTGGTGTATGGCTCAAGGTTCATCACAATGAGGCTGATACTGTTCGGCAAGAACAGGACTATCATGCCACTGCACTATATCGGCAATAAGATGCTTACTCTTCTGACATCCCTGATATACATGAGGAAGATAACTGACATGGAAACAGGGTATAAAGTCATGAAGCTGGATGTGGTCAGGAAGCTTAAGCTGCGTGGCCAGCGGTTTGATTTTGAGCCGGAGATAACTGCAAAGATAATCAAGAAAGGCTATAAGATACATGAAGTGCCGATATCATTCAACCCAAGAAGCTTTAAAGAAGGGAAGAAGATAACTATAATGGACGGAATAAAAGCGTTCTACTACCTGCTGAAGTACAGGTTTATGGATTAGCATACCGATTGTATGCCTTTTTTAAAGCCTATAAATTTTATTTTGAATTCCTTTTTTGTCATGATTGTATCCATGCCCCTTAACTTTGAAAGATTGTTGAGCTGTTCCAAGAGTTGCTTTTTACCAATTAAAGCAAGTGCCCAAGCATATCCGTAAAGGATAAACCTAGGAATTCTTATTTTGATAATCTTTCTATTGCACTGGTTTGCTATTATATCCACAACCTGTTCCAGTGACATTATTTCATCTCCAGCCACATTGTAGACCCCTTTGCCTTTATTTAATGACATCAGTATTATCTTCACTACATCATTAACATGGACAGGTTGAATGCTCAAATCAACAATTGGGACGAATTTGTATCCCTTAACCATGGAGATGATTATTGAGACATTCCTGCGATCATGAGCCCCATATACTGTGGATATCCTCAAAATGGTATGGTTTATGCCTGAGGCTTTTATGAAATCCTCTGCTTTTCTTTTGTATTCCCCATACAGGGATTTGTAATAAGTGTCTGTAAGATAAGAGCTCGCGAAGATCAGCTTGCCTTTTTTCTGTTTGCATATTTCCACAAGGTTTTTTGCAGCCTTTAGATCTTGCTCTGCCTGCCTCCTCGTTGGATTTATGGCAGCTGCCAGGTGAATAATCACCGTAGCATTTAAAGAGCTGATGGCATCCTTAACTTGACGCATATCCCCCAGATTTACAGCTTTATGTGAAATGCCCTCCTCCTTAAAGAATTTTTTATCCGAAGTTTCACGTACAAGGCAACAGAAGTCTTTTTTTTCTTTTTTGAGCTGTTCAACAAGGTTCCTGCCTATGAATCCTAAGGCGCCTGTTATGAGTATCATTTGACCATGTAATAGAGTGTCTTA
>JACPIF010000008.1:56447-170028 GCA_016188215.1 Candidatus Woesearchaeota archaeon
TTCTGCCCTGCAGGAGCTCCCTGCCTATATAGCGCGCATTAAAATAAAATCTCTTGAATGCCTTGGCGGCCTGCTGCTCAAGGTATTCCTGGCTAAGCTCTTCTGATAAATGCATGGATGCTGTATAGCCGCCAAGGGAATCAAAACTCTCGTCCTTGATCCAGTTATTGCTCTTAGCCATGCCATACAGTTGAGTTCCTGGGAAGGGGGTTGCAATCTTGTACTCTACCTGGTGCGGCAGGAGCTTTATGCTAAAATCAATGGTTTCCTGGACGGTCTTGCGGGTAGAGCCGGGCAGGCCCAGTATGAAAAAGCATGTTGTCCTAATCCCGTTTTTCTCGCATAAGCGTATAGTGTCAAGGATCTGCTGCGTGTTAATCGGCTTGCGGTTTATCATCTTCAAGATATCTGGATTGATGTCCTCAACGCCGAAATTGATGCATTCGCATCCTGCCTTTGCCAGAAGCTCAATGGTCTCCTTTTTCAATAATTCTGGGCGTGTCTCAAACACAAATCCGACTTTCATCTTGCTGCCTATGATCAGGTTGCAGAGGTCTTCAACCCTTTTTTGATGCAGTGAAAATAATGGGTCGCGGAAGAAAAAACCTTTGATGCCGAATTTCTCATAATTATGCTTAATTTCCTCGAAAATATTTTGAGCATCCCTTGCCCGCCATTTCAAGCCCTGATTCACAGGATAAGGGCAATAGCCGCATCCGTACGGGCAGCCCCGTGATGCCTGTATAGTTACCAGAGGAGCTTTTGAGACCATGGGATAATACACATATTTCTTGTAAGGGAAGAGGCTCCAATCAGGAAATGGCAGTGTGTCCAGCACCTCTTTTTCCAAGCGCTTTGCAGGAGTGGTTTTTTTGACATCTTTTCCCGATAAGTAGGCAATACCAGGTATCTGGTCCAGGTCTTCCCCGAAGCATATTCTCTGAATGCATTGTTCAACTTCTCCAAGGATTGCAATGTCATAATATGGAGGAAGAAGGTCAGGCCTCTCATTTATCATCTCCCCTTCAACAATTATCTTCACATTAGGGCAAGCTTCTTTAATGGTTTTGGCAACCATATCCCGCTCATAGAGAAAACAGCTTGCTGAACAAGCCATAAGTACATAGTCAGGAGCGAAATCCTTGATCTTTGGCGTTATATTCCCTAATGCCAGCCCTTCATTTGCAGCATCTATCACAAGCATCTCAAAACCATGATTCCTCAAGATAGTTGCTGCATAAACAAGCTGCACTACTGGAATTCTGACGAATTTGTTTTTAAGGCCAGTAATAAAGTTATTTACAATGCTCTTTGCAAAATTATTCTTTACACCCATGCCGCCCATCAAGTCGCGGTTGATATAATATTTGTCCGGACCTGGGGGGTTGAGAATCAATATTTTCATGCACTTGGGGGTTACTATAATGGTTATATAAATCTTATTATACTCTGGCTTCATTGAAAAGTTCCTCAGCATGCGCTTCGGTTGCCATCGGCTCAGGTTCGTATAACGTAGCCTATAGCACGTTTCTCTCTGGAACCTCGAAACGCGCCCAAAGCAAGGCTTAGATAACCTTCGCAATATTGATGGCAACTTCGAACTTTTCAATAACGCTTATGCTCTACAAGGCCAATAAACGGTGCATAACATTAATAAACAAATATGCCAAACTAAGAATCACGATGAAAATTAATGGGGCCTGGAAACACAGGTTCTTGATTGTTATCCTGCTAATTGCTGCCTTTTTGCTCTTTACCAGCCTTACTGACAGATACCTTTGGGGAGATGAAGCTGAGGTTTCCTTGCTGTCAAAGAATATCCTTGCTTTCGGCTACCCAAGCATGAATGATGGCAGAAATATAATCTTCAGTGACTATAAAGGCGATATCATATTGCCTGTTGTGACAAGCGGCGACTATGTCTGGAAATGGCATCCATGGCTGCCGCATTATGTCATTGCGGCATCCTTTTCTTTATTTGGAATGAGTACGTTTGCTGCCCGCTTCCCGTTTGCGCTTGCCAGCTTATTGACAATTATTCTGACATACTTCCTTGCGCTGAAAATAAGCAATAAGAAGACAGCTAACCTTGCTGCTTTGCTGCTTGCCCTTTATGTGCCGTTTTACCTTTACTCAAGGCAGAGCAGGTACTATGCGCTAGCAATATTACTTACGGTTGCAGTGCTCTATGCATATGTGAAGTTTCTCCGGAGCGAAAGATATGCGCCTGTATGGCTGGCTGCTGCACTAGTGCTTACATTTTACACAAATTATAATGCGTTCTTCAGCCTATACCTAGCATTAGGAGCGCACTTTCTGTTGTTTAATTACAACTGGGATAAGCTCAAGAAGCTGATTCTTATTTCACTAGCGGTTGCATGCCTTACACTGCCCTGGTTCCTCTATGCCAGCCTTGGCAGCAAGTATCAGGGATTCCAGTATAATATCCTGTTTGGGCTGGCGTATCTGGTTGCGTATTTCTCGCTTTACATCTTTCCCGTGGTCTTCTGGGCTCTTTTGTATGCATTGTTTAGGAAACGATTATTGGGGAAGGAAGAAGCAAGCTATTATTACCTGCTACTGCTGTTTGTCTCGGCAGCACTGCTTGTAAATGTCTTGATTATCCCCTGGGAGTTGCCTACTTTCAGGTATATCATCATCCTGTTTCCTGTGGCAGCTGTCCTGAGCGCGCGAATCATAGAAGCGGCATGGGAGCATAGGAGGTATATGGCGATTGCGCTTCTTGTCCTGTTAGTTAGCTCTAATGCGCTGTTTATCTTTTTGCTCAAGCCTGTTGAGCCCATTGCACTTGACTATACAGAGAAGGATTCAGAATCATATTTCTTTGTGAAAGAAAACCTGCAATTGAGATTCTTGCTTTGGGATTATTTGTATGAGATAACGCACCATTATGAAGGGCCTACAGAAAAGCTCGTGAATTATTTATTGGAGCATGGCAACAGGGATGATACGTTTCTTACGAACACTAATGACCTGTCTATCATTTTTTACACTGATATGATCAGCTATAAAGTTAATGAGCAGCTGCCAGATTGGGTCATACCGAGAGAGGCGAGCTGCAGCTGGGGTAATCTCGGAAAAGAAGCATGCGATTATCTTGCCAATTTATTGGCAGAGAACAAAGATAAGTATGAGGAGATTCTCATAGAAAGCACGGATTATATTTATATCCTGGATGAGCCTCATCCAAGGACGCACAGGTTCAGAGAGAATGCCGGAATGCCGGTGTACAGGCACGAGACATATCCATTGAAGATTTACAGGCTGAATAATGGCTGAAAAGTTTGACAAATTTCTTGCGATAGTGCTTGTAGCATCCTTTATACTAAGGTTGTATTTGTCACTGGTTGCAGTTCCATTGAATGGTGTTGAGACAAATCATCCGAATATTATACGGTATATGGCGCATGCAAAGGCAATTCCTGTAATCATGCCGTTGCAGCCTGGCGCCTCATTGTACCATGACACGCCTTTGTTTCATATGACTGCCGCAGCCCTTTATTTTGTATTCTCACAGCCTGGCATTTTCTGGGGAGAATTTATACTTAAACTGATATCCCCTGTGTTTGCATTGCTGACTATGATCCTGCTTTATGCAACTGCCATCAGGCTGTTTGGCAGCAAGAAGATCGGTTTTTATGCAGTATTATTCTATGCGTTCCTGCCTTTAAGCTTGCGCCTGACTACCTATATGACGCTGGACACTGAATTTGCTTTCTTTATCCTACTGAGCTTTTACCTTCTTTTGGAGCAAAGGTCATGGCTTGCAGCCCTGTCATTTGGCGTTGCATATAATATCAAGGCATTGGCATTGTTCTATTTCCCTTTCCTGGCGTATGTGCTCTACCACCAGAATAAGGATGCTGGATACAGGAAGAAACTGCTCGTGTTTTTTCTGATAGCTTTATTATTTATTGCGCCATGGATGATCAGGAATGGGGTTGCACTGCATAATCCTGTATATCCAATGTTCAATAACCTGTTTGATGGGTATAAGCATGAGCTTGATGACTCCTTTAACAGGGGCGGCTCGCTCGGGCATTTCTTCTACAGGAATTTCCCTGCCAAATTCTTCTTTGGGATGTTCGGATTTCCTGAAGAGAACAAGGATATTGAGTTCAGCTTCTACGGGGTTTCAGAGGATACTGTGTTCAACCTGATTAAATTGAGTGATCCGTGGATAGTGCTGCTGGTTAATTTATGGGCCATGCTCATAATTGTATTTTCACTGCCAATCTGGTTTGGTATTTACTACCTGTTCAAGAATGCCCATGTGTTTAGCAGGTATTTCCTGGCTGCACTAATTTCTGGAAGCCTGATACATGCTGTTTACATATTCCTGACGAGCGATACTGCAACCAGGTACTACAGCCCGGTTTTCCCCCTGATTGCCTTGCTGTGGGCGTATGGATTAGTTAATGCTATACAGAAGCCATTTTTCCAGCATAATTTTGTGAAGAAAGCCGGGAGGCTGTTCATTGTTGGGATGCTGCTTGGGTTTATTGCTGTGCAGACTTATGAGACGCACCTTATCTCTTTTGAGATACATAAGTATGATGCTCTGTTTAAGTGGGTAAATACATATATACCGGATGATGCTTACATTTATAGGGTTAGCGGCATAGTTACATATTATACAGGAAACTATTACACTGATTCAGTTGAGAAGGTGCGCGATACGCAGGGGTATATCATCACGCAGCACGTTACTGATTACGGACCTAGCCTGTATCTGCCTGAGAAAGTTCCAGATGAATTGGAGGTCAAGGAGCTGTATTCAAATGAGAAGATGGGGGTCAGGGTGTATCGGGTGGTGACCTAAACCGATATGAGAAAGAAAATATTTGTTATTTTCATTATAGCATTGTTTATTGTAGGTTGTGTCCCTCAATCTGATGAAGTCTCAAAAAAGACTACAGTTACCCAAAACGCGAGACAGGAGATTGTATCATTAGATAATTTGTATTTGAGTATAAGGCCTATTTCATTTAAAGATGGTGTTGGACCAAATATTGTATATGAAAAATTAAATGAGGATTTAATAATTGTTCTTAAAGATAATAATCCGGATATTGACCCGAAATTTCGAGTGTATAGTTATGTTCTTGAGCAAGATTTACCAAAATATAAAGTACCAAAAGACGAACTTTTTAAAATTGCTCTTTCAAATTTTGAAGAGGAGGAATTCCCATTAAATATTTTAACTTCTGAAGACGGTATAGCTATAGCCATATTTCCAATATGGAATGAGTCTTTTATGATTGGGGAAGATATTGTTCAGTCTCATTTACTTTCGGAATCATCCCTCTCAATACTAAGAGATCAGCTTGGCGAAGAATATTATATAAGAATATCGAACTGGGGCGTTTTTATGGCATTTAGAAAGTATATCCCAGAAGAAGCGTGGGATGGGCTTAGAAATATTGCATTAGAAGCCTACCAAAATGAGATGCAGCCATTATCGGATAAACTTTTTCTTTATAAAGAGGGAAAAATAATAACCGTAAAGGATGAATATCCTTCATAGCAGATTTAGGATAACCAAGAATCTTTTCCATGATAACCTCTTTCACTAACTTTAAATACCCTATGGGGCTTTCTCCGTCATGATGAAGAAGCTCAGGGTAGAGTATAATCATGAGAAGTGCATCGGGACGAAAACGTGCATAGCGGCCGCTCCAAGGTATTTTGAGCTGAAGGGGGGGAAGGCGCATCTTGTTGGGAATTACAAGCAGGAAGGGATACAGGTTTCTGATTATGAGGCAGATGAGACTGCTTACAATGAGATAGTGGAAGCTGGCGCTTCATGCCCGGTGAATGCGATCAAGGTCAAGGACATGAATTCAGGAAAGGTGCTGGTTGGCACTGAGATAACAACTGCTCCGGATTACAGGGAGGTCACTGCACAGTATGATGACATGAAGGAATTTGCATTGGATCCTAACGGGTATTTCCTGATAAGGGTTAATCATGCAACCAAAGAGATTGAGGTGGGGTTCTGCAAGGAAAGGAACCATGTATTAGTCAAGATAACTGGAAAGAAGCCGATTGATATCTATCAGACTATCATCAATAAAGAGAAGCTCATCAGCAGGATAGACCATGGGGCATATCTGGGAAGGGAACTGCAGAAGGCATACATGGCATTGCAGCATGGCCTTGAGTATGTGCAGGATGATGAGCTGAAAGCTAAAGGTTAAAATACGAAGAAAATATACTATTGGGCTATGGCATCAAAAATCATTCTGGTATACCCTTCTTCTTCCCCGGATATTGAAGGCGGAGAGGTTGATTTTGACCGCTATAAATCAGTCCCTATCGGAGTCCTTAATATTGCAACTTGGCTAGACCATAACGGGTATGATGTCAAGATAATAGACGGCAGGGCATACACGAAAAAGGAGACTCTGGAAAAGCTGAAGAAGGAGCTTCCAGGAGCGTTGTGCGTCGCGTTCGGCATCACCACAGTCCAGATAAAGCATGGGTTGCACCTTTCTGAATTCATCAGGAATTTTGACAAGAACATACCGATAATCTGGGGCGGCATACACCCAACAATGTTTCCCCTCCAGACTATAAAAGACAAGGCAATGGATTACCTGCTGTACGGGGAGGTTGAATATCCACTCCTTGATTTAATACATTACCTGGAGGGAAGGAAGAGCAGCATTAAATCTGTTAAAGGGCTTGTGTACAGGAAAGATGGGCAGGTAATCATGAATCCTATGCATCCAGGCATCAATCCAAATGAGCTCCCTGTGCCAAAATATGAGCTGTTAGATATTGAAAGGTATATAGAGCGGGATTTTCTCACTAATCTGGGAAAGATAAAAAAGATGCGGGCTTTAGACATCAACACAAGCAGGGGTTGCCCATATAGATGCAATTTCTGCCCGAACACCATGGATGTCTTTAAGCGGTACAGGGTCCAGGAGATCAACCGCGTCTTTCAACTGATTGACCATCTGGTTGAAACCTATAAGCTTGACCATATCTGGTTCTGCGATGAATTGTTCTTCGTGGAGAAAACAAAGGTACGGGCAATTGCACAGCATATCATAGACAAGGGATATAACATAACATGGGAGTCTAATGCAAGGGTTGACCAGTTCAATGAGAGATTATTGAATGATGAGCTGCTTGCCCTGATAAAGAAATCTGGATGCTTTGCATTGCGGATGGGCATGGAATCAGGCTCTAACCGCATACTGCAGCTCATGAAAAAAGATTGTGTGGTTGATGATATTGTAAGGGCGGTTGAGCAGTGCGAGAAATACGGCATCATCCCTATTGGCAATTTCATAATCGGATTTCCGACTGAAACCAAGGAAGAGATGGTGGCTACTGCCAAGCTGATATTGAAATTAAAACAGATATCACCTAATGGATTGTTCTATTCACCTGGGCTGCTAAGGCCGTATCCAGGAACTGAAATATATGAATATGCACGGCAATACGGCGGGTTTGACGAGCCTAAGACTTTGCGGGAATGGGCTGAGAAGGAGATTGATGTGGGATTATTTGTCAATCCTTCAGATTTGAGATGGATAAAGGATCCTGAATGGCTATTGAATTTCCAGGTTTACTTTTATGTATTGACAGTCATGAAAACACATCAGCTGACAAAGAAGCACCTTTCCCCTGCCTGGAAACTAGCAGGGAAGATATCCGAGTTCAGGCTTAACCATAATTTCTGGAAGTTTGGCATAGAGCCGAAGATGATGATAGCTGTCAAGAAGTTCCTGGACAAGAATTCCGCGATGGCGCAAATGATGAAGAAGACATTGAGCTTATGATTTCTTGCCGTATAAAAGGATAGGATTGCCTGGCAGGCCGAAGTATGCGTACGCTCTTGAGAAAAGGCTGAATAAGGGCTTGTATTTGAGCAACCTGTAAGCCAGCTTTCCTTTCATTGTCTTGCTCTGTTTTATGGCATCTAATTCTACCAATGAGATTGCCTTTACTTGTGTTAATCCAGCTCTTTTCAGCGCTTTTTTGTACCTAAAGGTTGTGTAGAGATGCTCGTTTGCCCCTAATTGGGCAGCAAGGAAATCCTTGCGCCATTTTGCATCGCTCATGAAAGGAGGTTTCATGACCTCTGATTGCGCTATGAATATGCCGTCTGGCTTCAGGCTTCTTGCTGCTTCCCTAACCATTGCATCCATGTCAGTTGCATGGTGCAGCACATGGTTGCAGTAGACTACGTCAAACACATCATCCTTTAATGGGGATCGCTCAATATCTCCTGCTACAGGATTTAAGGAAACTTTTGAGAATTTCTTATAGTCTTTTATTGCGGCAAGGCCGCATTCTTTGCTTTGGTTCATGTCCATAGAAACAGTGAAGCAGCCTTTTTTGGCGAAGAAGTAAGAAGCCATGGCGCGGCCGCAGCCGAATTCCAGTATTTTTTCTGTACCTCTCAGGTTCAGGATGTTGAGGACTTTCTGAAATTTCTTATCTTTCCTGTAGCGCTCGGTTGCTTTCTTCAGGTCTGCATCAAGGTAGCCTTCCTCTACCATCTCTTTGTATTTAGGAGAGCTTCTTATTTTCCTGACAAACGCAATGTAGCCCATGATTTCCTGCTGCTTGATAGTATGCACATCCATACGTAGACGGCAAATTATAGCTTATTTAAGCTTTTGCATGGATGCATTACAAGGGATAGGTTTAAATAAAGCTGCAGAAGCCCTCTTGCCAATGGCTGCATCTGCAGTAAAATGGCTGTATGAAAGGACGTGGGCAGACCTGCATTTCCAGAGGCGAGCAGAGTGGCACTATATCAGGAAATGGCTCGCTCCGCGGAAAGGAGAGCACATACTGGATCTTGCATGCGGCGGAGGGTTTTACTCAAGAAAAGTTGCAAAGGTTGGATGTAAAGTGGCGGCCATTGACCTGAGCAGCTCAGTAATTGCCCTAGCTAAAAAGTACAACTCGCATCCTAATATCACATATCTTGCGGCTAATGGCGAGAAGCTGCCGTTTCCTAATTCTTCGTTTGACAAGGCTTTCAGTGTAAGCTCTATTGAGCATTTCAATAATGATATGAAAGCGTTTAAAGAACTCAATAGGGTGCTAAGGAAAGGAGGGGCCTTGGTCATCAGCGTGGACAGCTTTGATCATCCAGATGTCAATGATAAAGTGAGGAAAGCACATGCGAAGCAGCACCATGTGGCGCATTTCTATACTAAAGAAGAATTAAGGACGAGGCTTATGAAAGCAGGATTTAGGGTTGTGGAGAGCAGGTATATATTGAACTCAAAGGTTTCAAGCGCGGTCATGAAGCTGTGGATACAGATGAATTTCACGCGGGCATTCCTGCTTGGATTTCCTGTGCTATACCCTTTAAGCAGGGTTTCTGACATGCTGTCTGATAAGGATAAGGGGTATGTGCTTGTGGTGAAGGCTGTCAAGAAATAGCATCTTAGCTACTTTACTTTTCTTAACTTTGCAATTAATGAATCGCCGAACCATTTGCTCTTGAAGGGCAGCTTGATCCTCAGCAACGGGATAATAGCGAAAGGGAAGAATAGCTTTTCTATCCTGTAGTTGTCTTTTGCCATGCGCTTGAGGTTCCACACAAACAAGGGATGTGTGTGGCCGATCCAGCCAATATAATCACTGTAAAAGAAGTTGAAGTAATCTGTAAAGAGGAAGATGAACTTGCTGATCCATGTGTGCGGGTTAGGGGTTTCAATAATGACGATGCCGCCTTGTTTCAGGATGCGGTTGATCTCCCTCATTAATATCCATTGGTTTTCAACGTGCTCAATGACTTCCCTGCATATAACCACATCAAATGTGTTTGAAGGATATGGCAGGCTTTTACTGAAATCTGCTTTCTTGAAAGGGATATCTTTTGCCTTGTAGAACTCTACATCCAGGTCGCAGGCGTATGCATCATAGCCAAGCGCCTTTAATTTCCTTGCAAACCTGCCGTCGCCTGCGCCGCAGTCCAATGCCTTGGCTTTCTTTGATTGCTTTTTATCAAGCAGGCTGATGATAACCTTATCCTTCTGCTCCTCAAACTTGAAGTCAACAGCGTACCTCTGGTTCTTTACCCGATCCCTGCCCATTGTCTCATGAACCATCAAGCATCTCCTTATAGTATCGTTCTGCCTTTTTGCTTATAGTCTCAAAATCATATTTTCCCTTTACCAGGTTCCTGGCATGCGAAGATAATATTTTCTTTATTTTCTGGCTGCTTAATATCTTTTGGATGGATTCAATATATTCTTCCGCAGTCTCGGCCAGCATGATGCCACGCCTGTCAGTTATTTCAAGGCCGCGGGTGCCGAACCTTGTGCTTATTGTCGGCAGGCCTGCTGCAAGGTATTGCAGCAGCTTGACATTGGTGCCGGAGCCTGAGGTGATATTGTTCAGGGCAACATCTGCCACTTTAAAATACTTAAGCATTTCATCATGGGTGCCGCCGCCGGTGAAGCGCATGTTATGGGTGGCATGCTCCCCATCGCCTATTGCGCCAGCGATAAGGAAAAGTACATCCGGATCCTTTACTTTTGCAGCGAGCTGCTTTATCATGGATAAGGCCTCTTGATTTGGATGGTGAGTGCCGCCTACAAAAAATACTACCTTCTTGCCTTTCAGCCCCATAGCAGCCTTGCTCTGCTCCCTAAGCTTGTCTGTAACCAAAGGGAATTCTCGCAGGTCAACACCATTCGGGAGCACTTTCAGCTTATCCTTGTCTGCACCATAGAATTCCATGAATTCCTGCCTGTCTTTTTCAGAGGCGCAAAAAATAATGTCTGACATGGTTACATAGCGCTTTTCCATTCCAAACAGCTTTTTCAGGACCTTTTCGCGCCTCCTTGATTTTGTCAGGAAATAATTGGGGGATTTTGCCAGGACATACTCAACGTTCTGCGAATCCGCAACTATCTTCTTTCTCCCCTTGTTTTTCTTATAGATATAGTCAAACTGAAAGGGCTCCTCTACCTGGATAAAATCACAGGCCTGCATTTTCCTGTAGAGGATTGAACTGGTTGAGGTTGCCATCAACTCGTTTGCATAAACCAAAGGCGGGATATTCAGGCCGTGGGCTATTAAAGAGAACATGCTATAATGCGGGGGCGAATGCACGTATTCAGTGAAGTTTTTGTTTATATAGCTGGTGAACGAATAAAGCTGGAGCCTGCCTACATACCTGAAGAAGTTGCAGGAATACTGGAAAACCTTATGCTTCTTGGACAGATATTCATAAAGCTTGAAGATGCGCGTCTTGCCGCCGTTATCAGCAGGATAAGTGTAAAACGGTGAAACTGCGAGTATTTCCATGATAGTATTGCAGGATAGCAGCTATAAAAAAGTATAGTAAAATGACTATAAATTACTCCATCTCTTTGACAATCTTGTTGATCCAGGCGCTCATCCTTGAGATGCCTTCCTTGACTGAGACCTCAGGCTTCCAGTTCAGCATCTTGCTGGCTTTGGTAATGTCAGAATAGTATACCTTCTGGTCAGCAGGGCGCCAGTCTGCAAATTTCGGCTTTATGTCAAGCATCTTGCATAACTCAAGAAGCGATATTGTATTGTCATGGCCGCCGCCGACGCAGAATACCTCGCCTTTCAGCTTCTTGGCATTCAGCCCTTCCTGCTCCAGCAGGCGGACATTATCCTGGATGTGCAATAAATCCCTTACCTGCTTTCCATCGCCATAAATAGTTATTGGAATGCCGCGCACCTTGGAAAAGACAAAATGAGAGACCCAGCCCTGGTCTGCATCGCCGAACTGGTTCTCGCCATAGATGCACGAGAACCTGTTTGCAATGCCGCCGAATTCGCGGACATACATCTCGCCTACAAGCTTAGAGACGCCATAGGGAGTGTGCTTCTTGCTGTCAATACTAAAGCTTTCAGAGATTCCCCTGCCTTTCAAGTCTCCCTTGAATTCCCACCGCGTAGGAAGCTCCTGCAGCTCAATATCGTTTACATTATCGCCGTAGACCTTGTTGGTAGAAGCATATATCACCGGGATGCCGCGGCTGCCTGCTGCAGAGGCAACTTTAAAGCTGCCCTGAGCATTGATGCGGAAATCGTCAGCAGGGTTTTCATAGCTTTTTGTGACTGCAACCTGGGCTGCAAAATGATAGACAGCATCAACGTCAAGCTTTTGCACAATCTTGTCTGCATTGTCCAAATCATCCTTAAGGATTGCAAGCTTTGGGAATTCTTTCTGCATGCGCTTCAAGTTGATTTCAGATCCTTTGCGCTGCAGATTATCAAGAACTGTAACCTGGTAGCCCTTGCCTATAAGATGGCGCGCAAGGTTTGAACCAATGAAGCCTGCACCGCCTGTAATCAAGACTTTCTTTATTGCAATCACCTATCGGCTATGATTAGGGTTCTCTTTTTAAGTATTATGTATGTTTGCTATATTTCCCTATGATACGTGCAACCTGGGCAGCCTGCTTATTTAGATTATAGTATTGCCTGGCACGCTGCCTTGCCCTCTTGCCCAGTCCTGAGCGAAGCTTTGGATCGCTTATTAATCTTTCTATGGCGGCAGTAAGGCTTTGCACAGTGTAATCAATAAGGATACCTGCTTTTCCATTGTCCAAATCCGTGATATTCTCGCCTACATTAATGGCTATAGCAGGCTTTTCCATTGACATATACTCCTTAAGCTTCATTGAGCTGCGGTTTTGCATGTTCTGCAGCTTTGGGTCGCCAAAGGCATCAACACAAATATCTGAAAGAGCAATGAATTTCGGCATATCCTTATTTGAAACAAATCCGGCAAAGATGAAATAAGGATCAAGCTCATGCTGCTTTACCCATTCTTTGAACATGGGCAGGCCTGCGCCATAGCCTACAATGAAGAATTTAATGTTCCTGTGCTGCTTTATTATTTCTTCTGCTGCCAATGTCAATTCCTTCCCTACAAAAAGATCTTTGTAAACTCCGATGTTGCCAAGGAAGAATATGACTATATCATCATCCCTAATATTCCAAGCTTTACGCAGCTTTTGCTTGTTAAAGCGTTTCATGCTGAACTGCTTTATATCAACTCCATTTGGAATGTAATAGATATCTTTTGATGATTGCCTTAGATGCTGCGCTATCTTTTCCATCCGTCTTGAAACTACAAGGACTGCATCTGCTTTCCTGGCTGCCCTGTATTCCCAGTAAGGGATAGTGCCGAAAGCAGGCTTGTAATTCCTGAAATCGTAGAATGAGTCATCCCAGTCTATAATCAATGGCCTTTTCTTCTTAGATTTTGCATACAAGCCCGGGATAGAGCCTGTTACTAAGGGGCCGGCTGAGTAGATTATATCAGGGAAGAATGAATGTATTGCCTTTAACTGCCTCAGGAGATAGCTTACCTTTCCTACATACGATTCCTTCCAGTTTTCTATGACAAGCTCCCTTGCCTTGATATGCTTGGGAAGCCGCTGGACAAAACGTTCAATGCGGATGCTGACGCCAAACTGCTTAGGCATTGGATATATGATCAGGGCTTCAATAGGTTTTACCATTGTCAGCTTATCTCTTTCTTGATGAGATAGTTGCCAAGCGCAAGATAGTCAAGGCCGGTGCCGTAGAAGCAGCGGAGCGCATCATAAGGCGTGCAGACAATCGGCTCACCGCGGACATTGAACGAGGTGTTCAGCACAACAGGAACACCTGTCTCTGATTCAAATGAGCTTATGAGTTTGTAGAAACGCTCGTTATAGGATCTTTTTAATGTCTGCGGCCGGATAGAGCCATCAACATGCACTACCGCAGGAATCTCTTTTTCCTTGCCTTCGGCAATCTGATATGCCATTATCATATAAGGGCTGTTGCTGGGCTTGTCAAGGTATTCTTCTTTTGCCTCAAATGTCATGCTTGGGCAGAACGGGCGGAATGGCTCGCGATGCTTTACTCTTTTGTTGATTATGTCTTTCATCTCTGATTTCAATGGGCTGGCAAGGATGCTTCTGTTTCCTAGTGCCCTGGCACCCATCTCCATCCTGCCCTGGAACCAGCCTATAAGCTTGTTCTTTGCAAGCAATTCTCCGGCAACGCCTGCAATGTCGTCATAATACTTGTACTTGAGCTTGCACTCGTCCAGAATCTTTTTGATCTGCTCATTAGTGTATTCAGGGCCAAAATAAATATGCTCAAATACATGGTTAGGCTTCTTGCCAAGCTGCTTGTAAGCTTCCATGGCTGCTCCTATTGCAACGCCAGCGTCGTATGCAATTGGCTGCACAAACATCTCTTTCATTATTCCAGTGCGCCACAAAACTCCATTCATCTTGCAGTTCAATGCAACACCGCCTGCAATGCAGAAGTTCCTGCTGTCAACCTTTGCAGCTAATTTGTTTAGCAAATGGACTGCAGCCTCTTCTAACCGCTTCTGGACAGATGCTGCAAGGTTTTCATGCTCTTTATTAAATGGCACGTCTTTCATTTTTGGCCGGCCAAAACGCTTTAGCATTTTCTTGCCAGGCTTTAATACACCGTAGTCTGTGTTATATTTATATCCTGAATCTGTGAGGATGATGGCATCTTGCAGGTCATGCACCGGTTTGCCATAAGGTGCAAGGCCCATCACTTTTCCTTCTCCTGAGAATGCCTTGAAGCCAAGCTGCTCGGTAAAGGTTGCATAGAAATGGCCAAGGGAATCAGGGACATTAATCTGGGATATCTTTTGGAAGCTTCCGTTGTCTGCAGATGCGAAGGTTGTTGCTGCAATCTCTGCCCTGCCTTCAATGTCCATGATCATTGCATCCTTGCTGTTGAAAGGTGATGCGTAGTACGCTGAAGCCAGATGACTTACGTCATGAGGAATATATCTTACTTTTGGGAATTCCTGGAAGTTTTGCTTGAACTTGGCCTGCAGATCCCGCCTTATCTTTCCTGTCATGAATATGTAAAGCTCATAGAAGAAAGCCTCGCCGACTGCTTTTCTGTAATGATAGGCATGCCTTATTAAGTATGGTATTGTCTTGCGCCAGGTCTGGCCCTGCTCTTCAAACGGGCAAGCTACAAAGTCAATGTCTTTTAAGGCGATGCCTGCAAAATCAAGGCAGAACTTTATTGCGCTGACAGGGAACTGGCCGTATGCATGCTTCATGCGGGTAAACCGCTCTTCCTCAACCGCAGCTACTATCCTGCCGTCTTTTAGCAATGCTGCAGAAGGATCATGAGCGCCATATGAGATTCCGAGGATATACATATGACTAGGCAGATGGCAGGGCTTTTATAAAGATTGTGGATTAAGGTTTATAGTTAAAGTTTATAAGTAAATAGAGTCATATAATCTCAGGTGATACTATTAGGGAAACTAAGGTAAAGAAAAGTGATAAATTAATCCTTATTATTGATAGTTGGCACAATAATAAAATAAGTCATGAGATTGTCAGAATTGATTATGTAGAACAATTAAAATATCTTTCAATGTTCCTAAAGAATTTTATTTCAGACAATCGTAAAATTAAGATCATAGTATCCAGTTCTAAATATAGTCTTAAATCAAGTCAAAAGTATAAAGAAACAACATTTTCTTCATTTAGGATTGAAGATAAAAATTCAGATATTGATTTTCTTGAGATAGAAGAAGGTGGTACTCTTTTCTTATTCATGTCTATTCATCATAAAGGTAAGAGGAAGAAATGGTCTGCTGAAGATTATTTTAATATTTAATCCTCAACCAGCATTTTAACCTGTGATAGGCAAAATATAAATACACGGCTGAAAGCCTTTCATGTATGTCAGACTCAACGACTATTGCGAAGAATACTCTTGTGCTGTTTGCAGGGGAACTGGTGGCGCATGCGCTCGGCTTCTTAATAACTATTGTTTTAGCCCGTACATTAGGGGATGCTGGATTCGGAACCTATTCATTTGCTTTTGCCATAGCACAGCTAGGAATAATATTTACAGATTTAGGCATGTCAACATTAATGGTTAGGGATGCTTCTAAAGATAATAAAAAACTGAGATACTATAGTAAAAATGTATTTTGGCTAAAATCTATCTTATCTATTACCGTATTTGTCACTCTAGGTTTTATTATGTATGAAACATATAAACCAGTATTAGTTCCTGTCCTCTTGGCTACTATAGCAATGATATTTCTAGAACTTGGGTTTTTCTTTAGAAAATTCTTTAACATTTTCCAAAAATTGGAATATGAGGCTCTTGTGAAGGTTTCTGAGAAAATAATAACATTTTTGCTCCTGCTGTTATTATTTGTATTTCACAAATATACGATTGTATCTGTAATATCAATATTTGTTATTTCTTATGCTATAACACTTATAATAGTCCTATTTTGTGTACACAGATTTATTTCTATAGACAATCTCCTAAGACACACTTTCAATACGGTTAGTCTAAAGGATTTGAACAAATTTTATCAAACCAAGAGATATATCTTCCTACAATTTGGTTTGGCTACTGTTTTTGCTATCATCTATTTTAGAATTGATACGGTAATGTTATTTTATATGTTAGGTAGTGGAGCCGAAGCTGTAGGTTGGTATAATGCTGCATATAAGCTTATTGATGGGTTAAATTTCATTCCGACCTTATTTATCGCGGCTATTTTTCCCGCTATGTCGTTTTTATATACTAAAAATAACCAATATCTGCAGATAGTATATCAAAAGTCTATTTATTATCTATTATTGCTTGCAATTCCAATTGGAGTTGGGGTATCACTACTTTCTGCACGTTTTATTTTAATTTTTTACGGTTCTGAATATTTAAATGCGGTATTTGCTTTGCAAATATTAATATGGGCGGAAGTTTTTGTCTTTGTTAATTATTTCACTGGTTTTCTTTTAAATTCTATTGAGAAACAAAAACTATTTACTATAACGGTTTTTATTGGACTAGCATTTAATGTCGCGCTTAACCTCTTTTTGATCCCAATATATGGCATTTACGGGGCAGCTGCCGCAACATTAGCAACTGAAATCCTGAATTTCATCATGCTATACATCTTTTCAAGGAATAATGGGTATAGCTTTAGCTTGATTAAAACTATATATAAGCCGGTGGCTGCTGCCTTGGTCATGGCTGCTGCCATCTATGCAAGCCTGTCATTGCATATTATCGCTATAATACCGTTAGCTGCGGCAGTGTACGTTGCGGCGCTTGTCTTACTTAAAGGGATTGGGAAGGGGGAGTTTGACTTATTCCTGCGTGCCATTGCCAAGCTGAGAAAGAAGACTTAATTAGGAGACTGCAAATACAACTGCTCCCTGATTCTGGAAAATGATGCGGAACCTGCCTGAATCAGCAAAGCTTTGCAATATTCTTGGGGTGTTGTTGCCTAATGGATTGGGAAGCATTTCCTTTCCGTTGAAATATGTCGGCTTGAAGCAGTCGCCATCAGCTATCATGAAGCTATACCCTCTTGATGTGATATAATTTGCAGCTTCCTCTGGCTTCATGACTGCGGCTTGGTCCAAAGTCTTGTATTCCCAGGCACCTTCATCGCGCCAGGAAAATACTAATTTGTCAAATCCAATAAGCTTCTTGTCACCTGGGCCGCATAACGGGTATACTTTCGCATTAACAGGCAGATTCTGCTGCAGCGAGTAATAAGCCTGCAGCTCTTCACCTGAGTTCCAGATAAAGCCAGGAGGCCAGCCTGGAGATGTGTTGAATGTGTATTTTTGCATGCCCGCAGTGAACCAGATGCCTGAGAAGAGGACAAGATACGTTACAATGTGCGGGATGCTGAGCTGTTTTGCTTTCTCTGCCAGAAGATACATTGCTTCTGCTGCAATAATGGCAACTGTAAAGGCCAGAAGCATCCAGCTCCTGTGGAAATCCAATCTGATTGGGAGATAGCTGCCCAATACTGAGAGCAGGTTGAAGATAAACCATGCCATTACAATTGCGATGTAGCTGAACTTTATCCTGTCTTCCTTGTTTCTGAAAACTGAGGGGAATGCAAAGAGGATATATGCTGCTCCTAATATTGTCAATATGCTGATAACAATGCCAATGCCCACCGGGCTGTTAATCATGTTCTGTTTTTCTGCAAAGAAGAATGTGGAGAATGTATAGAAGCGGTTGGCTGTTGGCGTGAAGATTGCCTCTACGCCAGTCTGGCCCAGGCCCCTGAGCAGAGCTGATAACGAGCTGTACTTAATAGCCATGGGAATCCACCAGAATAATGCGGCAAGCAAAGCGCCAAGTGGAGCTGCAAGGAAAAGGTGCCATTGGAAGTTTCTGGCTGAAACTGCCTTGATGAGCCAGTAGATGCCGAAGAAAATAGCAAACTTAACGCTTAAGGTTGTCTGTGTCACCAGGATTGCAGCAATAGTTAAAGCAGCAGGATACAACCAATTTTTATCATGTCTGATGCGCTCCATGCAGTAGAAAGCAACAAAGTATAGCGCCATGGACAAGGAAAGTGACCAGATAAAATGGCTGAGATACGCAGGGACAGCTGCAAGGACTATGGTTGCGAGTAATGCTTTCTGGCTGTTGCCGGTGAACTCTTTGGCGAAAAAGTAGAAAAAGATGATTGACAGTGAGATGATTAAAGCATTGAAAAATTTGAGTGTCCAATTTAATGATGGAGATATCTGGTGTAAAATTCCAAGCAGCATGCCATAGCTTGGTGGGTATGGATCTAGATAATGGAACAGGCCATGACCTGGCAAGCTTAATGCAGAAACCGGCTCAAAAGCTGTCTTTTCTATCGCTATGTATTTTATGCTTCTCGCGTGCTCCCATGAATCATCATCCTCAAGATATGGATAGGCGAACGAGCCTTTCTCGTACATGTAAAGCGAAAAGGCGAAAATAAGGAGGACGATAATGATGCAGATGTTTGATTTTGTGAGCTTGAAATGCTCTTTTATGTTAAGGATACGATAGTTTCTTGCGATGTCATAGGCTGGCAGGAGCATTGCCAATAATGCAAAGAGCCACCAGTTCAAAGGGATTCTTATGAAGTTGAGGAATGTTGCGAGGATGCTGAACACCCCAAGGCCGATGCCTATGTCCATCAGGTTTCTTTCAAGGAAGTTATCTGCGCGCTTGGTGAACCTGGTGACTGAGTATCCAAGGCCCCATGATATTATGAAAAAGAGGATGATTGCAAGGTAGCTCATAGAGGGTAAAATCCTATATTTGCATATAAAGGTTTGCTCTTGAGATTAGAGTAGCACTGAACTAAATTTGCACCGCTTCGCGGCATGCGCTCGGATAAATCCTCGCGCACTGTGAACAGTCCGCGAGTTATAGCGTAAGCATTCTGTTGTTCGCGGACCACTCGCACAGTGCAGTTTAGGTAAACCTAAACTGTCCTCCTTTTTCTCTTAACTAGTTCATTCCAAACAAATTCCTTTATACATAAACTTTAAATAATATCCGACAAGTCTTGCATGCTATGAAAATCCTTGGGGTGCATAATTCTCATGATTCAGGCGCAGCCATCATTGAGGACGGCAAGATACTCGCGGCTGTCAATGAAGAGCGGCTCAATAGGGTGAAGATGTACTGGGGCGTTCCAGAGCTTTCCATTAAAGAAGTGTTCAGGATAGCAAAAGTTTCGCCTAAAGATATTGATTATGTCGCGTTTTCTAACATTACACCTGGCGGGGGTGCGCACGGAAATTTCAGCAGGCTGACCAAGAGAATCCAGGTCATGAACATGGCAGCTAAGATAGCGCCATGGCTGGTGGGCAGCAAATTATTTGCAGATGCCTATCGGGCAGTGTACTCAAAATTCAGGAAAGGGAGCAGTGTGCTTGCCTATCTGCAAAAGATGGGAGTTGAGGCGCCTGTAAAATACGTTGAGCATCACCAGTGCCATGCAGCTTCTGCGTTCTATACTGCACCTTTTGATGCTGACACTATGCTGATAACCACTGACGGGACAGGAGACGGATACTGCTCGTCTGTAAACATCATTGAGAAGGATTATGAGATAAAACGGGTAGCGGCAACCCCATTCTTCCATTCTCCAGCTGCTATCTACGCTTACATTACCTGGAACCTTGGATTTGAGCCGAACAAGCATGAGGGCAAGATTACAGGGTTAGCTGCGTACGGAAAGGCTGAGAGAACGTATAATGTGTTCAGGAGAATTATGCAAGTTAGCGGATTGCATTACAAGACTGTTGGACTAACACCTGGCCATCAGGGATGCAGGAAGCTGCAGATGATGCTAATAAACAAGAAATGGGAAGATATTGCGGCAGGGCTGCAGAAAAGGTTTGAAGAGGTTATTGCTGAATTGACAAGGAATGCGATCAAGAAATATCCTAGAAAGAATGTTGCGGTTGCGGGTGGGGCGTATGCTAACGTGAAAGCTAATCAAAGAATTGCGGAAATCAATGGCATCAAAAAGCTGTGGGTGCATCCGCACATGGGAGATGGAGGGCTAGCAGTTGGGGCTGCGCTGCAGGTGTGGGCTGATGCAATGCTTGCGCAAGGGAAAGTGCCGAAGCCGGTTGCGATTGACAACGTATATTTCGGTCCTGAATACAGCGATGAGCAGATTGAGGCTGCGCTGCGGAAAAATGGGCTTAAGTTTAAGCAGCTTAAAAATGTGGAGACCGAGATTGCAAACCTGATTAAGCAGAAGAAGATTATCGGGAGGTTTAATGGCCGCATGGAGTATGGGCCGAGAGCGCTTGGGAATAGAAGCATACTGGCTGATCCTACTGACAAAACTATTAATGATTGGCTGAATAAAAGGCTGAAGAGAACAGATTTTATGCCATTCGCTCCTTCTATCATGAGGGAGTATGCCGAGCAGTTCTATAAGAACTTTGCACCAGGTGAAGAGGCTGCGCAGTTCATGACCATTACGTTTGATGTGACCGAGCATGGGGCAAAGAAAGCTGCGGCTGTCAACCATATAGATAATACGGCAAGGCCGCAGACAGTTACAAGAAAACAGAACAAGAGCTATTATGAGATATTGAAGGCGTACAAGGATGTGGCTGGGCTGCCGATATTTGTGAACACTTCCTTTAACATGCATGAAGAGCCTATCATCTGCAGCCCTGAGGATGCTGTAAGGGCATTCAAGCAGGGCAGTGTTGATGTTTTAGCTATCGGAGATTATCTTGCATATAAATAAGCAAATGAGAAAACTTGCACTTTTAGGTTATATTGCATGCGCGCTTGTGCTAGTTTCCCTTATGTATTATTCTTATGTCAATTACCATTCATATTATCCTTCCCTTGCAACCCTGAAAGAGAACCCTGCTGCAATTGAAGGCGTAAGGGCTGAGAACTGCGGGATTATGGAAAGGCTGCAGGAAGATGGGTTTGTGCTGCGCGGCGGGCCTGAAGAAGTTGTTGTACAGATGCAGGATGCGCGGTTTCCCAAGTATGGCACGGTGTGCGTGGTTGGCACGTATCGGGAAGGAATGATTGAAGCAGAATCTGTCAGGTATAATGACTATATCTTTGTAAAATATGCTCTGTCTGCGCTTTCATTGCTATTCGTGATTTACATATTTCTAAAGGAATGGAAGCTTAATGCATGGCGATTTGTGCCGAGGTCAAGATAATGCCGGACTGGATAGCTCATATTTTAATCGGGCTGATACTTGCGGAATTGTTCAGGGTAAAGAGGAAGAGCCTTGTGGTAGTGGGGGCAATCCTGCCGGATATCTTGGTTAAGCTTGAGCTGCTCAGTGTGCTGATACCAGTGGATAAGTATGCCATAACGTGGCTCTTCAACCCATTGCATACTCCTATTGGGATGATATTGTTCACCGTCTTGCTGCTGCCGCTTTTTGCCGTGCCTTACCTGCAGACATATTATCTGCTGTTCATAGGATGGGGCTCGCACCTGATTGCGGATGTTGTCTTTAACAAGCACGTACTGCTTAGCCAGAATCTCCTGCTATTCCCGTTTTCATGGCATGGCTTTGAGATTGGTTTGGTGTGGCCTGATGAGTACTATTTTGTGCTGCTCCCATTGGCAATTATATACTGCATTATATTGATTCATAAGTATTATAAAAGCTCTTTAAATAAGCGAAGAAGATGAATGTAGTCATAACTATACCTGCGTATAATGAAGCTGACACTATCCTGCAGGTTGTGCAGGAAATCAAGAAAGTAATGTCAGCCAGCAGATATAGCTATAAAATCCTGGTAGTGGATGACGGAAGCAAGGATGCAACAGCAGCTTTGGCAAAGAAGGCAGGAGCTATTGTCTATTCGCATCCGAAGAATTATGGGCTGGCTGAGACTTTCAAGACAGAAATTGAGCAATGCCTGAAGCTTAATGCGGATATTATCGTGCATACTGATGCAGACGGGCAGTATCCTGCTGGTGACATTCCTAAACTGATTAAAGAGGTTGAGAATGGGACTGACCTGGTGCTGGGAAGCAGGCTGCTGGGAAAGATTGAGGAGATGCCTTGGATCAAAAGAATCGGGAATAAGGTTTTCAGCAAAATAATATCAGGAGTTGCAAGGCTTAGGGTTTATGATTCGCAGACAGGATTCCGGGCTTTTACAAAAGAGGTCGCGTCAAAGATTGAGATAACTTCCAACTTTACCTATACGCAGGAGCAGATAATCAGGGCTGTGCGGGCAAAGTTCAGCGTCAAGGAGATCCCCATCTATTTTGCAAAAAGGAAGCATGGAAACAGCAGGCTGATAAAAAACCCGTTTGATTATGCTTTACGGGCTACAATCAGCATATTGAGGATTTATCGTGATTATGAGCCGCTCAAGTTCTTCTGGAGCGTAGGAGGGACATTTTTTATCATCGGGGCAGCTGCAGGAAGCTGGTTGCTGTACCTGTTTTTGATGTACGGAAGCATCGGGCATGTTCCCCTTACTATATTAAGTGCGGTGCTGATGCTGATTGGGGTGCAGATAATGCTGTTCGGGTTCCTTGCCGATATCATGCGAAGATGAGAAAAGCTATTGAGTTTCTTGCGAAGGCTGCAGTTGCCACTGCACTATTGCTGTACCTGTTCTACCAGATAGGGGTGCAACAGATCGTTAATGTGCTGCCCAGGCTTGAGCTGCTTTACTTTATGCTGTTCGGGGCAGTGTTCTTTGCATCATTGTTTCTCGGGGTCATCAATATCAAGCTGCTGTTGGACGGCCTGGGGTATAGGCTGCCTTTTAAGAAAATAGCGCAGTACTATATAACCAGCTGGTCTCTAGGGTTGTATGCCCCCGGCAAATTAGGTGAGTTTTCACTTGTGTATCTGCTAAAAAGAGAGAAGATAGGAATGGGGCAGAGCATGGCTATTTCCGTGATTGATAAAGTCATTACGTTTATTGTGTTCGGGACAGCGGCGGTTACAGGGTTTATTGTTTTCCTTACTTTTATTGAATCGTTGTGGCTGCTTTCACTCCTTATGCTAGGATTGGCTGCTGCATTATACTTCCTTCTTTCTGAGACTGGGCGGGCCATCCTGAAAAAGTATATCCTAAGGAGGTTTGCAGCTAAGTTTTCCGGATTTAACACGACGATGCGGCTATTCCTGAAAGAGAAGAAAAAGGTGCTGATCTATAATGTTATATTGACTGTTGTCAAGCTCCACCTGATGGCATTATCCATATCCCTGCTGTTCATTTCATTCGGAACGCATGTCTCGTTCTTCTATACCTTGCTGATAATAGCAATAGGGACAATAATTGCATTGATCCCTGTGACGTTTTCAGGGCTTGGCGTGAGGGAGGCTGCCTCTGTGTACCTGTTTTCTAAGCTGGGAGTGGATCCTGCGGTCACATTGACTGTTTTTTTGGTTGCATTGATTACCAATTTCATGGTATCTGCGCTTTTCGTATTGCTTGTGCTGAAAAGGATGAAGCTGTATGATGAGATGAGGGAGGCTAAGGAGATGTTGAGGTAAGTAGTAAGTTACTGTGGCAAATATTTTAAACAACAGAATTCCACTCATCTATGATGGGAACTTGTAAATCTTGCGCTGAAGAATCTGGAAAATATGATTTGTGTAAATCCTGTCATTATGAGTTCTTAGAAGGATTAATTGATAAATGTAAATGTGGAAATTTCAAAGATTCTGAATACAATTTATGTAAAGACTGTTATAAAAAATCAAAACAAGATCAAGATATTCAGAAAAAAACTAAGATAAGCGATTCTTCTATTAAAGGGCGTCTTGCAGAAGCAATCGTAGAAGAAATGTTCTTGGCAATGGGTTATAGAGTTTTTCGTTTTGGAATGGAGAATACAGTTCCTGGTTTTGGCGATAGATATCTCCCCAGAAAAGGTGACGTTGCAGATGAAGTAAGAAAAATGCCAGACTTCATTGTAGTAAAAGACTCTCAGATTGCCTATATTGAAGTGAAATATAGGACCAGTGGAGAATTTGACTTTAAGTCCCATTACACAAAGAAAGGTGGATATCCATATCAGAACGCTTTTTTCATACTTGTAACTCCAAAACACATCAAGGTTCAAAAGGCATCTGAATTAGAAAAAGGAGAGGAATTCATTTTCTTGAATAAATGCAAAGATTTTGAGACTGATAAGGAGATTATTCTCCAATACATAGAGTTCTGCAAGAAGTTTTTTGGGAACTGTTAGAATTAATATGTATCTGTTTTATGATGATTTTAGACATCACTTAAACACCAAATAATTCCCAATAGCCAGATAATCCATGCCGGAGCCGAAACATTTAAATATTACTTTGTATATACTAAGTAATACCAATGGAGACTATAACTATCAAGATGGAAGATAAGCTTTTGGAAGAGATTGACCAAAAGCTAGAAGAACGCAGATATAGCACCAGAACTGAATTCATCAGGGACGCAATCCGAGAAAAGCTTTCTGAATTAGAAAAGGAAGAAGTATTAAAAAATCTAGCTCAATTAAAGGGCTCTTCAAAGAGAAAAACAAGCGATGCTGAATTGCATAGTGCGCGGAATAAGGCATTTGAGATGCTTGAAAATAAATTCAAGGTTAAATAAGGTCTTGCGGTCTTTTTGACTTATTGATATCTAATAATTTCTTGAAATGCCTATCTAGGGTTACCACTATCGCCTTGTTATCTCTTGCAATCAGTGCATGCAATGCATCACCATTGGGAACGCCCCGTTTTGATGATAAGTCTTTTGCTTTTCTTACTTGTTTTTCCGTAGATTCTATGAATATAAGAATTGGCTTGATTCTATCAAATAAATTTTCAATCTCTTGAGGAGAGTATCCAGCCGCACCAAGCTCTATTATTACAATGTCAGAATAGATTATTTTATCATTATTTTCCGTGATTTTACCTAATAATTTATGCGCCCAGTCTCCTTTGGGAAGATTTGGCTCATTTCTATTTTCAAAGAAATCCAGCCAAATTGAGGTATCCAGATAATATTTTTTGATCATCAGGAATATGAAAAGCGCTCAGTTTATTAATTTTGGCTTACACATTTTAGTGAGATTATTCAGGAGTTATTTTGACAGGTTTAAACCTACTTAAACACTAAATAATTCCCAATAGCCAGGTAATCCATGCCTGAGCCGAAGAAGTCTTTTATTGCCTCCTCTGGTTTCATGACGATTGGCTCGCCAGCCAAGTTAAAAGAGGTGTTGAGCAGAACAGGTGTTCCGGTCTCCTTGCCGAATTCAGAAATTAATTTGTGGTATAATGGATTGTGCTTCTTTTCCAGAGTCTGCGGCCTTGTTGTGCCATCAACATGGACACCTGCGATAACTTCCTTCTGCCTTTCCTTAGGAACATCGTCTATCATGATCATGAAGGGTGACTTAAAGCCGTGCACTAGATACTTGTCTTTGTCCTCGTAAAGCATGGATAATGCGAAAGGGCGCCATAATTCCCTGTTCTTGACATAGTAGTTGACCTTATGGACCATCTCCCTGTCAGAAGGATCAACAAGAATACTGCGGCAGCCTAAGGCTCTTGGGCCGACTTCCATCCTGCCCTGGAACCAGCCGAATATCTTGCCCTTTGCCAATAATTCTGCAGTCTCGCCTGCAATATCCTTTACTTTCTTGTACTTGACCTTGCATTTGTCAAGCACTTTCTTGATTTCTTCATCTGAGGATTCAGGACCCAGATAGACATGCTCAATAGGCTCAGGCCTTTTTCCGGTAAGCTTATTGTAGACAACCATGGCTGCACCCATGGCTGCGCCTGAATCTGTTGCAGCAGGCTGGATATAGATGTTGTCAATGAAATCCTGCTGCGCTATCAAGCCGTTCATCTTTGCATTTAAAGCAACACCGCCGGCAAGCACAATGTTCTTATATCCTGTCTTTTCATACAGCAGTTTTGCCATATGCAGGCCAATATCTTCAGTCTTCTTCTGCATGGATGCGGCAATGTGCTCATAATGATTGTTTATGGGATCTTCATTTGTTCTTGGCTTGCCTAAGAGCTTAACAGTATCTTTAGTATACCATCTGGCCTTGCCACGGCCCCATTCCTCAATGTGGCCCCAGATGTATTTAGGATTTGTGCGGAAGCCATCTTTTGTTGGCCAGATAATCTTGTCAAATTCTTTGCGAAACTTGTCCTTACCATAGGGAGCAAGGCCCATGACCTTTCCTTCACCATCATTTGGGCGGAAATTCAAGAAATCGGTTATTGCAGTGTATGTGACGCCAACTGAATGCGGCAATGGCACTTCTCCAATCTTATGCAATTCTGAACCATCACCATAGCCGAAGTAGCTGGTTATAAGCTCGCCCCTTCCGTCTAATGTCAGGATGTTGGCTTTCTTGTAGTCAGAGCCGTAGAATGCAGAGGCTGCATGCGTCAGATGATGCTCAATGAAATGAACCTTTGCTTTAGCCTCCTCGCCCAACTTCAAGACTTCCTTATCATTTTGCTTGAACAAGTATAATGCGCCGAAGAATTTCCATGGTGTCCATATCAATTTGTTGAAGTATGGCTGGAAACGCCAGGGCTTCCTTATGAAAAGGTTCTGGTCAATGTAATAAGCGATATGGTCAATGTCCTGCAGTTTAATGCCAGCTTGTTGCAGGCAGAACTTAATTGCATTATGGGGAAATGTATGGGAGGCGTGCTTCTGCCTTGTAAAGCGCTCCTCTTCAACCAGGCTCAGGACTTTACCATCCTTCATAAGACAAGCAGAAGTGTCATGATAAAATGCATTGATGCCTAGGATATACATTCAATCACCGGAAGGAATGGATTCGAGCTGTTTTAATAAAGCTTGTCTTTTGGATTGTGATGGCTATAAGACCAGTTTACTGCTGTTACAGAACCTTTGGAGAGCTTATTTAAAGCTTATGAAATAGACTACAGAAAGCTTTATAAAGCAATTTTAATCTTTAGTTTCACTATAGTTAATTGCTTACTGCCACATGAGATTTTTACTAGTCAACCCGATCATCAGGGCTTCTGAATACCCTCCATCTAGGTTTCCCTTAGGTTTGGCTTACATGGCTGCTGTATTGCTGGACAAAGGGCATGATATTGAGGTCATAGACATGAATATGAACAGGCTGCCTGAGGATGAATTAAAGCGCAGGATTAGGACTTCTAAGTTTGATGCGGTCGGCATTACTGGCATGATAACTGAGTACCAGCACGTGAAGTACCTTTCTGCATTGATTAAAGAGATACGGCCTGATGCGCCTATTATTTTAGGCGGGAGCGGCGGAACTTCTGTGCCTGAACTGATGCTGAAGAAAACACAGGTAGATTTTATCGTCATCAGCGAGGGCGTTGATACAATTGTTGAGCTGGCTGATGCACTTGAGCGAGGCAAAGAGCTGAAAGATATCAGAGGATTGTATTATAAAGGAAAGGATGGGAAGATACAGATAACATTGCCCAGAGCTCCTATTAAAGATGTGGATAAAATCCCGCTGCCTGCACGTGATGAGTTTGATTTTGAGAAATATATCCAACCTTCTAATTTAAGGATCTTTAACAACAAAGCAAGGACCACCAATGTTATTGGGAGCTATGGTTGCCCTTATCGTTGCACTTATTGCTATCACCAATTGTTTGGCTATGATTTTAGAGGAAGAAGCCCTGCCAACCTGATTGCTGAATTAAGGATGCTTTATGATGACTACAAGATAAATGGAATTCTGTTTAATGATGATGAGTTTGTCATGGACAAGGGAAGGGTGCATGATATCTGCAATGAGATCAAGAAAGAGAAGCTTGATATCTTATGGGGGCAGAATGGAAGAGTTAATCTGATGGATAATGAATTGCTTGCTAATATGTATTCTGCAGGTTGTAGAGTATCCTGCTATGGGATTGAATCAGGAAGCCAGGTCATATTAAATGAGATCAAGAAAGGAGTCAGGGTAGAACAAGCTAAGGAAGCTGTGTTGAAAACCTGGGAATCCGGGATGCTGCCGCACGGTTATTTGATAATCGGCTCGTTTTCTGAGACGCCTGAGACTGTAAAAGAAACAGTTAAGTTCTGCCATGAGACTTCTCTTATCGGACAATTCTCGTTTATGACGCCTCTGCCTAATACGCACCTATATCAGCAGGCAAGGCAGATGGGTAGATTGACGCAGAGCGATGAATGGCTGCTTGAAAGATGGGGAGAATGGAACGAGAAGCTTATTACTAATATGTCCCTGATACCTGATCAAGAGCTTATTGACCTGAAACGGTGGGCGGAGAAGCAGGTATTGTTTGGAAACTTAATGGGAAATGTCTGGCAGCACATGAAAATAATCAAGATGCGCAACATCGTGAAGGAAGGTGTTGTTCTAGCTAAAAGATGGTATACCAGAAGCTATGAGCCTGCTGGAAGTGTTCCGGCTTAGATTCTCAAATATATAAGTTTAATACATATGTTTAAATACATCCTTAAGATTACTACATGAATGGTGGAAGCCTCAAAAAAGAAAAAGAGTCACGATGAGATGTATTGTTCAAGTTGTGGAGCTGTCATTAAAAAAGATGCTGAGATTTGCCCAAAGTGCGGTGTTAGACAAAAGCATAAGGGAAATGATATAGAAAAACCAGCTGGGCGAAGAAAATTCTTGGTGGCGCTCCTGTTATCTATATTTTTAGGCTCTATTGGTATTGATAGATTTTACATGGGATTGATAGGTACAGGAATTTTAAAATTATTAACGCTAGGTGGATGTGGCATATGGTATATCATTGATGTTATACTTATTGCTACTAATTCATTGAAAGACGCAGATGGAAAATATTTACAAAGTTAAATTTATTCTGCAAAAATTCTTATTTTTAATAAGTCTATCAAAACCACTTAGCAGAGTAATAGTCTTTATTTCTGGATTAATAATACTGTTTGTAATTCCTACAAATAAACTTAATTATTTACCAGTTCGCTCATTATATGAAACTATTCTGGATGTTAAACCGTATTCTTCCGGAATCACTAGAGCAATTTCAAGTATGCTGCATGGGGATATTATTGGAGCTTGGGAATATAATCCATTGGCTTATTTAGTAATGACCGTTGTAATTTTCATATTAATTAAAGATAGTTTGTATTTAAGAAAAACGAAGGATTTTTCTATCTGATCACAAAAACCTTTTTATATCTCTAGTTCCTTTTTTGCAGTTTTCCAAGAAACAAAATCTGAAGTGTCGCCTGCCTTTATTTTTGATATACTTTCTTCTAATTGTTTTCTTTCTTCCTCAGAGAGTTTCGTGTCTTCTATATACTCTGTTAAATAATTGATATCTTTTCTTAATGTTTCTATACTGTTTTTCATCTCTGCTAGAGTGCCTAAAATCTGCTTTTGTAACTCTGCTTCTGCCATAGTCTAAATTGAAAGCCAAATATGTATAAAAATCTATCGCCTCACAAAAACCTCTCAACCTCTTTCATGACATCCTCAACCGTAATCTTCTCTAAGCTTTCTCTGTAGTCGCCCTCTGGCTCAGGATTTGTTGAGTAGAAGGGGTACTTGATAAGTATAGGTCCTTTTTGGATGACTGCTACCTTCTTGCCCCAGGGTCTGGTGCGGTTTGGGTTGGCAGGGCCGAATAATACCACTACTGGGATGTTTTTAGCGGCGGCAATGTGCCCCAGACCGGAATCTGTTGAGACAAATAATTTGCAGTGCCATATCAGGGCTGCTACCTCATTTAGGTTCATGTCTTTGGCTATGGTTACTCTGCTTTTGTCATCTACTCCTCTTAGGATGTCCGCTGCCAAGCCTGCTTCATCAGGGCCTTCAAACAGTAAGATGTGGGCTTTCTCATAATCATTCAAGATATTGTTGCAAAGTTGGCTGAAGCTGCGGCTGGGCCATCGCCTGTATAATGCAGTCTTGCTAGTGCCAGGATGCATGCCGATAAGCCAGGATTTCTGGAGCTTGTTGCTTCTGATAAATTCAAGGGCTTTCTTCTCATCTTCTTTGGAGGTCTCAAAAATCAATTCCCTTTTCTCTTTTTCTGTATTGATGCCAAGGTGCTCAAGCAAGTTAAGGTTGTTCTCCACATCGTGCAGCTTCTCATCAACAGGCACAAACTCTGTCTGCAGGTTAGCTAATGTATTCCCGACTTTATATCGGTGTGTTATCCTGCGCTGCGCTCCAATGAGCCATGCAAATAGATTGAATTCATAACGGTTAGAAGGGAAGGTTGTCAAAGAAATATCATATTTTACTTTGCGCAATGCCCGCAGTTTCCTGAGCCTGTCAATTATGCTGCCATTAAAGACTATAACTTCGTCCACAAAATCGCTGTCCCTGATGCAGCTAGCAAAGCTCTTTTCTCTCACCAGCAAGGTAATGCTGGCTTTTGGCAATTGCTTCCTTAATATGCGTAGGGCAGGAGTGAATAGTATGGTATTGCCAATGCCTGACAAGCATGTAATGAGGATTTTCAGCTTTTGGTGCTTGAGGTCCATATAAGGCAAGAACTTAGCATTATTATTAAGCTTTACTCATTTCTTCTCTAAAGAAATCAATTGTCTTTTTCAGGCCCTCCTGCAGGGAAACCTTGGGCTCCCAGTTCAACTCTTTCTTAGCCTTTGTGATATCAGGGCATCTCACATGGGGGTCATCTATAGGCAAGGGCTTGTGGACAATCTTGCTCCTGCTTTTAGTGAGCTTAATTATTTCCCCTGCGAACTGCAATATGGTCATCTCCTGCGGATTACCTAGATTCACAGGATCATTTATTTTAGAATTTATCAGCTTATAGATGCCTTCAATAAGGTCAGAGACATAACAGAAGCTGCGTGTCTGTTTTCCATCACCGAATACTGTAATATCCTGCCCCCTTATTGCCTGGTTGATGAATGCAGGCACTACCCTGCCGTCATTCGCCCTGTTTCTAGGGCCATATGTGTTGAAAATCCTGACTATTTTTGTGTCAAGCTTATGGATGCGGTGGTATGCCATTGTCAATGCTTCTGCAAAACGCTTGCTCTCGTCGTAGCAACCTCGAACTCCAACCGGATTCACGTTGCCCCAATAGGTCTCAGGCTGTGGATTTACCAAAGGATCGCCATAAACTTCAGATGTGGATGCGAGCATGAACTTTGCTTTCTTGTCCTTTGATAATCCAAGCAGGTTGTGAGTGCCGAGAGAGCCTACTTTTAGCGTCTGGATAGGAATCTTGAGATAATCCACCGGGGATGCGGGACTTGCAAAGTGCAAAACGAAATCTAATGGACCTTCAATGCTGATATGCTTGGAAACGTCATGGTCAACATAAGTAAACTTAGGATGCCCCATCAAATGCTGGATATTAGTCTGATTGCCGGTAATCAGATTGTCCATGCAAATGACTTCATGCCCCTTGGCAAGAAGAAATTCACAGAGATGGCTGCCGATGAATCCCGCGCCGCCGGTAACAAGTATCCTAGCCATCTGTAAACTTCTGCCTCCAAAACATGTCTGCTTCCTTCAACTGCTCATGGCTGCCGATGTCAAACCATTTTTCCTCAAACACGAAGCCATAAACATGCTTCTTTTCTGAAAGGTACTTTATAAAATCTCCGAGATTGTCCGGCTTTTTATTGGCTTTAATGCATTCCTCAAGCAGCTCAACATCTTCTTTAGTAAGCAAATAGCAAGCGGTTGCAGCTAACGTTGTTTTAGGCTCGGCTGGTTTTTCCTCAAACTTAATTATCTTGCTGTCATCCCCTACTTCTACAGCTCCTAACTTATTTGCTATTATATGCTTGTGCTTGACATCGTAGAGAGCAACTACTGAGGCTTGCTTTTCTTTATAAAATTCATATAAATTGAGCAGGCTGAACTCAAATAAGTTATCGCCGGCAACAACCAAAATGTCTTCATCTATATTAGCGGTCTGGATTGCAAAGTGGATGTCACCGACTGCGCCTAAGCGCTCATGCTCAGACTTAGTATTATCATTAACAATAGTAATTGGAATCTTGCTGTCAAAGTTCTCCTGCCAATACATGAATTTGTCATAGAATTTATTGTTGGTCACAATGTAGATATGGTCAATTGCATCTATCTCTTCTATTCGCTCAATGATATGCTCTATCATCGGCTTGCCGGCTATGGGCAATAATGGCTTTGGCTTGTCAAGCGTTAACGGGTATAGACGTGTCGCATAGCCCGCGCATAACAAGATTGCATTCGTAGTAATCACCTTCCAACTGAGATATACTTAAAACCAAGTTTCCTTACTGTAGCAGGATCGTATATGTTTCTGCCATCTATAATGATTTTGGTTCTCATAAGCTGTTTAATCTTGTTTAAGTCAAGTTCTGAGAATTCCTTCCATTCTGTCAATATTAAAAGAGCATCTGCCTGCTCGGCAACCTGGTATGGGTTATCGCAATAGGTTATGCCCTGGATAAACTCCTTTGCCCTTTCCTCTGCCTTTGGATCATAAGCCTTAATGTTGGCTCCCTCATGCTTTAAGGTGTTTATAATCTCTATGGATGGAGCTGAGCGCATGTCATCTGTGTTCGGCTTAAAAGCCAATCCGAGAACCCCTATATTCTTGCCCTTTACTATCCATAATGCCTTTTCAACTTTCCTGATGAAGTTAAATTTCTGCAATTCATTGATCTCCTCAACTGCCTTCAGCAGCTTGAAGTTATATCCGTTCTTTTCAGCTATCTTGATGAATGCAGAGACATCTTTTGGAAAACAGTTATGGACCACCAATCCATTGCTTAAAACCATAGTATGAGTATCTTCTACCTCTAATGAATATACATCCAATTCAGATTCAGAAATTTCCAAATTTTTAGCCTTAACAGTTGCAAAATCGCTGTTTATATTTTTAAATCCGGTCGGTTTAATGATTTTCTTATATCTTGTCAGCCTATCCTCAATTTCTTTTTGCTTTGATGCATCCTTAAAATTAGGTAATTTCTTTATTTGATCCCTTCCGGAAACTCTAAGGAAATGCGCATAATCAGTAGATTTCTTAGATATTGATTTCTTATAGCTTGGAACAATGCTTAAGGAGTGGAATAAAGTCATCATTCCAGTAATAAGCTCCCTGCTTATTGAGCCATAATCATATACTACTGCAGGAGTATTTCTTTCTTTTGTAATATGACCATCGCCCTTAAATACAGTTGATAGAAACTGCAATTTTTGCTCATTATTTGCGGAATATACTACCTGAGGAACTCTTGAGGTATAACTATCTGTGCCGCAGTTCAAGATTTGATCTAGTAAAAATGCGAATATCCGCGATGAGATGGAGATAGAAATTGTATTGTTTGGCGGATTTCTGAAGATAGTGTAGCGTATAGACATTGTATCCAATATGGTGCATAACTCCTCAACATATTCGCTTTCTTTTATATTAAATGTGAACTGTATCCTAGCTCGAGTGCCCCTTAGTCCATTCTCGTAGGTAATATGCCCCTCACTGATGTAGTAGCCTAATAATTTGCAGAACTCAGAATTTATTTCTATGAGAGCCGGACAATAGGTAGTATTTCCCTTGCTCGTGAACAAGACCACGTCTTTTCTGGTTATCCATTTTGAGATATTATCCTCTATGCTTAGAAATTCATTAAGAGTCATGCAATTGCTTCTCAGGATATCTCTGTCTCTTCCATGGTATGTTTTTAGTGATTTTATAGCGGTAACTACACTTGCATGTTTATCAAATCGGGTATTAATTGGGCGCACTCTTATTTTACTCTTATCAAAAGCTGAACTGGCAATAATCTTATCAATCATATCAATTATGATCTCTTCATTAGATACCGGAATATCAAAAAAGACCGGTAATTCATCATTATTTTGTAATTCATCTGCAAGCTTTATCTTAAACTTCCCTCCTTCATATACAAGGAAAGGATGATCTGCTGTAGCAATAACTGTTTTATTCATCCTAGACGTTACTTTAACCAGCTTGCCCTTATAGCGTCTTTTAGTTGTGCATAAAATCCTTTTGAATATTGTTTTTTTCGATTGAGGATCAAAACTGAGCACTTTAATTGGTGTCATTAAGTTAAACTTATTAAATAAAACTTTTAGTTTAATAGGGTATATTGAGCCGTTATCATTAATAATCACTTCCTCACCGCCATCCAAGCAGGAGCCGCCATAACCGATTCCTGCGTATAGGAATTGCCTGCCTATCCTTGTGTCATATCCCATGCCTTCTGCCACCTTGTTGACATCTGCCCCGGTCAATTCGCAGATATTTGCGATAGCATTAATGAATGAGATTTTTGTGGCAAGGAATGAGTTGGAGGCATGCTTGATTATCTCTGCACTTCTTATGTCAGTCACTACAATCGGCGCTTTCAAAGGGGCATAGAGTTCCTTCATGATATCCGCTGCCTTTTCTGATGAAGTGCCTATGACTACCCTGTCCGGATTAAATGTATCATGGACAGCGCTGCCTTCCCTTAGAAATTCAGGATTTGAGACAACATCAAATGGAACATCGTTGGTGTTATACATCTGGATGGTTTCTGCAATCTTCTCACCGGTCTCCACAGGCACAGTACTTTTCTCAACAATCACTTTATACCTATCAAGATGCTCAGCTATTGTCCTGGCAACATTTTCTACATAGGAAAGGTCAGCTTCCCCATTTGGCTTAGGTGGCGTTCCTACACAGACAAAGATGACATCGCCGTGCTTAATTGCCTTATTCAGGTCTGTAGTAAATGCAAGGCGCTTTGCCCTGATATTCTTGTGTATAAGCTCGTCAAGCTGTGGCTCAAAAATAGGGATTATGCCCTTGTTCAGAGCTGCTATCTTGTGCTCATCTATGTCTACACCCACTACATCATGGCCCAGCTCTGAAAGCATTGCGCTTGTAGTGAGCCCCACGTATCCAACTCCGCATATAGTAATCCTCATATAACCCCAACAATAACACTTTATTTAAATATCTTACCTTTATCCTACCTTATGCGATAACTTTAAATAGGGATGTAGGTTTTGCTGTATGATGAAGCAGAAGATTAGCATTACACTTGATGAGCATGCGATAAAGGAGATTGATTCTACAGTAGACAATATCTATATCCGGAACAGGAGCCAGGCAATTGAGCATCTTGTCAAGACTGCTCTTGGAGAGAACAAGACTGCTGTTATCCTAGCCGGAGGGCCTGAGGAGCAGCTTAAAACAAAGGGCGAGTTCTGCTTTTCATTGCCAGTCAGGGGAAGCAGCCTGATTGAGGGCATGGTGAAAAAATTTAGGGAGCACAGGTTCAAGGCAATTTATGTGATCGGAAGGCATGCGGTAATCACGAGGATATTTGAGCTGCTTAAAGATGGGAGCAGCTACGGTGTAAAGATAACCTACATTGAAGAAAAACACTCTAAGGGAACGGCTGATTCGCTGCGGCTGCTGAAAGGGAAAGTAAGCGGAACATTCCTGACTGTCTATTGTGATATTTACTTTAACAGGATAAACCTGGATGAGGTGTGGAAAGACCACCTGAAGCAGGGCAGCTTGTGCACGCTCATGCTGACTACATCTTCAAAGCCAAGCGAGAAAGGGACTGTAATTGTTGAAGGCACAAAGATATTACAGTTCATCCAGAAGCCGAAGCAGTCTGATATTTACCTTGTGTTCTCGCCTATATTTGCTGCAGAGCCAGAGATATTTGACTATCCTGGGACAAGCCTGGAGCAGGACGTGTTCCCTGCGCTTGCTGAGAAAGGGCTCTTATACGGGCATATGAGCTCTGAGAAGGAGATACATGTGAGGAGCAGGGAAGAGGCTGGCAGGGTGCGATAGCGATAACCATAAGGCTTATAAAGTACTATTTATTCCAAGTCTACGTGGACGGTCATAGGGGCGTGGTTCCACCTGATCCCATTCCGAACTCAGAAGTTAAGCACGCCACCGTCTTGGATGGTACTGTACTTGCGTACGGGAAGTCCAGGAAGCTGTCCCACTTTTATTTTAACTAAGAACGTGTGCAGGGATGGGAACCTTTCTTAGTTTATTTAAAAAATTCCAGTAACTTTTCTCCTATTTGTCTATTGGCGGCACCTACAACTTGATATACTGCATTGAAATCATATTTCTGATCTGCCAATGGCTTCCCCATTATATCACTCATGAATCCGCCTGCTTCTGTAACTAATAGGTTACCTGCGCCAATCTCGTGCGCTTTCTGAGCTACATTTGCGTAGCCATCAAACATTCCGCTGCTTAGTCCGGCAAGATGTATTGAGGATGCTCCAAAATCTACCACCCAGAATAATTTGTCCCACTCTGATACTTTAGCATGATAAGGTTGTGCCTTTTCTGCCTTGAATGCATAATGATCCACTGCTATGCGCGATAATGCATCAAGCTGTTTTGTTTGATCAGTGTATACCTGAGTCCCATTTACAAAGGTACCTTTTCCCCTGCGCGCCATCCAAAGTGTTTTTGAGTTATGCTCCAGTATAGCAGCAAACCGGGCATCTTTAAATGTCGCTTCGGTGCCATCGCCATCAAATAATGCAATAACACTGCAATATGGCAGTATTGTCCTGCCCTTCTCTAAATTTTTACTTCCATCAATGTCGTCCCAAGTCACCATATAGAGTGGATTTTGAGATAATATCTTCCTGTGGAACGGCTCTTCTGTGAATTCTTCAGCATATAATACTATTGGAGCTCTATGCTGACTGAAGAATGCAGAGATACCTTCAGAAATTGCACGGTCTCCCTTTGTTACAACATCTTTGTCGCTTTTTACTTTTTTCGACCCTTCGACACCCAATTGATTTAGAATATCATGAGCTTTCCATAAGGCTTGAATACATAGCTCTTCAAGATGTTCGGCTCTCATCTTATTATAAATACTTTTTATCCTTTAATCTCGGGGATTAGGAATTCTGTCCTTTTATAGAGATTGAGCATTCTATTCAATGTTTCATAATCTTTGTTTGCAATTTCTGGGCCGGTTTCCTGTAATCGTTTAGCCAAGAATGCATAAGCAAGGCTCATTTCTCCTGTTGTGAGAAGCTCCCCTGTAGCACCCATTATCGCAACCCTGCTCGTAAATTCTACAGGAGTAGTTGGAAATATGACAAGTCCTGATACATCGGTTTGCCCAGGCGTTGTCTTCTGCAGTTGTATTATTCTCTTAAATGAAATTCTTGCTTTGCTATAACCTGCGATTTCAAGTCTTGGGTGGGCACCTCCACCATAGTACATATCAGATCCAATTATTAAGACTCTTGACTCGTCTGGATTATAGTGAGCTTCAGCTTTTGGATCATAATCAGGATCTTCTGGTTTAAGAATTGGTTTTAAACCGATTTCCTGTAATTTTTGCTGATATATTGCTTGTGCGAATGTGTTCATAGGTGGAAGTGCCCCTCCTACTGCGAAAACAGTTCCAGGATAATTTGTGGTGTCTATTGGTCTTTGTGTTCCAATAAAAAATTCATCGCTTGATTCTATAGTTTCATTAATACCAATGCCGGCTCCAGGTCTCTTTCCGATAGCATCGTATGCAGCTGTGAATCTTCTGCTTTTACATGCCATCCACTCGCTATAGAGAATTTGATACACTTCCAATCTAACTCCATCGTCAGAACGAACTATTTGGTGAAGATTAACATGCTGATCTCCATCATAGTTCATCCTTTTAGCTTCTCCGTTAGGCAATCTTTCAAAAAGAGCTAACGGGACTGCATTTTCAGACACTTTTTTGTATTCTCCTATAAAGAATTGCCTTCCATCACTTAATCGTGCACTTCTTCGTTCCAACCAGGTAAGCGTATTTGGCAGTTCAACTTCTTTGAAATATTCAAAACGTGCCCTTCTTGCTGCGTCTGGCTCAGGGTAGGGCCTTTCTACCAATTTAATTTCAAGCTCAGAAGGATGTACATCAAGGACTTCAAAAGTATCCCAAGTCTCAGTGCTTATTTTTCTGTTCCCTAGGAATTCTTTTAAGGTTACCATTGTAGAGGAAATGCTTTATGGGTTTTTAAACCTTGTTACAACTCAACTTCAACCTTCCCTTCCTTTTCATTAACGCTCTTGATAAACTTGTGGTCTTTCAGTTTCTCCTTGATCTCTTTCCAGGAATATTTCTGCCTTGCCTTCTTTATTTCCCTGAGGATTTCATCTGCAAGCTGGTAATTAGCATATAGAGCTTCTGCCTTCTGCTTCTCTTCAATCTCCTGGGTTTCGTACTCAGCTATTGTCTGCTTTTCATTGGCTATGATTTTCACTAGCTTCTGAATCTCTTTCTCGTGTTTGCTTGGCTTCTTAATGGTAAGCTGGCTGAAATAGTCTTGAATAGCATCGTTGAAAGTCTTGTGGCCTTGTGCCTTGCATTCTTTATACACTTCCAATTTTATAGGCACTACATCAATCATGGCATCGTTATCAATAATGATTGCAGCATTTGGCTTTGCATTTGCCAAGCTGATTATGGCTTCATATAATTGGGTTATTTCCTTTTCAGAAAGCTTCTGCTTAGTCTTATCTATACCTGCCCTTGAGCAAGCTTCCTCTGCGTACGTGCCGCCAAGACCTATGTCAGTTGCAAGAGTCTTGACAATGGAATCTTTTGCGCTCTCCTCTAGGACTTTCTTGAATAGTTCCTTATTTGGCTCAAGCACATTGTACTTTGATCTTGGGTATTTGTATGTAATGCCTGGCTTTACTTCCCTGTCCCTGAATGTCTGGTTCTCCAACGCGCGCATGATTGCCTGCTCGCTGCCCAAAAAAATAAGGTTGCCTTTACTGAACATCTCTATGACAAGGGAATACTGTTGCGATCTCAGCTCAAAATCAATCTGGATAATGCGCTCTGAATCCAGCTGCCTTATTGCCTTTATCTTTGCCCCCTGCAGATACTTCCTCAGATATTCGCAGAAATTGCCAAAGCCTGCGCCTTTTTCAGGAGTCAGGCAGACATACTTGCCCAGTACAACCTTGAGCACCTGCTTGCCTTTTGAAGGCACATAGAACTCAAAGTACCATGTTTCCTCATCATTATTGAGCTTGTCTAATCTGGAATTGACCAAAAACTGTAATTCCCTAACAAGGTAACTGTAATCTAATGAGGATATTTTGTCTTTCATGGAGAAGAATGATGCTCTTGGTTATTTAACTGTTACGCTCTTTTTGTCAGTTTCTTATCTAACTAAGGAGAACGCTTCGCGATAGCGCTATTCGTTCGTGCCCATGGTCTTAACGGCAATCACTTTCACATAATCTTGTGAATACGCACTAGCAAGTAATGCGCACAACGTGAGATTATGTGCCTGTAAGAAACTAATGATACCTGTATCATAATAAAATAGAGCTTTATGGGAAAAACTTGAATAGAATGGAAAAATTTTAATAGAAGTGACTGCTTTTTCTCTTATGGTAGACTATTCCAAATTTTATTATGATCAGATTAAATCTCAAGTAATCAATATTAATAAGCAGTATCCAGAAGATGAAATTTCTACCTCTTTTCTAAGATTATGTTGCTCAACCATTTTAGATTTAGAATATGAAGATGTAGATGATGATATAACTGATGAAGGGGAAGATCTTGGAGCAGATGCAGTACACTTCGCTATTGACGAAGATAAAACAAGGTTTAAAATTTTTGTAATCCAAACAAAATTTAATTCAAAAAAATGTGACAACGGAATTTTTAATGTGAATATGGGGGAAGAAGTTGTTAACAAATTTAAAAATGTTTTTGATTATTTTGCCTCCAGTGATACTGGGGATAATGTTTCAGACAAAGTTAAATATAAAAAAGAAGAATACCAGTCGCTCCTCCAAGAGGGGTATATTCTTGATGAAATCTATTTTGTTTCTTGCCATCTGGGGATAGGATTAGCAGATAATAGTTTAGAAATCTGGAATAGATGGTATAATATGAATCCATACAAAGAAAAAATAAGATTAGAACAATATGGGCTAGTAGACATTTTTAAGAGGCTCGAAGAATCAAGGGTAAGTAAAATAGATGAAAAAATAAGTTTAAATGGGAAATACTTTGAATTTAGCAATCCAGATGTCAAGGGTTTAATTAGTTCAATAAAGGGGGAAGAATTAATCAGATTATATGGGAAGTATGGAAACAAACTATTCCAAAAAAACATTCGTTTTTCCTTGGGAGAAAACATTATCAATTCTAAAATAATTAAAAGTGCGTCCGAAGCAGAAACTCGTGATAAATTTTGGTTTCTCAATAATGGGATTACAGTAGTATGCGATAATTATGAAAGAACAGGAACACAACCTGAAAATATTATGTTAGAGGTGAAATCATTTTCTATTGTAAATGGAGTTCAAACAACTACATCTATAGAAAAAGCATTTAAAAAAACTGGAAATATTGATGATGTTAAGATTCTAATCAAAATATTTAAGGCGCCAGATAAGCTAGCAGAATTAATTACCGAATCAACAAATAGCCAAAATCCCGTTAATAAACGTGATTTAAGATCCAATGACGATGTCCAAAAATTAATTGAGAATATGTTAAAAGATAATGGTTATTTTTACCAAAGAAAACGTAATCAATGGATTGAAATATCCCAAAAAGATAAGATAATTGATAATTATGATTTTGCACAAAGGTATCTAACATTCTATTTAGAAAGGCCAATGGATGCGCAAAAGCAAAAATCACTTGTTTTTACAGATGATGATACTTATAAGAAAATTTTTAATCCAAATTTGTCTCCAGAAAGCATGATTTTTATTCATAAATCATATAAAGAATTACTGAAACAACTAAGAGTTGTTAGGAGAAAATTACGAATGAAACAGATAAGATTGTCAAAAGAAGAAATAAGTATTATTCCTAGAGTCAAAATTCATCTATTTTATGCTTTTAGGGTTTATCTTGAGAAGAAGGGATTTAATATTTTATCAGACTCAGATCTAAGTGAGAATGCTCTTAAAGAGTTTAACCAAGAAAACACCGTCTTACTCTTAAATATAATTGTAGAAGCAATTAAAAAAGTATATGGTTCTAAACCCTTAGAATACGTAAACGTTTTCAAGAAAAAAGAGCTAGCACAGAAAATTAGAGAAGTTATTGAGAAAATGCAAATCAATAAAGAAGCTTCATCGAAGAGCTAGTTTTTCAAACTTTTCTTCAGAAAAGACGTGATTGCGCCCCAACTGTACCCTCTTCACCCTCATCAAAGCGCGCTCGCCCACCTAACTTTTCCAAGCCAGACGCTGTGGGATGTCTCAGCATTCGGGGGAAAAAGTTCGTTTAGCTCAAAGTTAAGCTCACCGTGCTGAATGTCCCAGGTTCCTATTGTAATTTTGCTGTAAGGGGGCGACTAGCAATTATTTTACAGTGACACTTTTGGCCAGATTTCTGGGTTTGTCTGGATCAAGATTACGCTCTATGGCAAGATAATATGCCAGTATTTGGATAGGGATTATCATGAGGATTGGATTTGCCATGCCTGCCTCTGGGACTTCAATAAAGTAATCGTATACATCATCCTGCCTGCTGTTGATGCCGATGATGTAGCCGCCTCTTGCTTTTACTTCCATCGCATTTGCCAATATTTCTTTTTTAGTATGCTCAGTTGCCAGTACAATTACAGGGACATTGTCTTCAATCAGGGCTATTGTTCCATGTTTCAGCTCGCCGCCCGCAAAGCCTTCTGCATGGATGTAGCTGACTTCCTTTATCTTCAGGGCGCCTTCCAGAGCGCTAGGATATGCCATGTCCCTGCCTATGAGAAATATGCTCCGTGAATCCTTTATCTTTGAAGCCAGCGCCTTGATCTTTGGAGTGCTATCTCTGATAATATCAGGTACTTTTGCAGCTGCCTGCAGAACAAGTTTCTTTCCTGCCTCAAGCTTTCCCGCAAGGCCGTACACCAGTGCAGTCAGGATAGCGAGCTGGGCAGTATAGCTCTTGGTGCTCAGCACGCAGATTTCAGGGCCGCAGTTCATCATTATAGTCTCATCGGCAAGCTGCGTCAGGGTTGAGCTAACAACGTTAGTAATCGCAATTATCTTGACGCCTTTATCTTTTGCTATCCTTACTGCTTCAAGGACATCAGCTGTCTCCCCTGACTGAGAAAGTGCTATTAGCAAGGTCTTATTAGTCAAGAATTCCCTATGATTCTCAAACTCTGAAGCTAACACAACATTAACATGCTTCTTTGCTATATGAGAAAATACGTAGGATGCGGAGACGCAGGCATGGTAGCTTGTGCCGCAGCCAACAAGAAATACCCCAAATGCTTTCTTTACCATACTAACAGCTTTTTTCATCAGCTTAGCATCCTGCTGCACTGCTTTTTTTATCGTAGAGCCCTGCTCATCAATCTCCTTCATCATGAAATGCTCATAATCGCCTTTCTTTGCCTGCTCATAATTCCAATGCATCAGGAATATTTTCTTCCTGACCGGCTTTCCAGTCCTGAAGTTCAGTATCTCCAGCTTATTGTCCAGTATGACGGCCTCGTCATCTTCCAGCAACACTGCCTTTTTTGTGGCCTCAATAAAAGGGCTGACATCTGATGCAATATACGTGCCATCCCTGGCCAAGCCCAGTACCAGGGGAGAATTGTGGCGCGCCCCAAGGATTGTGCCGCTTCCTTCATCAAGCGCAACAATGGAAAATGTGCCTTCCAGCTGCCTGAGAGTCTCCAGGAATGCCTGCTTTAGGCTTTTTCGCTTCATGTGATGCTCAATAAGATTGGGGATTACTTCAGTATCAGTCTGGCTTTTCAATGTGTATCCATTCTTTTGCAGGAATCCCTTTAATTCCTGATAGTTTTCAATTATGCCGTTATGGACAACAGCGATTTTGCCGTTATTTGACAGGTGTGGGTGCGCATTTTCATCAGTGACTTTTCCCGTAGTGGCCCAACGTGTATGCGCAATTCCCACATTCCCTGGCATCTCTGCAAAATGGAGTTTTTTATCTACCTCTTCAACGTTGCCAACAGCTTTCCTTACTGAAAGCCTTTGCTCGTGCAAGGTTGCGATGCCAACAGAATCATATCCCCTGTATTCCAGCCTTCTTACAGCGTCCAGCAATATGGGGCTTGCTTTCCTTTTTCCAAGATATCCTGCAATGCCGCACATTGTTACAAGAGGTCGGATTTCACGATGTCGCCCGGCCTGGTAAACTTACCGGGCCAGATCTTCCGGCCGGGATAGATAGATGTGTGAATAGCAAGCTTTACATTATCAGCGATGACTGCACCGAATTTCCTGCGGTTTGTGTCAACCAATTTCTCGTCATAGAAGCTCTGCACGTTGGTATTGTCATGCCTTAAGTCTGCTATTACTGTGCCTGCGCCAATGTTGACGCCTTCAGCAATGATGCTCTCGCCGATGTAGGCAAAGTGCTTTGAGGTGACATTATCCATCAAAATGGAATTCTTGACTTCTGAAAGGCCAATGCGGCATTTGTTGCCGATAGCAGTAAACGGCCGGATGTAGCAGTTCGGGCCGAGCTCACAGTTCTCCCCTATAATGGCAGGACCTTCAATATAGCTGCCTGCTTTTATGACAGTTCCCTTGCCTATTTTTACCATGCCTTTAATAGTGACATTTTTTTCAACTTTGCCGGAAATGTCTTCCTTCATTCCTTCCAGAAGCAGCTTGTTCGCATCCAGCAGATGCCAGGGATAGCCGATGGGCAGCCATTTATCTGCCCTTGTCACCTTGACCTGCTCTTTTGCAGCAAGCTGGTTAATGGCATCTGTTATCTCAAATTCTCCTCTCATTGATTTTTCAGTTGACTCAAGGATTGGAAAGATGGATTCCTGCAGGAGATACATGCCTGTGTTAACCTGGTGCGAGATGAATTTCTCAGGCTTTTCCACAATCTGTTTCAGCACCCCTTTCTCTTCAACAATGACACCGAAGGATTCCGGCCATTCCATGTCATGGCACATGACTGCAGAGCCTTTGTTCTTGAGAAGGTCCTTGACATCCTGCCTGAAGAATAAATCGTCAGCGCCGCAGACTACAAATGAGCCTTTCACGTGCTCCTTTGCCTGCAGGACAGCATGCCCTGTCCCAAGCTGCTCCAGCTGCTCAACATACTTTATTTTAGTCCCATGAATCTTATCGCCAAGCAGCTTCCTGATCATATCGCCCTTGTAGCCTATGATAATGATGAGCTCATCAAAGAGGTCAGCGAATTCCTTCAGGTTATGCTCCAATATCGTTGTATTGGCGAGCCTGAGAAGTGGCTTTGGCCTGGTCAAGGTCAACGGATAGCAGCGCTTGCCGATGCCGGCTGCAAGAAGCACTGCTTTCATTTCGTTTCACCCAATGTCTTGTTTACTGAAACTGCATGCAAGGCCTTGCAGGCGGTGCACTCCATAATGGCATCTTTCTGGAACATGTCTTTTGTTCTGGTAAATTCGGTATTCTTTTTGCAGTTTTCGCAGTAGATCTCCATTATACACCTAAAGCAGCTTTAATTTCTCCTGCTATTGATTCTGCTGCTCTTTTAATTTGCAGCTTATCTTTGCCTTCTACCATCACTCTGGCAAGGTTCTCTGTGCCTGAGTAGCGCACCAGGACGCGGCCTGAGCTGCCTAATGCCTGCTGGGCTTGCCTGATACTATTATAAACTTTTGGTATGGACTCAAAATCTTTTTTCTCCCTTACCTTTACATTAACTAAAATTTGAGGATATTTCTGGAATTGGGCAAGCATGGACAGGGGTTTCCTGGAGCTTTTCATGATGCCCAAGACCTGCAATGCTGCTATCAAGCCGTCGCCTGTTGGATTGATGCCCGGCATGATGATATGGCCTGCCTGCTCACCGCCCAAGCTCAATTTCTTAAGGTGCAGCTGCTCTGCAACATACTTATCTCCGACTTTGGTGCGCAACATGGTGATGCCTTGATTCCAAAGGCTCTCTTCAATGCCAAGATTAGTCATGACTGTTGCCACAACCATGTTTTTTCTTAATTTATTTTCCTGCTTCATTCTTAGGGCGCAGAGCGCAAGAATATCGTCGCCGTCCAAAATCCTGCCTTTTTCATCAGCCATGATGACGCGGTCAGCATCGCCGTCTAAAGCTATGCCTGCGTCTGCCTTATATTTTTTGACAGCTTTTCGCATAGCCTCGGGATGAAGCGCGCCGCAGTTCAGGTTTATGTTCAAGCCATCCGGGCTGTTGTTAATAGGAATTACTGTTGCCCCCAGCTGTTTGAGGACTGCAGGAGCAACTGAATAAGCTGCACCATTAGCGCAGTCTATCACTATCCTTAATCCTGAAAGCCTTATCTTTATTGAGCTCTTTGCAAGAGAGATGTAGTGCAGCCTAGCATCATCTAATCTATAGGCTTTCCCCAGGTCTCTTGCAGAAACTGTTGATTCTAAAGAATCCTGAAGGGCGAGATGCTCTATTTCCTGCTCAACATTTTCTGGAAGCTTGCCGCCTTTACTGGAGAAGAACTTGATGCCATTATCCTCTGCAGGGTTATGGGATGCTGAGATTACTATCCCGGCGGCTGCCTTTGCATTGACTGTCAGGAAAGAGATGGCCGGGGTGGGCATTGGGCCTACCAATAATGCGTCTGCACCCATAGAGCAGATGCCTGAGGTCAATGCGCTTTCCAGGATATAGCCTGAGATTCTCGTATCCTTGCCTATCAGGATTTTTGGCCGTTTCCTGCCTTTAGAGAAGACTAAAGCTGCGGCTTTGCCTAAGCGCAGCGCCATTTCGGGGGTTATTGGATAACGGTTAGCAGTGCCCCTAATGCCGTCTGTTCCGAATAGCTTCATCTGCTGAATTCAGAAAGCATTATATATAAGTATTACTAAAGTAATTATAGTACTATTAAAAGATATTTTTTAATGGCTATGCACATTGTCAATAAGACCAAGGATAAGGTAATATCGCTGCCTGCTAAAGAGGTGACGTATAAGCAGCTTAAGCCATTGACATCTGAATTGGCCCATAAGATATTGCTGGAGCTGGCTAAAAGCCCTTCATACCCTATAGCTTTGGCTAAGAAGCTTGGGGTGCATGAGCAGAAGGTATATTATCATATAAGGAACCTAGAGAAGGCCAGGATAGTGCAGGTAGTAAAGACAGACAGTGTACATGGGGCTGCAGCTAATTTCTATGGATTGGTTGAGCCTGCCTTTGTAATAGCCTATAAAGAGTTCCAGGAGGCTTTAAAGCTTGAGGAGCCTGTTTCCTATAGCTTATTAGAGCCTTTTATAGAGAACGGGCAGCTGAATGCTGCCATTATAGTAGGAAGCCCGGATCCGCACGGGCCTGAGAAAGCAAGGAGCAGGGATGGGTATTATGGGATTGATTTTGCACTGTTCCTAGGCAGTTTCCTTAATACTATACAAGGGTTGAACGTGAAATTAGATACTGAAGCCAGGACAGAGGACTTGCAGAAGAATATCATATTGATAGGAGGGCCTGTGGTCAATAGCGTTACTGCTTCGCTTAATATGAAAATGCCTATTAGGTTTAACAAGGAGAATAACTGGAGCATCTATTCAACTGTTTCCAATAAAGAATATCACTCAGATGAGGCAGGCATTATTGTAAAGATGAAGAATCCGTTTAATAAGAAGAAGTTTGCCTTAATAATAGCGGGGAAACGACATTCCGGGACTAGAGCAGTGATGATAGCATTTATCAAGCACTTTAAGGAGATTGCCAAAGGGAACAAGTTTAATGACAAGGTCTTTGCCAAGATCATAGAAGGCATTGATCTGGATTCTGACGGGATTGTCGATGAGATTGAGATTGTTGAGTGATTAATTTCAAATAATGAGCCGCAACCCACCAACCATAGTCCCACTACCCACTCCTTTTCAATAATTTTAAATATATCTAATAAAACATACCTCTTGAGATGTGTTTCTCCAAAAAACAAAAGAAAATTATTGGGAGATGGTTTGAAGGGTTAGGGATAGGTATTATTGCAGGTTCTATAGTAACATTTTCTATTGGTGAATACAGATATTGGTATTTTTTGATAGTCGGTGCAGTTATAATAGTATTAGGTACTAATATCCATGAAAAGTAAATAAAGTTTTTCCTATGCGACTACATGATGTACAGTTGGAAAGGGAATTATTATGGAAAAAAATTAAAGATATTTTACAATCTTATGAATTGCAGGTAGAGGATTTAATAGCCAAAGCGTTTGAACGAGACCAACCTATTTGGGAATTTGAGCTAAAGACTAGAAGAGGTTATGTGTATATCATAAAGAATAACTATTGGAGGAGCAATCCGATTGAGCACAATTCGGATGAGTGGTTTTATTTTCACAAGTATAGCGTAAAAGAACCAGAGTATATTTTGAAAATGGGAGGGGGAAAATACTTTCGAGTTTTTTTGTGCTTGGATTTTCTTAGAAAGGTAGATTTAATCCTTGTAGCCATATTTTATGATAATGTTGAAGAACAAAAGCCTAGGAGAAAAAACACAGAAAAGATAAAAAACAAATAATTTAAAAGTTTCGTCTAACAAATAAAATTTCTACTTAAAATGTGGTTTTTCTTCATATAACAAGCTTTGCCTAAATAGATTTCTTAATGTCAGAAACTAACTTTCTAAACTTTATTCTATCAAACTTAGTAGTATCAACCTTCAGAACCTTATGCTTATTCTCCTGCGCTTCTGTCAATATTGATTCAAATATCTCGGCTTGGAGGTTCTCTTCTATCTTTTGTTGGGAGTATCTGCGCTTTGCAAGTCTGGCTTTTAGAACTTTAATATTGGTAGTTAGGATGACGCAGAGCTTTACCAGCTTTTTTGGCAGATGATGGGCGAGATGGGATTCAAAGATGATGCCTTTGTCCTTAGATGCATTTAGGAATTTTTGGAAGACCGCTGTCATCTTGTCTGTGTCCACAATTCTGGTTTTTCTTTCTTTGTCATAGCCGGAATAGATGGATTTATTGAGATTGTGTATAGAAAGATAACGGAAACCAAGCTCTTTGGCTAGCTTTTTTGCAATGACAGTTTTGCCTGTTCCAGGCACCCCTGATACGACTATAACTTTAGGTTTCGGCATTTTTATTCCCTTCTGGAAAAGAACGTCTGCAGGGCTAGGTATAATGCGAGCGAGAGAAGGAAACCGACCAGAAACCAGAGCCAGGTATAATCAGCAGCAGGCTGCATCATATAAGCTTCCTGCGCAAAGTCTGCTGATCTCGCCATCATGGGAGCTGCTTCATCTATTGAGAAGGATTCCTGGATTGTTGTATAATACTTAATGAATGCAGTTGCGACCAAACCAATTCCAAGAACCGGAAGGATGCCCTTGAGCCGCTCCTTTAAGCCAAATGTAGATTTAGGCGCAATGATGATATACTTGCTGGCCAGCTTGTAATGATTGATAGTCTTGCCCTTGGAGCTGTAATGATACTCATCAGATATGACAAGGCCTGAGTCAACAAGCTGCTTCAGGTTATAATGTACTGTGGAAAGGGGGATGTCCAGCTTTTTAGCCAACTCAGTTTCAGTTGCATCCCTCTGCGTAAGATGCTCAAGAATCTTCTTGCAGCTGTCATTTGCAATGACTTGAGCAAGCTTCTTTGCCTTGTCTTCCTTTAAGGAAACTAAAAGGAATGATTCGCCTTTCATGGGAAAGGGCAGTTTTGCACATTTAAAAAGGTATTGATAGCTATAAGCTGGATTGCACCTATACTCACGGACAAAATCTATTGAGCAATAGTTGTCCGTTCGTAATAAGTAAAGGTCATATCTATTGCTCAAATTATTGTGCCCTTTACTATATCTGCTCCGCAAATAATTTAAAGCAGGGGATATTGATTTTATGCTATGAATTGTGACATGTGCGGCCGGAATCCCCAGCAGTTTAAGGCAGCTGTAGAGGGAAGCACCATGCTGCTGTGCCAGGCATGCGCAAAATTCGGGAAAGTGATTGGAAGAGCAACGCAGCCTGCTCCTGAGAAAGTAAAGATTGAGAAGCCCGAGACCATTGAAATAATTGTTGCAGATTTCCACAAGCTTATACGAGAAAAGAGGGAAGCATTAAAAGAGAACCATGAGGCATTTGCCGCAAGGCTGGGCATAAAGAGCTCAATCCTGCATAAGATAGAGGCAGGGCATTTTACGCCTGACATGGAAACTGCAAAGCGGCTTGAGAAGATTCTTGGGCTAAGATTGGTGACTACTGAGGATGCAGGGGGAAAGGCTCCTGTCTTTAAGCAGGCTGAGGGCATGACGCTTGGTGATTTCATTAAAGTAAAGAAACGATGAAATACAATGTTTTCTTCATTATTGTCCCGCTGGCCCTGCTTTTGGGCTATTTTGCATGGTTTGATGCGCTGCCTAAATGGGATGAGACAGTTTACATGACAAATGCGCGCTCGCATGTAGCTGACATAAAGCCGCTGGAAGATTACAGGAGCCCGCTGCTTGAATACGTGATTGCAGGAATCTGGCTGGTCACCTGGGAATCATTGGCTGCAGCACGGAGCCTTGCAATTGCGTTCACCTTGCTCCTCGTTTACTTGTTCTACTTAATCTGCCGGGAATATTTTGACTCGCAGCTTTCTTTCTGGCTTACCATGCTGTTCAGCGCATCACCTCTTATCATCACATGGGGATATACTGCTTATTCAGATATTCCAGGGCTTTGCCTCATTGCATTGGCCTTCTATTTCATTATTAAGGATAATTACACTGCGGCTGGCTTTTTCTCAGGAGCAGCATTCCTAATGCGCTTCCCATACGGATTGTTTGCCGCTGCTGTTTTACTTTATGTACTTCTTGAATATAAATTCACTAGGCAAATGGCAGAAAGAATTTTTCAATATGCTAGTACGTTTGCCATCATCCTTGTGCCATGGCTACTTTACAATTGGCTGCACTATAACAATCTGTCCTGGGATTTCAGGATATACCAGAGCGTAATCAGGAATTACAGCCTGAATGAGCCTATTGCGTTATTTATGACCAGGGCATTTTGGCTTCTCATAATACTGCCGGCATTCATGCTTCTTGGATTAGCACAAGTCAGAAAAAGGCCTAAAGGATATGGCCTGATTGTAATAAGCCTTGCCGTAATCCTGGGTTACTACCTTTTCTTTGTAAACTTAAAGATTGAGCGGTATTTCCTGAGCTGGATATTATTCTTTTATCTCCTCGTGGGATTTGGATTCCTTTGGATCAAGATTAATTATAGAAAGCTGGCTATGCCTGCGCTTGTGCTTGCGTTAGTAATGGCAGCATATACGTTAGTGCCTGCTGTAGCAGCAGTACAGAACGATATAAGATGCAAAGCAGATGGAGCGCTAATGCAAAGCGTACTATACCTGCAGCAGAGGGTAAATCCTGCATCGCGGATCCTGAGCAATACGTGGGTTTACTACCAGTATTACCTTGGAACTGAAAGCTATTCGTTGTGGTCGCCTCATGTGGGAGCTTTAATCTCGCAATATAGCCCGAAATATGTTATCATAAATAACCAGGAAGGGGAGCTTTTTGACACGAGTTTGGCAGAACAGTCAGGCAGAGTCTATATTGAGCAAGAATTCAGGGATGATTGCGGGCAGCGGGTGACCTTATACAGGGTTAAGTAACTGCTCAACAGCTTCCCTGTCCAGAAAACCAATATGTTTTTCATTATTGATTATGATGGCAGGCGCCTGCTGGACTTCATAGATATCACGCAGGGCAGCAAGGGCGCTGTTGTTGATATTAAGGTCAAATGAATAGACGCGGGTCTGCGGATATTTCTGCCGGATATAATTCAATACCCAACCCTGCTCCTCACAGCTTGGGCAATCCCCCTGGTTTGAATAAAAGTAGAGGATGGGAACGACATCAGACTCGCATTCCTCCACAGTCTTCCTGATGAAAAGCCAATGCCTCATCTCAAGCAGGGAATAGTAGGACTTTAAGGCCTGCACCCTTTGATCACCTTCGCCCAAATTGCTCTCCATGAAATCAAGCCGTGTGCCTACATTGTAGAGCTGGTCTGTCATAAACCTTGTATTGATGCCCGTGCACGGATTTTCTGATATCAGCAGGTATTCAATCTCAACTGCAAGTGTGTCAATGCGAAGGTCCTGCTCCAGCTGGTCAAGCTTCTGCAGCTTTATGTTAGTTATGTAAGAGCCTATAAGCAGGCCTATGAGAAAAATCAGCGTGGTAGTGGCAAATGCTGCAATATATTTTGTCTTTGATATCTGTTTGCGGTCCACAGAAAAGGCTTGAAGCAAATCGCTTTATAAATCTTTAGATGACAGTTAAAGCTCCTTGGCGCCCCACCTGATCTTGCGGCCTGTGGCTTTGTAGAAGAGTGCTGCTATCCACCAGAAGCCGAAGAGCATCCAGTACACAATGATATACAGCACATAGTTGCCCTTAATATCTGCCTTTTCCATGGCAACATACTTGGCGAAATAGACAATAAGGATACCCACAAACATTGTCAGCACCGAGAGCAGCATGAGCGAATTTGCGTTGATAAAATATGCATCAAAGTTGAACTTCATTATGGTTAAAATATCAAAATTGATGGATGAGTAATTGATAAAGAGCCGCACCAGCGAGTCAATTGCCTTATAGGTGAAGTACAGGAGAGAAGCCATGACCAAGAATACAGAAAAAAAAGATGCTGGAAGGATGAACAGGCCAAGGTTCCCGTATTTCCCGCTGAACAGCTCGCGGTAGTTCCATACATTCTCAAAAAAGCCAATATACCAGCGCATGCGCTGCCTGTATAATGGCCAGAAGCTTGCAGGAGTTATCGTGTAGACATTCGCATGCAGGGCATTCTCTATGTAATAGCCATGCTTCTGGATGCGGAGGGCAACTTCAATGTCCTCGGTTAGGTTTTTCTCGTCATAGTTTCCATGCATGTCAAAAAAGGTTTTGCGGTAGATGGTGAATGGGCCCGGGGTAACATGGATGCTGCCCAGCAGCGCAAATATCTTGCGCAGGAACACCCCTATGAGATATTCAATGCGTTGCACTTTCTGCAGCATTGTCTTGGGTGTATACACCTTGAGGGAAGGTGTCACTGCCATGACCTTTGGGCTTGCCTCAAAGAAGCCCATGATGTTGAGCAGCGCATCAGGGTCAACGAACGAGTCTGCGTCCAGGGCGCCGACGAATTCAGTGGCGCAGCGCCGCAGGCCAAAATTTAAGGCAGAAGCTTTGCCGCCATTCTTCTTGCGATAGACTGCGCATTGCGAGCTTTCAAACCGCTTTGCAATGGAATACGTGCTGTCTGTGCTTCCATCATCAATAACGATAATTTTAAGCTTGCCTTTAGGGTATTTCAGGCGCAGCAGCGATTTCAGGGTCTGTGCTATGCTTGCCTCTTCATTGTACGCAGGCACAATGATGGTGACTGCTCCAAGCTGCCTTGCCTTCCTTGACTGGAGCTCTTTTCTGTTCTCCAGCAATGTAAGGATAAAAAAAATAGAAGTGAACAGGCCAAAGTATGCCACGGTGTATACCAAAAGCTCGCCAAATGTCATGATTCACCCAGATACTTCCAGATGCTAATACCTCGCTCATAATAAATATTGCGGAAGGTCTGGTTATTATTGAGAAGGTAGAGAAGGCCTTCATCCTGCCTACTCCAGACCTGGCCATTTACCATGCTGTCATCAATCCATATATATGTAATATTATACAGATTTAGACGTTTTTTGACATCGCGCAGGCTGCGATTCATAAATATGCTATTGCTCGCCTCAAGCCGCTCCGGAGCATCAAGGATATAGCCTATGTTGCTGTCCGTCATCACTTTCCGCTCTGCAAGGTACTCTATCCAGTAGCCTTTCGTGTAGTGCGATAGCACCACTTCATTACGCCGTGAGTTTCCATTCAGCCATACCAGGCTTTCCACAACTTCTGTGCTGGGATTGGTTATGGCTAGGCGGTTGATATAGGATGTTGCAGAGAATAAAAGGCCACAGAAAATCGCCAAAATAGTGAGTTCCTTGATCAGGTAGAGCATCCATGTCCGCTTTAGGAGGCGGTGGATGCTAATGCCTGAAAAGATGGATACAATAAAATTCAGATATACTATAGCAAGGGAATAGAACACGGCAAGGAAAAACAATAGTGCTGTGCCAATATAAATGGGGGCAAGCTGTTTCTTGCGGTCCCAGGTGAACGCTATACCGATGCTGCACAGGATGAGCGAAAAGATGGAAAACCCGAATTTGCCGCCAAGATCCGAGAGCATGCGCTGAATGAAGTCTTCACGGAGAAGCTCTGTATTCTGGGGTAGGCCATAATTCCAGTAAATAACAGCGGCATAGACTGCTATGAATGTCATGGTTACCACTGCAAGCAGGAAGTAATGACGGAGCAGCTTTTTCCTGTACAAGGCATAGGAAAGTAGGACGAGCAGGGTCACTAAAGGGGCTATGAGGCTAAACAGGCTTGAAGCTATCAGGAAAAAGAATGAAAGCGTGAAATAAAGCATGTCTTCTTTAATAAAAAGGCATATTGCCGCAAGTGAGAACAAAATTGACAAGGCTGCTGGGTTGGAATAGGTGAAGATTCCCAAAAATGGGGGTGAGAGGATAAGCGCAAGGAGGATATAGAACTGCTGCTCATATTGTATAGATAGCTGCTGAAGTATCAGGAAGAACAGGAGCAGGGCGATGACACCGCTGAGGAATGGCAGCAGCTGAGAGGCGAATTCAATGCCAATAATATATCCTATCCAAGACAGCACAACATGATAAGGCTCAATCACGTAAGGCCGCCCGCCCAAGATAGCTTCATCCCTCTCAGGGATACCGCTCTTGATGATTGATTGTGCAATCCGCGCATGGTAGTAGGATTCATCCCCTACCAGGAGAGCGTTGAAGTAAAGCATTCTCATAAGAGGAACAAGCAGCAGGATAAGTGTGCCGGCAACCAGCGTGAAAATGAAAAGGTTGCGCCTGGTAAAGTATGCTTTCATGTTACCTCAAGCCTGCATAGCGCACGGTATATCTGTATGCCGTGCCTGTTGTACACCTCATTGAAACAAAGCTTGTCCCTAGTGAATTCCAATGACTGGATGCCATACTGCGCTTTTGTCTTTTGGGAGAAAAAGATATAATCCACATTGTACGCATTAAGTATCCTGATAGCCTCTGTTTCAGAAGGCGTGGTGAAAAAAAATCTTATGTCCTTCAGCCGATATTCCGCATCCTTGATAAGCAGGAAATTAGTGTCAATTACATTAGCACGGCGGCTCACCGCAGTAATTACATGACCTTCCTCAAGGTTTCCAAGGACCATCGCCTTAGGATCACTATGCTCCTGCAGCCATGCAAGAGCCTGGATCTCTTCATCGCTCACATTATTCTGCATTGCCTTTGAAGCAGAGACAAACGCCGGTATGATAGAAAAAATGAAGAAAGCCAGCACAAACGCAAATATGAAGAGCTGATTATGCCCTGCAAACCTTGTCTTCTCAAAATATTCAAGCAGGCGCTTGTAGCTTACACTAAACAATATCACCAAGATGGGACTCAGGAAAAGCATACCGACAACAAGGCTGACAAACTTAAACCAGAGAAGGATGGATATTGTTATGGCAAATGATATAATCAGGTAAAGGCTGCGGTCCTTTTCCTTGAAAAGATAAAGGTAAATAGTGTACATTCCCAGGATAAGCGGGATAAGGCCTATTGCGTAGACTGACTCTATAATGCTCAAATCCTTAAAATAATTATTCAATATTTCTGCAGGGATATTCTGCCAGATCACATCAATGCCATGGGCAAGGAAGGGTCGCTTGAATGTTATGAAGATTGACCATACGATGAGGAATGTTGAGAACAGGATAATCTCAATCTCCTCCTTAAGCTGCGGCAGACCTTCAAGGCGGAGCAGTATTAGATATGTAAGCAGGGACATTATGAGAAGTGTAACTGAAGGATGGATGAGGCGGAGCAGAAGGATTAGCACGATTATAATGATGACATATGAGCGGTGCTCGTGCAGACGCAGCATGCAATAGATAAATAGAAGGATGATGGGGATGACAATGGCATAGACTGATATGTCATTTACAGTCTTAAAGAAAAAAATCGGTATGAAGCCGGCAACATATGCAGAGAAAAGGGCAATGCTCTTGTGCCTGGTGAGATAAAGGGTGATGGCATACATTACAATGATGATAGAGGTTGCAAATATGTTGGGTATTACCTTGTAAACTATTGCTTCAGGCAGGACAGTGCGGAATGCAGCCAAAATGTAAAAATACAGGAAGCCCTGAAACAAGCTGCGGCCGCCATAGCTTAACTCATCATTAAATAAAGGAAAACCTGTCTCAAGGATATGCTCTACCTGGCGGATCGTATAATATGCCTCTGGCGCATAATTATCAGACTGAAACGCGAAATAGAGGCGGATGCCACATATGGCAGCAAACAGCAGCGCCAGTACAATATATTCACTCTTGACCCGCATAGCATGGCTAGTTCACGGTACATTTATTAATTTTGTTATACCTCAATATTTTATGGAAGAATCAGTGAATTCAGGCTTATTGCATGATGTACTGGGAAAACCTGGCATTACTCTGGTGCACGGACCGGCAGGCACAGGAAAGACATTGGCATGCCTGGAAGCTGTTGCACTACATGCGACAAAAGGCAAGGTCATTTACATTGACTGCCATGTAAGCAGCTTCCCGTTTGAGCGACTCATGCAGATCACTCAAATGAACCCTGAAAAGCTTAGCCAGCGCATCTTTTTTATCCACCCTAGAACTTTTATTGAGCAAGGCAATGTCATCAAAGGCTTGCAGAAGCTGCACAAGGATATTGCATTGATTGTCGTTGATAACATCACATACCTCTACCGGCTGCGCAAGGGGGGGTATGGAAAATCCTTTGCAACAAGCAAGGCCCTCATGGAACAGATGGAGATGCTGGCTGAGATTGCAGAGCGGCTGAAGATTCCGGTGCTGGTCACGAGCCATGTGTATGCAAGTCCTGAGCAGAGTTTCAAGCAGCATAACGTTGTCGGAGGAAAAATATTAGAGAGGAGAGCTGCACAGATCATTGCGCTTTCTGAAGCTGAAGGGCGCAGGAAAATGAATGTGCTTGGGGAAACCCATAAAGCATACTATTTTACCATTACAGAAAAAGGTATCAGAATTTAGGCATCATTCTTTATGCAGCTTGAACAGAACAGAAGCGGGGAATTTCTTATAGCCGCTCCGCGCATGCCACATGTCTTCCAGCTGGCCCCTGCATAGCACTGCAAGTGCCGCGAACAGGATGACATGGAATAAAAGAACCACTATCACGACATGCAGCAAGGTCTGGTGGAATAGGTAGATAAGGAGCAGCTCTAGGAATACAGCGGGCACAACCACATATAATATTGACCAGCGCTTGATGGCAAGGTTATAGACTACCAGGATATTGCTTAAGGCCAGTAGGCTCATGGCTATTGCGTAGATGCCTATGTAGCCCGCAATGTCATACTCGCTGCCAAGCATCACTAAAACTATAAAATCGGGAAACAGGAAATATGCAGTTATTACAATGATGCAGCCGACTGCAGTCCACAGCATACCAAATCTGAGGTATTCTGAGGTATCCTCACCATTGCTATGGCTTTCAGACACTTTCGGAAATATGATCGTGTTCAAAGCCCCTGAGATAAAGAAGACAACAGTGCCAATCAAGGAAAGGGCTCCATAGAATCCACTCTCAACCTCCTTGAAGAAATATTTTACCAGGATAACATCAAGATTGAGCAGGATGCCAATGCATACTGATGCAGCTGCTGCAAGCAGTATATATTGTGAAAGTCCTATATTGCCCAAGCGTGTTTTTTTGATTGAAAGGATTGTTCGCAGCGACCATAAGCAGAATGGGATGGTGGCAAGAGCTCCCAGAACCATGGCAACAAGCGCCCCCTTAACGCCGAGGGCAAACAGGTAGACAAGCAGGATGCCCAGGAGTAGAGTAGCCAGCGCGTCAAAGATACGGTTAAGTCCCAGTGTGATATACCATTGCAACCCGTTAATCGCGCTCAAAAGCGCGCTGATGAAGAGAAATGACCAGATGAACATGCCGAGCAGGATGACGGAAAGCGCGGATGGTATGCGGAAGAATTCTGCTATATCTGCCGAGAAAAGTGTCAGGAGCAGGAATATAAGGAAGCCGAAAGCCATCAAGTACCTCATTGAGGCGCTGAGCAGCGTGCTTATCTTGTCATACTGGCTTTTTGCCTTGAAATATGTTATATATTTTATGATGATATTGCTAACGACTCCTGCAACTACCGCAGCCACCTGGAATATAGCAAGCAGCACCGCAAGGATTGAATATTCAGCAGGACCTAGCTTGCGGCTCATGATAACATAAAAGCCGACAGTAAAAAGATTCGCGATGCTGGAGAGCGTAACAACTGTAACCAGGTGCTTCAGCGCAACCCAGTTCATAGGCACCTTCGCGTCTATACGATTCCGCAGATTACGAAAGAATTGCATCTACTGCCTATTTCGCATGCCATCATTTAAACTTTACTGTGCTACTCATCCGAGAAATCTTCAAGCTTGAGGCTGATCTCCTCATTAGGCTTGATCATGCCGCGCTTTTTCATATACTCACTGGCAAGTATCCAGAACAATACTCCGAGGCTTTTCTTGCCCTTGTTATTGCACGGCACTACCAGGTCAATGTTGTTTGACTGGTTATTGGTGTGGCATAATGCTATGACCGGTATGCCTATCTTGAGCCCGTCATTAATTGCGTTCCTGTCGGGCCACGGGTCAGTTACCATGATGATCTTCGGCTCAAAATATGTCTCAAGCTTCGGATTGGTGAGGATACCTGGCGGGTAACGGCCGGCAAAAATCCTGGCGCCAGTAACTTTTCCGAACGCCTTCACCGGCTTCCATCCGTTCTCACGCCTGCTCACGATCAGGATATCCTCAGGCGCATAATTTGCCAATAGATTTGCAGCCTGGCGGGTGCGCTCGTCTATTTTCTGCAAGTTAAGGACTGAAAGGCCATCGGGGCGTATCTTGTAGATGAACTGCTCCATGTGCCGGCTCTTGTTCTTGTTGCCGATATGGATGCCTGACTTTAAGTATACGTCCTGCGGAACCAAAAATGTGTCTTCTTCAGCCATAAATCACCTTTACTTATCAATGAATGTCCTGCACCGTTTATTGCCCTGTGCAGATTTGCAAATGCCGTAGCCAACATTTGCGTGGGCAATAAGCTTAGGAAAGTGTCACGATTTATAAGGTTTGTGTTAGAATAGTGCTGGTAAATCTGTGGGTGTTAAATGTGAGTGGTCATATCGGGTGATCAATTAAAATAAAAGGGATGATTAGAAACAGTATCTTTTTGTTCATTCTTCAAAATCTAATATTGGGATTATTTAAGGCTTTTCTCTAAAAGTGCCCTCCATTCAGGCTTAACTTGTATCCCTGCTTTCTGTGCTGGGGTTACTCCTAGTGCTTTTAATCCAATCCAAACTCCTTTACAACCTCATGCACAGCTCCCTTCGGGCTTAGCGTGCTTTTCATAAGATAAAACTTAGTGACCTCAAACTTAATCTTAGGGATCTGCAAAAGAACAATCCTATCCCTTAATTCTTTGATATCAGCAGGAGTGGCAACTCTGGCCAAGGTAATGTGTGGCTTAAATTTCTTATCCTTAGGAAACATACTTTCTAAGGCAATATCTATTTTTTTGTGCAGTTCCAAGAACTGTTCTTTAGGCTCTAACCCTAGCCAAATGACCCTTGGTTTGTTTGCACCAGGGAAATAGCCTATTTCAGCTGTTTCTGCATTAAAGCCCTTAACCTTAACCTTTCCTAAAGCCCCTATAATATGTTCTGGCTCACCTTCGCCTAGAAATTTTAGCGTGATATGGGGATTCTTATTTACAGAGACTCCCTGAATCTTAAGTGTGTTTGCCCCTTCAGTAATAGGGCCAGTTTCCGGTATAGCAATAGCTATAAATAATCTCATAAAAACAAATAAAAGAATAGAGAATTAAAAAGATTATTGCTCTTCTTCGCCAAAATCCTCAGAATCTTCAGTTGATTCCTCAGCATCCGCTTCAGGCTCTGATTCCTGGGGTTCTGACTCTTCAGATTCCTCAGATGACTCCTCTGATTCGGATTCCTGCTGCTCAGACTTGCCTACAACCTCTGCAAATCCTACCTTGCTCAGGACTTTCTTGACCCGGATCCTTACCTGATCGCCGGTGCTTGTGTTTGGCACGAACAGGACAAACCCGTTTTTCTTGGCTATCCCATCGCCCTTCTCGCCAACCGCTTCAATCTTTACGTCCAACTCATCTCCCACATTTACAGGAGCTATCCTATTTGATCTAAATCCCCTATCGTCTTTTCTCATACTTTAATTCACCTTTGTTAACGCGCTTATGCACGTATATGTCTGCTTGCTGAATTCCTGTTAGTTTATAAATGTTCCTGAAATTTCTATGGCAAATCTGGAGCCTGAGAATAAAATAAAAAAAGAAAGGGATCAGATATCCCTTAAGCCAGAGGTCTCAACATAGAAGTTAGCCTCACCTTCAGGCAAATTCGGGCTGTCCACCAGTTTGGCAACCCGGCTGCCCTTCTTGCCTTTCCTCAGATAAATCCTAAAGGTAGAGGCATGCGCAACTACGTGGCCGCCTATTGCCTGCGTTGGATCTCCAAAGAAGACATCGGGCCTTGACATGACCTGGTTGGTGACATAGACGCAGAGATTGTAGGTGTCCGCGAGCTTGAGCAGGGTGTGCATATGCTTGTTCAGCTTCTGCTGCCTGTCAGCTAATGTCCCACGGCCGATGAATTCAGCCCGGAAGTGTGCGGTTAAAGAGTCAATGATGACCAGCTTCACCTTCAGGCCCTGCTTCTTGATAAGATCTTCAACCTTCTCGCCAAGAAGCATCTGGTGGTCTGAGTTATAAGCCCTTGCCACCTTGATGTTTGAGAGCACTTTCTGCGAGTCCATGCCAAGACCTTCAGCCAGCTGCTGGATCCTTTCAGGACGGAAGGTATTCTCTGTATCTATGAAGACTGCAACTGCATCCGGGTCATCCTTCTGGACGTTAACTGCAAGAGAATGCGCTATCTGTGTCTTGCCGCTGCCGAATTCCCCGAAAGCCTCAACAATGCAGCCGGATTCAAAGCCGCCTCCCAATAAATTATCAAGAGCCTTGCTTCCTGAAGAGACTTTGAGCACTCTTGCCCTGCGCTCAAGCAACTGGATGCCGGATTCAAAGCCCATCTCCAGAGCAGAGCGTGCCGCCTGGATCATCTTCCTCGCAGCCTGTTCAGTAAGGCCAGTAGCCTCAACAATCTCGCCGGGAGAAGCTACCGCAACACTTAACAGCGTTGTATATCCGACTTCCTCAAGGCGGGCTGCGGTTGCAGGGCCAACGCCCGGCAAATCGCTTATGCCGGGCTCTTTCTTGATGTGAACCTGCTCAACCTGCTCTGCAGTGCTGCTTCTGGAATGAGCAGTTTGCCTGCCCTGATTATCCTTTACCTTTTGTCTTTCTCTTGTTTCAGAATTTTGTCCTTTGGTTTCCAATACTACCACTTTTTGCATCATAATCACCTCTTGTTTATATAATTTCCTCAACCGGCTCTTCGTCAGAATTCTGCAGGGATTCCCGCATGACCAGGTATTCATATGCCTTCTGCAGCACAAGTGTTGCCCTTGGAAGGTCATTGATCCTCAGGCTGCCGGAGTTCTGCCACTTCCCGCTCTTGTCCTTATAGGCACGCTGGAATGATACTGTGCGGTAATTGACTACGCCATCCTTTCCGGCTGCCTGGTTTTGCCAAACTGTTGCAGAAATAGTTCCAGACATGAACTTTTTTTCAGGGGCGTTCCTGGAATCTTCCACCCTGAAATCATTGTATTGCTTTAGTTTTTGCATTTTGATGCACCCTTTGCTTTTCGCATTTTGTTTCAAACCCGCTCAGAAATTCTTATTTTGATTCTGGCGCCCAGAAAAAACTTGTTTTTCCCGGGTTCCCTTGTTTTGCGCCTCTCGCGCCAGGAAGGGGGTGAACGAGCGTGCCGCATTTGCATGCGGGCACAGCCGTTTATACATAATAGAAGAGACCTTGCTTATATAGCTCACGCGAGGATGTCCAGTGACCAGTGGATAGAGAAATGGCTTAATAAGGCTTATACGGCTCTTTATGCAGAGTTATAGAATGTCCAGTGCTAGTACACTGTTTCCTCTGGAACAGCAGCATCATCCATATCCCCTGTTTCAGGGCTTTTTCGCTTGATTGGAATTGAGATATCCTTAACTGGAATTGCGCCAAACTCCTGGATTTCCTTTTCAAGGTCAATTGCTTGTGTGGCTGAATTAACCACGAACTCAAGCCTATTAAAAAATTGGTTGCGGGTGCACCTGCCCCTGAATTTTGCGGTTGTGCCTAATAGTGAAGCTTTAGATATCTCAAACAGATCAGGCTGGTCTTTCATGGCAAGGATTTCTGCACTGCTCTTCTGCAAAAGCTGCTCAACTTGGCTGCGGAAGCAGACAGCGCGGATGTTTTCAGTGCCGTCATCAATGACAAAATTGAGGAGGAATGCAAAGCCTGGCTGCACTGGCCCATGCTCAGGGCAGGTAAAATTGTCAGAAAGCCGGACGCGCTTGTTGCACATGCCGCACACTTCAAAGAATTTTAAATCAAAGACCTGCACTATGGTGGCGAACAGCTCGGCGTCTGCGTCCTGCTCTGATAAATCCTTGATAGATTTTCTGGGTGATTGCTTTGCATACTGGCGGGATGCGCCGTTGCTGCCATTGCTATCAGGAATATTTATTGCCACATCCTTGATTTCAGTAAGCAGGTGGCTGTTGTCATTTAGATGCACTTCCAGCCTTCCCGTGTTCTCACGGACATAGCCGTTGCGCACCTTTACGATTGAATTCAGCTTTATAGAGCGAAGCTTTTCTGCAGATTCGCCCCAGAGAACTATACGGATAGAGCCTGTCTCGTCACCGATGAGCATTGAGCCTACTTTGCCTTCGCGCTTCTCAGTCTTGAATTCCCTGATATCATATACCTGGAGGACCTTGCCGATTGTTTCAACAGAACGGATGCCAGGCATGATGTTCTTTATCTTGAGCTGCCCGGTAAACTGCTCAAAGAGCTTGACGCCCAGCTCATGCGCAACAATATGCGCTGCGCCTTCCCTTGATATCAATCCAGACAATTGTGTGAGCTTGTTTTGTATCCTTTCCTCAATATCCTTTTGCGGCAATTTAGCCTTTTCAGTTATCGCTGCAACAATCTCATTGTAAGAAAGCTTAATCATGGGCACGAGGATTCTGGCTTGGTTTATATATGTTTGGAAAATAGATTTCACAAATATCACAAAACACATTGCGTTTCGTTGGTTTTGCATGGATTTATGGTGTATCTGTAATTTTCAGCATTTTATTTATTTCCTTGCTTTTATTTTACTAACTATAACTTGGAGACACTGGGCTGCGCCCATCCACAATAGGAACTTTGTTCCTATGCCAAGAAATTCCCTGCATTTCCCTGGCATAGGGAAGTCCGCTCTTCTTGCTGTAAATTGTTGTGAGCGGACGACATGATGCCCGGGATTATGCATTAATGCTTATGGGAACTCAAGGGCAAACCGGATCTTGTGCGCCTGCTCCACTATTTTGTTCTTTGCATCTGCTGTGATGAGCTTCTTGCCGGTATTGTAGCAGAATGTGTAAGTCTTCCGCTGGTACAGCTTTTCATCACATGTCTTGCCAATATCTCCTTTCCTGACTGCAAGTAGCGCTCCATCCTGGCCTTTCGCCATCCTGTAATTTAGGGTGCTGGAGAAGGATAGTGGGGCAACAAGCCTGGCATTATGGACTATGCCGGAATACTTTTGCTTATTTACCTCTGCAGTAATCTGGATATCATTTCCTGACTGTGCAAGAGTAAACGTAGTGCCGCTAATGTGCTGATGGCCGCACTCGCAGTTCGTTGTCTGGCTTGAGGAGCAGTTGCTGACATAGTCCAGAAAATCCATGAAGCTGCCTTGATCCCCCTCGTAGCAGCCTATTAATAACCGCTCTTGGGAATTTCCTGCTGCCTGCTCAACATTGTAGAGCAGCACCTCATTATTGACGCAGGATTCCTTGCTTGATTCTGAGGAGCACTTATTGTAGATGCGGCTGAGGGCAGCCTCAATGCGGTCATACACATTCAGGTCATAATCCAATTCTACTGAGAAGGACGGGCGGATTGAGTAGGTGCCTACAACTATCCTGTCAGTAGATACTATGACCTCTGGCAGAGGACTAGATATGGCAGAGCCGGTAATCCCACTGAAGTCGTAGAGCTCAAGCACAGCTGCCCCAGCTAGCAGGAGCACGGCAATCATCGGAATGAATAATATTTTTTTGTTCATGTTACGTAATGATATATAGAGGCTTTACCTCAGCATTCATGCTCTTTGATTCCTCCTTTGCCCAGAGCGGCGTCCCGTATTCCCAGTGCCACCATTCATTTGCGAGATTGACAAAGCCTACGCTTGTCATAATTCTATTTAATTCTTTACGACAATCATTTATCTGAATACCGTTTGGATCCTTTGCATTATTGTAGTCATTGAGCATGCCCCTATAGCTGCTTACGGTTCCACAAGCCTGCCTTATACCTTTAAATTTTAGACGTACGTCTACAGCCCCACCAGTAAGATGTGCAGAAGATTCTGAAGCTGCTGCGAGAGGATTGCTGCATTTTCCTTCTCTTGTCTTTCCACCGCATAATTTTTCCTGCTCTTCCCTTGAGCGGTATGCGCTATTCACAATAAGCTCGTGACCTGCCTGCTGAGCCTCTTGCTGCGCCTTTTGCAACCTTTTATAGGCTTCCGGCTTCAATTTGCAGATATACTGCTGGCTTTCTGCAGCACAAGAGAACGGGATCATATCAGGCAGGTCAGTTATTTCTGGTTCCTGTCTTATTGAAACTGTTGTTTTTGGCTCCAAGCTTAGATCTGATTGGAGCGCGCTCGTGGCAATGCCAAGAAATATGAGATGGCCTTTATTGACTACAGAATATTCATAATTCTCTGCCTTAATGGCTATATCCTTATTCTGATTCAATCTTTGATTAAAGGAGGTCATGAATGTCTGCTTCAAAATAGTATCAATCTGCGTTTTAGCGGGCAAGCAAGATTTCTCTTTATACAAAATGGCATATGTTCCATATGCCTGGCATATGCCTAATCTCTCAGGAAGCTCCTTTAGTGCCAGCTGCACGCTAAAATGGGAGGCAGACTGTATGTAGGCAAGCTTCGTATATGCCTCATTCTCATTGCTATATACAGATAGTGCAGCTTCCCCCACATATGTCAATTGAGGCTTGACCTCTGGAGCAGTTTTGGTTGCCTGCAATAATGCCCATGCAACTGAACCTATCCATGCGGCAAGTATCAGGTATATCATAATGCTTGATTTTTTATTCATGGTAACATTAATGGTAATTCTGGAACATTAGCCTCTACAATATCTTTTCCTACTGATAGTGTCAATGTTAGAAGCTCTCCATTAGGAAGCGAAAGTGTAACAGATGAACTACTTTGTTTTCTAGCTGCGAATGCGTAACTTGGACCGTAAATTCCATAAGATTCATAACCACTCAACTTTAAGGACCATGTTGTATCACCTCTATAACGAGCATTAAAATAAGAGTTAACTGCCTTTTCAATAGCGCTATAATCTCTAGCGGCAATTCCTTTTGCAAAGATATCTATAATTTCTTGACCATCGCTTGAAGTGCTTACAAACTCAAGCAGCACTCTTGTGGCCTCAATTTCCTCCAGAGTTTGCTCTGCCTGGTTCTCCAGCTTTTCTTCCACACCTTTCCTGATTCCCACAAAAAGGATGAAGGAGAACGATATAAAGAAGATTGCAAAAATTATCTGCAGCCAATCGTCCATTATCGCTTTCTTATGAATCATTGTTCAATCTCAAACTGGAGCTTACCATCTACGAAATATCCTGACATGTAGATACTTACTTCCTTAGTCCTCTTACTAGCTGCGCTACCGCGCCAGTTCTTGCTGGTCAGAGCAGCTATCTGGCTTCCTTTAGCATCCTGTAATATAATTCGTATGGATTTTCCTTTGGTTTTGAAGTCTGCTGGATAGCAGCCATCCATAACACCCTGGGTAAATTTAGATGCATCTACCACACTTAGCCTGTACGTGAATTGGTCGGAAGTATAAGCAAAACATTGCGGTGAGTTAATGAAACGCTCAGTCATGATAAAATTTCCCAGATCCTTAGGCGTAGCGAGGCTAAGGTTACTTATTGATACTACAAGATACATAAGCAAGGTAAGCAGGATAGTCAAAACAAACAATACTGCAACATAAAACATAATTTTATGCGCAAACATCTGGGCTTTATTTTGCCACAAGGGCTTTGAACTCATCTTTTAATCTCCTCCAGCGCCTTTATAACTGCTGCTGCAGCTTCTGCCGAATAAGGATAAGATTTATAGGAGTCACTTTTTATATTGCCTAATTCAAGGTATACTCCTTGGTTTTGCAAGGCAGCCCTAATGTCATCAGCAGGCATGCGGGCTGAGTCAATTGGAACAATATAATACCCATCTGCAGAAACCTTCTTTATCAATTGGTTAATGAGCGTGCACGCTACATAATACGATTTTGTGGAGTCATAAGGAATGTATGCCTTAATTAAATTTGGAGCCTTATCGTTATTGCTCATGCCTAGCATGATTACAAAATCACTGCTTGTTGCATCCAGCCTTGCTTGCACGTTTTGTATGCCTTTCGTGATTTTCTCTACTTCCTGCGCTTGCTCCCCCTGTATGTTGGATTTCCTGATTATTATTGAATTGAATTTATCCAAAGGGGGGATGCCGCAATAAATTGCATTCATAGAAGGAATATAGTCACTTGCCTGCAGAATTGATCCCTGTTTTATAAGTGCAAGATAGGGTGGGTATTCAAACCTACTTTTTTGAAAGTTATAGCCGGCAGGCAAAGGTGCAAGAGGATATATTCCCTTAATAGGATCCCCTGCTGAGATTTCTACAGAATTAGAGCTTATAGTTACTATGTAATCATAGAGATTATCAAATTCAACATACGCATTACCTTGTATCCCTGACAGGGCTTCCAGGGCCATTCCAATGTTATTTGCTATTCCCTGCTTAGAAGCGTATTCCCTGCCTACATACTGTTTTCCAAGCTCTATAAATAAATATCCTACCACAATTGCCAGGAGAATTTCAAGGATGGTTATGAGAGGATACTCTGTGCCTGTTTGAGCTTTTTTGTTTGCCATGTCTAGTTATATGTCCCAGGCGGCAATATCTCGCAGTTGCTTGTTGTGCATACGCCAACCTTCCCGAGATCCTTTCGCACATATACTGCCTTTACATTCTGGTTAATCTTGATGCCCGGGATATTATTAAAGTAAGCTGGCAGGGTCTCACTGCGCACAATAGCGAAGCCATTTTTCCAGAAGTAGCTTTGCATAAGGTTTTTGCTAGATCCTACTTGATCAGAGCGGCGCTCTGAGATAAGGGTGTAGCTGGTTATTGCCACTGTATTTAAGGCTCTGCACTCTGCTGCTGCAGTGCACCTGCTTTCTGAACCTATGCTTTCCCCTACTGAAAGCTCTGAGCAGAGGCAAATGCATGATTTCCCTTTCTGGCAGGTGCTAAGGCGCTCAACATATGTGAGCATTAATTCCGCTCCGTTATATTCCTTATTGATAAGCTCCAGCCTTTGCGCGTCAGGAGAAAAGGCCAGGATTGCATTCTTATCTTTATCAAGGAAGAAGGCTAACGGGTCCTGGGAACCTTCCTTTACTGATTCCATCTTCCCGATCATAGTTGTAAAAGAATTTGAAGTGCGAAAACTTACTGCAAATATATCATAAGCTATCTTGCCGACCATGACAAAGAGCAACACACCTATAACGACCAAAATAAATGTGATGGTGGCAAAGGCTCGTGGCATTTTTCAAGAGATGCAGTTTGTCTTGGTAGGATCTTTTCTCATTGCATCTATGAGTTTTCTGCATTCATTGGAAGGTGTGCTGCAGCTTCCATCTGCATTTGGTTCCTTATTAGGGTTGCATGGGCACCTATCAAGAACGTCTTGTATCCCGTCATTGTCGCAGTCTGAAGAGATACCGGTGGTAGTGTCGCTTAATGGTTTTGTGCCTTTTGCCCATAATTGGCCTGGCCCAAATACTGTATATCCGATTACCGCCATGGCAAGCAATCCGAGTCCCATCCAGACTATGATCCATATCATATCTGATGCTGCTTTCTTGTTGTGCATAGTATCACCCCTGCATAGGTATTGATTCTTGCCCTAGAGCACGTTAATGTATGAAACTTTGATGCCAACATCGAGCTGCCTTCCATCTCCTTTTTAGTCATTTGTCTCACCTTTTGTCCATATTTATTTAGCATAGATTACCTGCACTTTTCCCCGCGAGCGCAGACATCATGTATGACTGTATGCCGATGTTGTAGGCATTTGAAGGCAACCTAATTGTATCATAAGTCGGTATGAAGCAGATGTGACCCTCGTCTACATTAAAAAGCAGGCTATGATCCTTTAGTTCCCCCTTTATTAAGGAGACGCCTGATTTGTATTGCACATCAATCCTATCCCTTGCATAGGTAATTTTTGATGCCTCGGCATACCTATCCGCTGGATTGCTTATTGTATATTTTGAGACATCATAATTCCATTCCTTTTCCAAGCCAAAGCGCTTAATCAAATATGGAACCTGGGTATTGCCCGTTATCACACAAGGTGTTTTAATGGCTGCAGGGCTTCCAATAAAATGGCGCTTGACTTCTACATTGTTTGGGCCCACCAACACAATATACATGCCCTGCCTATTTTTGTCCGGTGAAGCCTGGAATACTATTGAGAATCCCTGGAAATCAGCAGGCTTTGCAGGGTATGGCAACAAGCATTCCTTTGCGTATGTTCTACTGAAGATTATCAAAAAGTTGTTGTAGGCTGTGTTAACTTCCTCAGAAGGCACTGGCGTACTGACCTGCAAGTCCTTTTGCGGCCCTATGAATTCTATTGTAATAAAACTGAGGACAAAATTAAATGCGTATTTGATGGCAGTGCCTATATTGATTCCCAAAACGTAGAGGGCAAATATGAAAAGAGCTAGAAGAACCAAGATTACTAAAAGGAAGCTCATACCTTTTTTGTGTTTCATGCAAACCATTCTAGTATAAAGTTTAATTTCCCACGTATAGCGAGATACCCTAAAGCAAAAACAATTATAACAGCGCCGGCTATTGCTAATCCTACAACTGCATTTGGGATTATTTCTATGCCTTTTTTATTTAGCTTGGTATTACGCTGCATAGTGGCTCGCCTCCGCCCTGCACTTGCTTATTTTCTATCTGTGACAGGCTAGTTAAATAGATTGTGGAAGCTGATCGAGCAGGATTAAAGAAATCGGCCAAACCAACATTAATAGTTTCAACTGCCTGTCCCGCAAACACTCCAGCTGTAATGCCAATTCCCCCTCCAATTACACCTATGGCAGTAGCTGTGATTGATAAAGGTAGGGTGATAGGCAGCGCAACAATTGCGATTCCAACTCCAACTGCTGCAGCGCCCCCAATCACAAAACCAGTTCCGATACTCAATGATTTGCAAAGGGTTGTATCGCAGGTATCAGCAGGGCTTCCAAAGCTAATTGCATAAATTTCATTGGGCTTAATATCTGTAAGGATGAACACATTGCCAGGGCCGTTAGCTCGCTGGAAATATGTATAGTAGCTTAAGTCATTCTCCTTTTTGATATAGCATGATTCCCCCTTTGGGCATTGCCAATTTGTATAGAGGGCGTAATCAAAACCGAGAGAGTCCTTGCTGCAGCGGCCGCCATTGTTGACGCATTGGATATTGCTAAAGCAACATCCTTCCCCTTTCTGGTCTTTTCTGCAAAAACTATTACGAAAATCAAATTGAATCTGGTCAGGGTTGCCCTGCATTTTATTAGGGCTAATGCAGTCAGCTTTGCTGTTGGCGCAAAATCCTCCCCTGTCTGTGCCTGAAGTAAAGCACCTGTCTGTCGTATCTTTTGGCTTAAAAGGGGTAGTTTGCAGGTAAAGCATGAATTCTTCAGGCGCAATCGGGCTTTTGATATCAGCATCCTGTTTTACAGTAAACAGATAGCAAGTCTGGCAGTTATTAATCCAAGGAGTCCCTTCCTTGAACACATCCCTGACCTTGCCCTCATCATACCTTTGCCAGCAGCTTTTCATCAATTCTGCTATGCCTCGCTCAACTGCTTCCCTGCTTTCACCTTTTTTTGGGATCTGGCCTTTATCAATGGTTACGCATCCAGCTAATGGAGCCCTGGCAGATACGGCCGTGACGCCTGCTATTTTTGACTGGATCTCGTATCTTCTCAGCCCAATATTGATTTTGCAAGCTTCATCTTTAAGTGAGTCATCAAGGTTATACAGGATCTTTGGGAATATGGGCACAATAAGGAGCACCGCAATAAATATAATTACAAGGGCTGCAATCGCGCCAGTTATCAGCTCGATACCTTTTTTATTTATGGCCATTTTTTAATCATTGTGTTTACAATAACATAAGCAAGTATAAAGAAAAGGATAAGCGTTAAGGCTATTACCATCGCCATGGCGCCTGGCCAGTTTCCTGCCTGCTCTGGCACTTCCCCCTTTTTTCCGATCATGCTATAAATCTGAAAAACGCTTTATTTAAGCCTTTCTAATAGAATAATAGCGCAATAGGCTATATAGCTATATTGCCAGGGAGCCGCTGAACAAAAGGACTACAGAAATAACTATGATAAGGGCAAGTGAGGTTATTAAAATGATGCCGAGAGAAAGGCCCTGGGCTTTTGTCAGGATCATCTAGCTGTGGGAAAACAACATTTTTTATTCTTATCTACCTTATTATTTGCGTCATAACAGCTTGCACTTGGCAGATCCGCATAATCCGGAGGGCAAGCGGAGCCCGCGGCTGTGTCGCAGCTTCCGCCTTTAGATACACAATCCTCTACGCCAAACCTGAATATAGCAATCCTTCCTGTAAATATAAGGACCAGGATTACCAGGACGATCAGGGCTATAGCCGCTACAATAATCACGTTGAGAGAAAGCTCTGCGCCTCTTTTATTCCTCTTATTCTTAAACATGGTAATGCCTGCTCAAATCCTGCTATTAGTGATATATAAAGGTTTCTATGGGCTTCGGCTATGCCTAGTTTGTGTGTTACCGTCGGTTCGCATTTGGCTATTTTACTCTATGGCAGGAATTCCTTTTGCAATTCCCTTCCTGCACGCTTCTAAATTCAGAAGATGCTCACAAATGGAGACGGTAACCCTGCTGAATCCTTAACTGCAAATATCCAGCACAATAGTTAATGTTCCTGCGTCCGTAGGGATATAGTTCTGCTTTGACTCTTTTTCGCCTGTGCACCTGCCGTTAAATGATTTCATGAGCGGCTGCCCAGGGATCCTGGCCTCAAAGTAATAGCTTTGGTTGCCCCATGCAATTAATGTGCTGTTGAACATGCTGGCAATTGTTTCTCTAGTATAGTCACAGGACCTTTCATTTGCATCGCAGCGGAGCTGGGTATTAGGGGTATTATAATTCTCTGCGCAGTCCTTGAGCAGCTCGCCTATTGAATTTCCTGCACAAGCATCGGCTGTAGTCCTGAGGAAAGAGCCTAATATGTTTGAGGCAAGCTGCGTCTGGGTAAAGGTCTTCTTGAGGGTTGAAGGCTCCTTGTTGAGGTTGAACTGTATGATAAATAGCATGCCCAGAGACACAAGAATCATGATGACTGCAAGGCCCATGATCTCCATCTGCGCGTGTCTGCCAGCCTTCTGCATATGCTGTATTTTCAGTATCATGGGTAATATGTCACCTCAACCACGCCCATGTTATAGCGCTTGGCAACAGGGTCATAGAGTGAAACTGGAAGGGGTGTAAAAAGGCTGCCGGAGCTGTTAGTGGTGCGCTCATAGAGCTTCCATTCCTGCCTTGCCGGATAGAGCTGCTTCACTACAATCCTGCTTGACTCAAAAGAATCATAATAGATAAGCTGCAAGGCAGAATCTGCCTGCAACATACGGCTGAGCGCCTCAAGCTTGAGTATGTCAATACAATTGTCAATCATTATGTTGTTGGCAGCGCACTGCAATTCAGGCAGGCTGAAGGCGCGCTGGGCAACTTCAACTGAGCGCTTCTCCTGCTCCTCCTGCAGCACAGTCTTGAATGTAGCGCGCTGGAATTTTGCATAGAACATGAATCCAAATATGACCAGGATCAGAAACACAAAAATGACGCCAAGGGTTTCAGCCATCTTGAGCTGGGCGCGCGGCATCAGTACACCTCGCTGCAGGATAAGCGCTGGGCCTGCTCGTTTCTGGACCTTAACTCCTGAGCCTTCTGGTGCAGCTGTATAAGGGCTGCCTGCTCAGGAAATGATGTTGCCAAGGAGGTTGCGTGCTGCTTTATGGATTGCAGGGCGTCAAGGCTCAATGCATACTGGGTTGCGCAGGCTGTATCGCCTGCTGCCTGTGCAGCCTGCTGCAGCTTGCCGGCCTTTTGAGTATAGACTTCTGAAACTGTTTCCATGCGCTGGAACAGATTTTGCATGTTGCAATTATAGGACTTATAGTCATCAGCCATAACTGCCGCAAACAGGCTTTCCCTTCCAAGATAATTGCTTGATCCAGGGACAGTACTCCAGTATTGGCCGCGCTTCTGGTAGAATCTTAGTTCACCAGGGCCGTCAAGTGAGTTTCCCATAATAGACAGGGCTGACACATCAGTATCCTCAAGCGTGTTTATGTCTAGCAATCCTTCAGTACCAAGAGGGTTGCGGTTGACAAAGATTAGCCTGATGCGGTAGTTGCCCTCATTCATTATAGTATTGGCATCAGCAACCGTCTCCTTGTTGAGCAGAAGCTGACGCGAACTGCCGCGGGCAATGAACTTGGGCGGCAATGAGCGGTTGAGCTCCCTAGAAAGGGATGAGTCGCCTACAATTAAGTACTTGACATTAGGAGATGTCACCATAAGGATGTTGCCAACCCTGAACGGCATGCTCCAGTCTTTAGACCATACCATTATCTTGAAACCCTGCAGACTGCCGGGGGCAAACGAGATGCCCTCATGCACCGGATTAAGGTCATTCACCGAAAAACCTTCACAGGAATACGTGATATCCTTGTCTGCAATGTCAACTAAGGATGCGGTTCCTGTGCTGGCGCGCGCCCCTGTAAATATTGTCTTGAGGTCTGAGCGCACTTTTGCAGATACCTTGACCTCTGAAACTGTCTTCTGCTTGTCCGCTATAGTAATGAAAAATGTGAGGATAATACCGCCTATGACAAGGATAAATATCCAGTTGAACTGTATCTCAACAAACCCTTTTCTTTTAAATTGCCTCATCCTCTTCATGACCAGGGTGAAAGCTCTGTATAGCTGCCCCTGCCCTCCAGCTTCAGCGTGATTTTTGAGAATGCCACATTCTGGCAGAAGAAATGAGCCTGTGAAATGCGTGCAGCGCCTATGTCAATGGACAGCGCCTCCTGGTTTCGCGAAAGTAGAAACATATTTTTCTGGATGCGGTCCTTCCAGCTGTTGCAGATAATCGCATTATAATCGTCGTTTCCCTGCGTGCAGAGAGCTGTTGAAGACTGACCGGTATAGCTTAAATCTATAAAGCATACCTTATCGTATTGATTAGGGACTGCGACCTCTTTTTTCAGGACTGTGCCGTAGTCTGCAGCAACCTTCTTGACTGCTGACCTCAAATCCTTCTCTATCTGCAGGATCACAACCCTGTCAGCCTTGTCACCAAGGCTCCTTATTGAGTTGTAGCCATATATCATGATAAGCGAGAACAGGACAACCGCAAGAATGTAGATAAATACCTCTCCGATAACCTGGGCTTTCCTTTGATTCATTTGCATTGCCACGCAAGATAATAGTTACTATTTATGGCTGCTATCGCTTCTGCCTCTTCTTGATTATTGTGTCCAACTTGCTAAACGGATCTTGCTTTGCCGGTTTCTGCTGTTTGGCTTCTGCCTTGGAAGTCTTTTGCTCTTCCTTTCCCTTTGCAGGCTTTGCCTCTTCTACCTTCGCCTGCTTTTCAGGCTTCTCTTGACCTTTAGGCTTCGCCTGTGAAGAATCTGGCTGCGAGCCTCCGGTGAATATGTCCAATAACCCGGTGCGAGTCTTGAGCTTCTCTTTCATGCGAAGCTCAAAAAGCTTATGCTTGCTTGTAGCTTCAACTGGTTTCTCTGATTTTCCTGTCTGCCTTGACTGCTGAACAGGAGATGAGGCTGAAGAAGGGGCAGTTGGGGTGTACTTATACGCAGATTTCGGCTTGCGGCGCAGCAACGTTTTGAGGTTTTGGCCATATTTCCTGTACCCCATGGCGAGGCCGCTGATAATCAGCAGAAGGGCAGCTGCATAGATAAGGTATGAGAAGAAATTTGAGCTTGGATATGACTCGGGATCAAGCGGATCAGTGCCTGCGTCAAGCTCAACACTGTCTGAATATGCATCTGCGTCTGTATCCTCTCTATACGGATCTGTGCGCGCACGCTGCTCTTCTATATTATTGAGCTGGTCGCTGTCAAAATCCTCCTCGCCATCGTTAACGCCGTTTCCATCTGAATCTGCAGCAAACTTGTCAAGATTATGCAGGTCTTCCCATTCGTTCTGCAGGCCGTCGCCGTCAATATCATCATCGCAGGCATCACCGACTGCATCCTTGTCAAGATCCTCCTGCTCCTTATTTTCAGTTGAAGGGCAGTTATCCCTGCTGTCAGGTATGCCGTCGGCATCCTCATCTGGCTCCAGCTGCACACATTTCTGGTGAATGCAGTCGCTTTCCGGAGTGCAATCCTCTTTGATGTTGCACTGCCTTCCAGCAGAGCAACGCAGCGGGCAGTAGGTGCCGCAGTCTATATCACCCTCGCCCTGGTCAAGGATGCCGTTGCTGCATGGAGTAGGCTTCTTGCAGGAGCCAAACTCGCAGTTGCCTGAGATGCAGTCGCGGCTGCTGATGCATTGCCTGTCCAAAGCGCATTTTGTTGGGCAGGCGCTGCCGCAGTCTATGTCAGTCTCCTGGCCGTTCCTTGCGCCATCATTGCATGACTGTGTTTTGCATTGCTTGAGCTGGGGATCGCAGAATCCTGTCTCACAATCAGAATTGCCGCCGCATGTGGCATTTTCACCGCAGCCTACGCAGGAGCCTCCGCAGTCAAGGTCAGTCTCGTCATCGTCTTTTACCAGATTGCTGCAATGAGTCGGCTTTTTTGAGACATCAACTGTAATGCCGTCGCTTTCCATAGCTTTCCCAGTAATGCCGACAATGTTAGTTGCATCAACCCTGAAGATGTACCTTGCCTTGTCAGTCAGGTTCAATGGCCTGCCGGAATTGTCTTTGTTTACGACAAGGAAATCCTTGTCAGGAGCTATGCTAGTGACGCTCTGGTTGATTATAGTTTCCCGGGACGGCTGAACTGCTTCAAGGCTGTAGCGGTAATAGCTGATGCTGCTCTCATTCTCCTGCCCAAGCCATTTGACACGGAGGGAATCAGTCAGGAAGGTGAATTCAGGATCATTCGGCAGTGCACTGGTGTCATTCACGTATAGCATGGCAGGAGGCGTAGCGTCAACAGTAAACTGAATCTGCACGACGCTGGAAAACAGGCCGCCTACAATGCAGCGGGCGTAATACGTCTGTGGGATGCCAGGCGAGATGCCTGATACTGCGCGCTGGTGCCTATAAGCCAAATCGCCAAACAGGTTTGTAATGGCTTCCTGCGCCTGGCCAAAATAGCATTGGGCGCGCTTGTTGGTTGAGATGTCAAGAATAACAGTACTTGAGTTGCTGTACCTTGGCGTATTCACCTGGATGGCGAGGGGTGCGCTTAGGTTAATGGAAAACCTGATGGATGATGTATTGGAGAGGAGGCCTGCCTCGTTCTCGCAGGCAATGAAAAAGGTATAGCTTGGCTGGCCTGCCAATGCAGTATAGTTTTGGCTGTGTATCTTCTGATAAATATCTGGCGCAATGAATTCTTCATCCATCTCAGTGTAGCCCTTCTTTGCTGCATCATAACGGCACACTGTATTGTCATCGGTCTGCACCTTAAGCACAGTCCGCAGATCTGATTCTATAATAGGATCCGGCTGCGCAAACGCGGACAGGATAATGGGAGGTGTCTTGTCTATAGCTATCCTGAATGCTTTCTCGCGGATGCCCGAGAGGCCGTCATCACATTTCACATAGAGCTTATGCTCCTTCTGGTCTCCATCCGGGATTTCGTTGAAGTTTGTGATAGTATGTGAGATACCTCCAGTCACGGTGAAAGGCTTCATATTCTGGAAGACAACGTTCTCAAGGTCAAGGACATACCTGCATGCTGCATCGTTGTCAGTGCCAACTGTAATATTAAAGATGGAATCCTTTGAAACGCCGGTTTTCGGCAGCAGCAGGGTAATGACGGTTGGAACTGCGTTCACCACAAAGCTGAAGCTGCCTGAAACTGTATTTCCTGCGTAATCGGATGCCTCAACCAGCACCTGTTTTGAGCCGTCGCTCAGGTTAATGGGGATGGCATAGCTGCGGTTGTCGTGCGTGCTTGACCTGTTTTTAATGTCCATCTCTCCATTAACCTGCACCTTGGCAAGATCAACTTCCTTGGTAAAATTAAGGGTAATGACGACATTCGCATTCCTTAAGGTCGTGTTTATGGGGGATGCTGTGAATTGCGGCGGTGTATGGTCAACAGCCAGCACAAGCTTGAGCGGGCTTTTCATCAGCTTACCATAATTGTTCCTGGCCGAGAGCGTGAAATTATAAATCCCGTCAGGGAGCTCTGCATCAGGCAGGAACAAGTATTTTGAATTGTTTTCCAGCGGCTGCGTCGTGAAGGGAACAGTTGCATTTTCAGCGGCAAGGCCGGAAAAGGTAAGGATTGTGTAATCAGAGAATGTTACGTTGATCATGGGACGCTTGCTGTTGGTGAAGTATACCCCATCGGCAACCTTGCTGTTTGATACTGTAATGGCAAGCGGCACAGGGCCTGAGACATTTGGCGATGCGTTAAAAGTAATGGTTTTTATGATGCCAAGGTTGTTAGCAGTTGACCAGGAGAAATGTCCCGGAAATGTTGAGCGGAAATGTTGAGCCATCGTTGCAGGCAGCAGCCAAATGGCAGAGATATGTGGTATAGCCTGAGCCAACGCGGCGCGGCAGGCCTACCTTTTCAGTCTTGTCAGTTATGTCAATAATGAATTGCGTCGGGATACCTTCCTCAAAACCAGTGGCTACTATCTGCGTGTCAGGGGCAAAATAATCAGACTCGCAGGCTGCTGAATTGCAGTCACGGTTCGGGCTGTAGTCTGCATTCTTGCTGCAGGCGCCGAACACTGAGCTGCATACACCGATGCGGCACTTGTCATTGCTCTTGCTGCTAAGTGTATTGGTTGTCGGGTCAAGGGCGACCGGAGCGAAGGTGAGGCATTCTTCATTTGTATAATCAGTGCACGTAACCTTCTCACAGCTCAGGCTCTCGCCATTCTTGAAGAAGCAGGGGTAGGCATCAGTGGAAAGGGCTGCTGACTTTTCAGCAGTGCAGGTGTCAAAAACTGCATTGTGCACCTTTACAGTAGGAGACCCCTGCGTCCCTTTCTCAATGCACCAGTTGCAATTTTCAGTGTCAAGGTTGACGCAGACTCCGACTCCGAGCGAAGAGATGGTATCCTTCCACGAGCACCTCCCTGTGTTGCAGTTGTCAGATTCGCAGGCTGCTTTTGTCTTATAATCATAGCAGTCCATGTTGGGGTTGCAGTTGTAGCAGGTATTCACGACTGTGGCAGACTTGTCATAAAAGCAGTACCTATAACTGGAAGCTGTCCCCTCGCATTTTGCCTTATCTGCAAACAGGCCGAATGGATTGTTGGAAAGGTTTGCGCAGTTCTGGTTCACGGCGCAGCGCGGCCCTGAAGCGTCAGCGATGCAGGTGCATGCCTGGCCGGTAAAGCAGTCCGAGGTGCCTGAATTGCAGTTTACTGAAGGGCTGCTCAGGACATTGTTCTCATTGCAGGAATATGCTTTGTTGAACCTGGAAGAGAATAGGTTGATGACCTCATTGTTGAAATTACTCTGGGTAAACCCTTTCTTGGTGATCAGATAAGCAGCATATTGGCTGTAATAGCTGCGCTGGATGCAGAAAGGGGTGTTTGCATTCCTATTAAAGCATTCCAAGCTGCCGATGGTTGTGTTAATGCTGAGTGATGAGCTCTTGTCCTGCGCCCTGAAATAGCCGGTTACCCTGTATGTGTATTCAGTGTCAAATAACAGCTCATCTGACTCGTCTGTGAAATAATTGTTAGAGGTGGCTCCCAGGGTCTTGAAATTGCATATACGACTTTCGCAGCGCGAGATGTTATAGTATTCAGCTGCGCAGTCTGCTGACCAAACTAATGTAAGCTGGCGCTTGCCCTGCACAAATACCTTATCTATAGTTTTTATCTTTGGCGAAAATGTCTGCTGGTTGCAGTTGGGGGCGCTTAAGTTAAGCGATGGCGTGCCGCCGCCGCATACTTCAGGGCACAACTGCCGGCTGCCCGGTATAACAAACCGGAATGAGCATGATTCACGATTCACGAATGTGTTTGGGGAAGCTACATTGCCGTTGCAGCAGCAGCCTGCATCGCCAGCGATAACAAATATGCTGGCTGCTATTAAACTTATGATTATTGAAAGCAGCAAAATCAGCGCTGGCATCAGTATCTTTCTTGTTTTCCGAGACATTTGCTTATTGCTTATCCATTTTGCTTATCCATTCTTCTTAACCTTGCTTTTTTTGGCTGTTTGGAATTCAAGATCCTGGTAATCAGATAGCAGGCCATCTGACACTGTTACAGTAAGATGCCACTTATCATTATAGTCAGGCACGTCTGCCTCACCTATGGTATAGGGGAGTGGCGGGTTGTACGAATAATTCAGGATGTCTTCATCCGGATCGTATGCAGGTCTTGTGTTCAGAGAAACAGGAGGACTTACAAAAATAGATTCTCCATCTCTCTCTACAATTAATGCAGCCGAACTATTGGATGAAATCAAGTCCCCTTCCTCCAATACAGGAAGGGTTTGTTCATTGATGGCATGAAGGGCTGGATACCTGTTCTGCACCGTGAAAGAAAATGTGTATGGTCTTGCATACAAGCTTGAGCGGGGGTCTGTTATGGTAACAACAGCGTCATTGCCGAACACATGCTTGGTAAGGGCAACTTCCATGTTTTCGTAGTTTACGGATTGGGTGCTGAAGACAATGGAAGAAGATTCCTGCTCAATGATAGTCCGCGCCAAATCATAGACCAGCCTGAGCCTGATCCTGAGCGGAACCGAGAAATCCTCCATAGTGGTGATCTCCTCGCCTGTTGGCTTGTATACAGTAATTGGAACTTTTGCATTGATTATTATGCCGCCTTTCACATAATTGTCAGAAATAATGCCGGCGGTTGAGATATTTCCCAAGGTAACATTATATTGCCTGAATTCCTTAAAAGTAAGGCAGGAGGCCGCATTGTTATTTATGTAATGCTCAATCTGCCTGAGCACTGAATCATTTGAGTTAAGGAGGGCAGGAAGCTGAATCGTGCCATAGTAGCCATGCTCAAGGTCAATAGATTCGTAATCTGCATCCTTATATGGAAATTCTGTCCATGGATAAGCTGGAGGCTGCCAGAAATATAGGTCGCCGATGTCTGTAACTGGGCGCCTGAGGCCATAGCTTATTTTACTGTTTGAGAATTGCACATAATCCTGGCCATTGATAATGGGGTCTGCAACCAGGCCGCCCTGTGAAGCATAGATAGCACCCTGCCTGCCTACAAGCTCAAGGGCTTTTGAAGACACATCTTCTATACACTTGTTAGTATACTCCCTGAGAGTCTCCAAACCGGTATCTAATGTTTCTATCTTCTCCTTTTCCAGTTTCTTTTCTGCCTTGAAAAGGATCAGATAGAGCAAGAAGATAATCATCGCAAATACAAGAATGCCAACAATGATGATTATAGTAAGCTGAGACTTATTATGCAAAGCCATTATCCCCTCTTTTTAAATTTGGAATGAAACTGAACTTATGCCTCTATATACTTTCCTATATATTAAGAGGGGCATATTTAAACGTTACTAGATGGATTCTGGATTGTGAATCCGGATTGAAGATTAAAGCGGTTTAGGCAGTGCTGTTTGCGGGGAGCTGCGGCCTCAGCTTTGAAGTAAGGTCCTGCCATACCTGGCTGCCTACCTGGTAGCGGCTGGAGACAAGAGTGGTTGCTCCAGACTCATCGCAGAAGAGGACATTTGCGCCTAAGGCCTGCTTGTTCATGGTTGTTACGATTGAGCAGATGCTTGCCTCTGGTTTCGTGTATTCTATGCTTACATATGAATCGCCGCCTACTGTCTCAATGACGCCTTTTACTGACTTGTCGCCAGCACGGGTAATATACAGCCTGTTGAACTTTTTCACGTTATTCAAAAAAGTAAGGTCAACCTGGATTCCTTCAAAGGCTGGCTTTGCAGACAAGACTTTGCCGAAGAGCAGGGCAAAGGGCTGCTTGACAAGCTGTACAAATTTCTCAAGAAAATTGAGCTGAGGAGTAAGGCTAATGGGTGTCTGGCTTAAGATGACTGCCTTTTCCCTGTTGTCATACCAGACGATAGGGCTGCTGCACGCGTGGAACTGGCCGTCATTAACCAATGCGTTGTTGCAGAAGCTTGCAGGCAGGTCAAAGGTCTCAAGGATAGAAGGCTGCTTATTGATGACGGTGTTAAGGGTCGTGCCGAGCAGTACCTTGCTGCCTTGCCTGATGACGCAGAAATTGTTGGCGCAAGGCAATTGGGAACCATTTATGCTGCAGCTCGCTATGACATCTGTCTTGACGCTGAAGCCGCTAGGCAAGGAATATTCATAATTATTAAGCACGTTGGTGAATGTGTCGCAGTAAAGAGTGTAATCTGCGCCGCTGCTGATTTCTGCATTATCCAGCATAGCTATTGCAAGAAGCTTGGTGCGCGAGCTCCAGTTGCCGTCTTCACAGTAATTGTCGCCTATGTATTGCGTGTCGTTGATGCACTGGATATTGTTGTTGAGCGCCACCGAGAAATCCTGGGTGAAGTTTTCCAGCAATCCGTGCCTGCTGTTCTTGCTTCCAGGATTAACCAGGCATTGGCTCTTTTTGGGGCAGAAGCCTGTTGCGGTTTCGTCCCAGTTCTTCTTTACAGGAGATTCAGACCATTCGCCATTGATGCAGCGCTGGCCGTTGGTTGCGGTGCTTGATGCTGAGGTCGATTGATCGTTGAGGCACTTAAAGCCGTCCCAGCATTGCTCCTGAGTACAGCATTCAGTCTTCTGGGCAACTGCATTGTCCCAAGGAAATGTCTTCAAGGAATTCTTAAGCTCAGCAGACCTGTTCCATATGCCTGCGGCTGAGCAGAATGCATGCTGGCCCTGCTGGAAGCCGTTTGGAAGGACTGTACAGAGCGGATTGCTGTGCACGAGCTGGGTACTTGTTATTGAATCCCTTAGCGCAGCTATAGAGCCTGAATCAGTCTTGCACCCTTCAAACGTGCCATTAATGCTCATGACCTCTTTTTGAACAGGATTTGTGTTGCTTGTGACATAATTTCTTGAGAATACTGGAATTCCGTTCCAGCAGGCTATTGTCCTGTTCGGCTCGTTGTAGTATTCACCAGAATCATCGCCGCAGCATCTTGTGCCTGTCCAAGTGTAGCTTTTTCCGCCTGAAACGCAGGATTCCTGGCTTGAATCGCCATCTTTCCATACACTGTTGTCGCAGTAGAAATTATTTGAAGTGTTTGACCAGGAGCCTGAGCTGAAGCAGTTGCTGTTAAAGCTGCAGTCTGTGCTGCTGGGGCAGCAGGATAAAGTGCCGTCAGCAAGATCGCCTTGAGCTGCGGTAATGTACTCGTCTGCATCATCGCCGCAGCAGGCATGCTCGGCCTCCTGCGGGCCGCCTATCTGCCATTCTGTGCCATCGCAAGAGCTGCACCATAATTCTGAGGTATCCAAGTTTACAGGATCAAAAGCGCAGCCGCCTGATGCACAGCTATAGTCGCGAGCGCTGCACACCCCGCCATTGCCGCATTGGCCATCGCAGGATGGCTGGCCTGAAACTACTGGCCTGTTCTCATTGGTTGAATCGTATGCGTTGCAGTCAACTGTCTTCTTTTCACTATCCTGGCCTGTGCAGCGGTAAGTAGTTAAAGTGGAGGTTGAGCAGGCACTTACCAAAGCGAGGTCCTCGCCGCACTTTCCAGTGTCAGAGCCTGAGGCAGTGCAGCCTTCATTATCAGTCACAGTTACCTGGCCAAAATCATTGAACTGCGTCGGGCCGACGCAGTTGTCAGTGCCGCAGTTGCCCTGATCCTTGCCCTGAAAGCAGCCTCTGCTGCCCACACAGTACTTATCTGTTGATTTATCACAGCACCTCTTTGTGGTGTCCCAGAATGATTCTGCAATGCATGAGCATGCCTGATTTGAGTCATCTGGATTCCTTTGGCCGCTGCCTGCTGCAGTTGCAGGGACTGTGCATTTGCACTTTTCAGGGTTTCCCTCAATGCATGCCTGCTGGGAATAATAGATCTTGAATTCGTCTATAGTCAATGTTCCAAAGGAAGAGAACTCGTCCCGCTGGTCATAGCAGCCCGGGCTATAGGTGAAACATGGAGGCGGGACCTGGCATTTTCCAGTGAGGCATACTAAACCGGAATTGCAGCTTGTGCCGCTGCAGCAGTTCTCACCATTTCCGCCGCATGGCGGGGGAGGGGGAGGGGGGTTATTCTTGCCTATAACTATTGCGGAGGCCAGTACAATTATGAGCAAACTCAACCATATCCCTTTTGCTTTCATTTTTTATGGCTCTACATTCATGTATATGCTTATATGTGAATAATTATACATTGAGTCTCCATAAGGGAAATCTATGTTTCTTACATAAGCTACAAACTTTGTACGGCCGATAAATCCGTCATTATGATAATATATGGGGAATAACCTAATCTCCTTAGGCTCTAAAATAAATTGCTCATAATCATATTCAAATAGCCCTGATTTTATAACATCAGCATTTTTGGAAGAATTGACCTCTTTGATGTCAACACGCAGATTAACATTATTATCAAATTTATTTATGACGCCTATAAGAAATTCTTTCTTAATCCCGTTTTTGGCAACATACTCGTCCTGATCCAAATATACCCTGTCATTTTCATGCCTTAGCTGCGATTTTATATAGGCTTTTTCTGTTTTAATATTTTCCAAGAAACATCCGCAATTTGGATACAGGTCAGTCAAGGAATAAGAAAGTGCAAGCGAAAATAGAACAATTATAAGAATTATGAGAACAAACCTCAAACTAACCTTAATCACCGCTTTTTTGCACATTGTTAAAAGATTGCTTTTATAGTTATTTAAATATTCCTATTTAAAATTCCGATACTGAGAATTTGGCAAGTTTTATAAAAAAAGTATAATTCCTTATTTTTATGCTAGGGACACATATTATAGGGGTAATTAATGGCAAAAATCTAGACTTGTCCAATATAGACCAGAAAATAACTAAAGCTGCGAATTTGACAGGGCTAAAGATAGTCAGAAAGGCTTCCTATAGATTTAGCTCAAATAAAGGAGCTACTTATTGTTTTATTTTGTCACAGTCCCATCTCATAATACACACATGGCCTGAAAAAGACTCAATTGCCTTTGATTTGTTTACTTGCGGGGGAAAGGGCATGGGGCTCAAGGCTGTTAGGAGGATTGCAGAATACACTAACGGAAAGATAAAGAAGTTAAAAACCATACGATTATGAGATTTGGATATTTGTTTGGAAATAGGAAAGCAGATTTTTGCATGATTTTCCTTATAATGTTCTTGACAGGCTTTTCAAGCCTTCTTTATGAGGTTGTCCTACTGCTGGTGTTTTCAACAATAATAGGAGCAACTGAGACTTCTATAGCTATTATACTCTCAACATTCCTGCTAGGTTTGGCACTTGGGGGCTTATTCGGCGGGATTTTGTCAAAGAGAAAGGTAAACCATGTGCTAATCCTAGTTTTTATAGAAATCGTCATTGCTTTATTTGCCTTTACATCCATGCCCATGATTAAAGAGATAGCGCTATTGTCTTCAAGATCATTCGGGCAGTTCTTTTTGATCCTGCTACTTGTGTTAATCCCCACATTTTTAATGGGCGTGGAAATCCCATTAGCTGTAAGGATATTGACATATGGAAGCAAACCTGCACATCCAACTGGATTTGTATATTTTTCTGACACTTTCGGGGGCGTATTAGGCTCCTTTTTATCCGGAATAATAATAATACCTATCTTAGGATTCTATGGCGCCATGATTTTCGGCGGCGTATTGAATATCTTTGCTGCTATACTTGGGATTATGCTTTTTATAAAATCCAGGGATTTGAGATCTTACTTACCTTTAATTATAATACTGATGATTTTTATTGGTGCAGCTGTTATGTTGAATAAAGAAAATTTCTATAAACAGGACCTTAATTTCTTTAATTCAATATATGATAAAAAAGACTTTTATTATGCTGAAACCATATATTCCACAATAAGCCCGTTTCAGTCCATTATAATAGCAAATTCCCCATATTTCGGGAATCAGCTATACATCAATGGCGATTTGCAGGTATCGGATTATGATTCGCTTATTTATCATGAATTCCTGGTCTTACCTGCGTTTGCGGTCCACCCCAATCCCAAGAAGATATTAGTTATTGGCGGAGGTGATGGCGGGGCTTTATATCAAATCTTAAAATTTAATGCTACAAAAATTGATCATGTAGAATTGGATAAAAAGGTTATTGATGTATCCCAGAATTACCTGAAAAATGTGCATAAAGGAACACTTGATAATCAGCGTGTAAATACCTTTATTGAAGATGGAAGATACTTCTTAGCCAATAATAAGGATAAGTATGACATCATAATTATTGATCTGCCAGACCCTAAAAAGATAGAATTGGCAGCCCTTTATTCCAAAGAATTCTACCAATTAGTGCATAATTCTCTAGAAGATGACGGCGTAATGGTGACACAGACAAACTCTCCATACCATTACCTTTTCGCATATGCCTCAACCTATAATGCAATTAGGAGCATATTTCCGAATGCAGAGGCTTATACTGTTCAGATACCCTCAATGGGCAATACAGGATATATAATAGCTTCAAAGACCACAAATTTGAAAATTGTTAAAAATAAGATATACAGCAAATGGTACAACAGCGATAAACATGAGGAGATATTTTACATGCCTGAATATTTAACCAGCTTCCTGGAAAATAATACTGTGCCTATCTCAACTGATACCAATCCGGTTATCCATCTTTATAGCCAACCAGTATATTATGCTAAAGGAATTTTGGATACAGAAGTTGAATCTAAATGAATTTGCCAAGAACCACCATTCTTAGAATGGTGGAATTCTGACATTAAATAGAGTTCTTTCAAACCATATAGAGCATATAGAACACAATAATGCCAAAAATGCTGGACATCAGATATACAGGCCGCTCATCCCCTTTTTTATAATATAGGAAGGCTGTTGCGATTGCAGTTGCCGCTGAACCTGCGATAAAGGCGGGATTCTGAATGAATAGCGATGGAATCAAGAAAGAAAAAAACAGTAAATATGTAACGATCTTTTTCCCTTTATTTCTCCCAAGGAGGGTATATAAGTTAATTATCTTTTCCTTGCTATCGCCTTTAATATCTTTGAAGTCTTTTGAGAAGGAAGAGCTAAGGCCTGTTATCAAGAGCCATGCTCCAAATTTTAAATTGAGACTGCTAAGAATTTTTGAGGCATCATTGGTTATAAGAAATCCGGAGGCCAAACATATAAGCAGGCTTAATGCTATAATGAAATGACCAAGTAAGTTGTTTCTCAACCTAAATGGGGGGACAGAATATAGAACTCCAAACAGCAGGCCTATGAGTACTATGAAAAGGACTTTTAAATTAATAATTGCTGAGAGGGAGATTGCAAATGCTGAGCATATCAAAGCAATGTTTTTAAGTTCGTGTTTTTCCAGTGTTTTTTTGACAAGGGGCCTTTTAGCATTGCTTATTTTATCAATACTATAATCATAAATATCGTTTAACGCTACTGCACTTTGTCTTACAAAAAATATTGCAATGATGGCGTATGCCGCATTGTACCAGTTAATTGAATAACCGAAAGAGTAGGCTGCTAAAACACCGAGAGCTGCCACAATCATAAATTTGACTGCTCGGCCTGGCCTTAATTCAAAAAGCATTGCCCAAAGCTTTTTCTTATTTTTATTATTCGCATTGTAATATAGAATAGAAGATAAAACAAGAAGCGGGAGGAAATAGTAAGCAGGAAGGAAATAGTCATAGTAAAAATCCCCTTTGCCTTCTCCGAAAAAGATATCTGGAGTCGAAAGTATGGTAATTATGAGCGTAATTGCAAAAATTGCGGCAGCTGTCCGCAGCAGGGATTTGCTTCTAGTAAATGCGTACCAAGATACCCCTGATAAAGCTAGGATAAGCTCTAGAATTATTCCATAGCTTGCGTCTCCCTGCACTATCGAAAGAGTAAATAAGTTGCCTAAAAAGTTTGGGATTGTAGCATATACGTATCCTGCTGTCCGATTGAAAATAAAGAAATCAAGCAAGGGTGGAAGAAGGATGACCATGTACATCCTAGCACCAAAATTAGCTACATCAATAAATGATTTTTTAATTATGAGAGATAGAGCAACGGATATGAGAAGAAAAGCTATGATAAAATAATATACATTTTCTAAATAAAATCTGATATAATCCTGCGTACCGTCAAGCTCAATAGGGTATGTCAACAACATCCATTCAAGAACAACCCTTACCGAAGAAAGAACTATGACCAAAACTATTATCTGTTTAAGGCTGAGTCTTTTTTTCAGAAGAGTTTGTACCTGCATAAAAGAAAGTTAAGAGAGTGTCTTTAATATGCTTTCTATTTCTTCCTTTGATTTCCCAATCAATGGCTTTAGAACTATATTATTTGAATTTGCTTCTGATTTCTGCCCAAGTGTTGCCCCTGTAACTATTACGGCTTTATTTGGAATATCTGTTAATGGAAGAAATTGCAAAAGATTGTAATTATTGAATTTATTTAATTTGTTGGCTAATTCAGACTGTTTGCTAGTTTCATTTAATACTAAAATTACTTCGCAGCCCCGCTTCATCATGAACCATGCTGCCACTATAGATTTCTCGTCTTCAATCAGGCAATAGACAGTTCCCTGTGAGCCAAGCGGCAGGCCGCCGTATCCCTGAATGCGATTGTCAAAGACATAGCAAAGATCATCCATGACTTCAATGCCAATTTCTAAATCAAAATCCTTGAGCGAGACTTTCATGCCCGTTGCTCCTGCTATAAAAGCTCCAAAAACTTTGTTGTAAGCAAAGCTGTCAGTGCCTCTTTTGTTGCCTACGTTCCTGGTGCTCACCCTAAATGTCTTATTTGAGAAATCTTTGCCTTTCAAGAGCGTAGTGATTGCCTCTTTTATAGCATCAATATCATTCGGAATTTCAAGAGCATAGCTAAAAGAGGAGATGCCAAAGACATTCTTAATAGGTTCCTCCTGCCTGGCGGCGTATACGGGATCAGGAATGTGCACTATGATTCTGGTGTTCTTTCTCTGAAGAGAGCATTCAATGTTATTGACATTGCACACCTCCTGAATATTTGCGGCAAGCTGCTTCTCAAACATGCTGCGGTTCCTGCCTTTTATGGCAATTTCATTATAGCGGATAATGATGCGGGGTTTCATTAGATGGCTCATATATGAAGGTAATTAGGCAGGATATATTAAAGGTTATGTAAGCTGTATTAAGGCTTTAGATAATGGTTATAGCCATTATTACACCGGAAAGGAAGGGGGTATATCAAAATAGACCTATGCGTTTAGAAATGAAAGTATTTATAAATCCTTTAAAAATACCTTTATAAACAGGGCCTTTGCAGGCTTTTTGGGGGTTATGGCCATATGGCTAAAAAACAACAAAAATCTCAGAAAGAAATCAAGGTTGTCAATATAGTAGTCTCTACATCTCTAAAGCATGACATCCCGCTTGAGAAAATGGCAGCTACTCTGTCAAATACTGAATACAATCCTGAGCAGTTCCCAGGGCTTGTCATAAGGATAAAGGAGCCGAAAACATCTGCATTAATTTTCAGCTCAGGCAAGATCGTGTGCACTGGAGCAAGAAGCATGGATAAGGTGCATGAGTCAATCTCAAAAATCATCAAGAGCCTGGAAAAGATAAAGGTCAAGATCACTATAAAGCCAGAGGTAAAGATACAGAATATTGTGGCTTCAGGAAGCGTGGGCATGGACCTGAACCTTAATACGCTGGCCATGAAGCTGGATAATACTGAATACGAGCCGGAGCAGTTCCCTGGTCTGGTTTACAAGCTTGATGAGGCCAAGGCAACTTTCCTGCTGTTCAGCAACGGCAAGGTTGTCTGCACTGGCACAAAGAGCGAGAAAGAGGTTGAGATAGCACTGGACAAGCTGATTGCCAACCTGAAAAAGGTCGGGGCATAGGGCACTGGACACTGGACATCCCCGCGTGAGGCTTATAAAGGGGTAAGGCAACATACTGGTATGATGCAATACATTTATAGCATAGTCATTAGGTGGTTTACGTGGAAGAGGTTCAATTTGCGAGGCAGTTTTATCAGTTCTTTGATGAGTATTATCACGCTGAGATTCTAGAGAAGATCAGGAAAGGAGAGAATTTCCTGCTGGTTGATTTTGCAAAACTGGCTGCATTTGAGCCTGAGCTTGCAGACGAGCTTCTGGAAAGGCCGGATGAGGTAATACAGAATGCCGAGCTGGCGTTTCATGAGTTTGACCTTGGGAATATAACAAGATTCAAGATCAGGTTTGTAAATCTGCCTGCAGCGCAGCGGCTCATGATCAGCAATATCAGGAGCCTGCATATCGGCAAATTCTTACTTGTTGAGGGAATTGTGCGGCAGAAGTCAGATGTGAGGCCGCAGGTGGTTTCTGCAAGGTTTGAATGCCCTCAGTGCGGTAATATCATACCAATACTGCAGCTTGAAAATACGTTTAGGGAACCAAGCAGGTGCAGCTGCGGCAGGAAAGGGAAGTTTGTGCTTCTTGGTAAAGAGCTGGTGGATGCGCAGAAACTGGTGCTTGAGGAGGCGCATGAGAGCATGGAAGGGGGCGAGCAGCCAAAGCGAATCGGCGTATTCCTGAAGGATGATCTTGTAAGCCCGCTAAGCGAGAAAAGGAGCGCGCCGGGGACTAAAGTAAGGGTCTTGGGCATAGTGAAAGAAGTCCCGATCACCCTTAACAGCCAGGGCACAAAATCAGTGAGGTTTGACCTGCAGATTGAGGCAAATAATGTTGAGGCTATTGATGAGACATTCTACGACCTTGTTATTTCAAAAGAGGAAGAGGCTGCAATAAAGAAGCTTGGGGAAGACCAAAGGATAATGCAGAAGCTTGCCGGCAGCATTGCGCCATCCGTCTATGGATATGAAAAGATAAAAGAATCGCTTGTGCTGCAGATGATGGGGGGCGTGCATAAAGTCGGGAGCGATGGCAGCATCAAGCGCGGGGATATACATATCCTGCTTGTTGGAGATCCTGGAGCTGGAAAATCCATGCTTCTAAAGCGCATTAATATTGTGGCACCTAAAAGCAGATATATCTCCGGAAAGGGGATTTCAGCCGCAGGATTAACAGCGTCAGTTGTCAAGGATGAATTCCTGAAAGGGTGGAGCCTGGAGGCGGGGGCCATGGTGCTTGCTTCAAACGGGATTTGCTGCATCGATGAATTAGACAAAATGAGCAAGGAGGACTCAAGCGCTATGCATGAAGCACTTGAAAACCAGACTATCAGCATTTCAAAGGCGAATGTGCAGGCTACGCTTATAGCCAGGACTACTGTACTTGCGGCTGCAAACCCTAAACTTGGAAGATTTGACCAATACGGCATTATTGCCGAGCAAATAGATTTGCCGCCTGCGCTTATTAATAGGTTTGATCTTATCTTTCCAATCAAAGATTTGCCTAACAGGGAGAGTGATGAATTGATGGCAGAACATATACTAAACCTGCACCATGCGCCTGAGAAGGTTGAGCAGGAAATCCCGACTAAACTGCTGAAGAAATATTTTGCATTTGCCAAGCAGCGACTGCAGCCAAGGCTGACAGAAGGGGCTATGGAAGAGATCAAGAGCTATTATCTCAAGATGCGGATGAGCGGCGGAGGAGAGGAAGGTTTTCATGCTATTCCAATATCTGCGCGGCAGCTGGATGCGCTCGTGAGGCTTTCCGAGGCGGCAGCACGCGTGCGGCTTGATGATAAGGTGACAAGAAGGGATGCAAAAAAGGCGATTGAACTGCTTGAATACTGCCTATTACAGGTCGGGCTTGACCCTGAAACAGGGAAGATTGATATTGACCGGATTGCGACAGGCGTTGGCGCTTCGCAGAGGAGCGCAATTTTCACGGTAAAAGAGATATTGCATGAGCTGGAGCAGCGGTTTGGGAAGCAGATCCCGGTGCAGGAAGTTGTAGAAGCTGCACGGGAAAAGGGGATAGATGAGACAAAGACGGAGGATGTACTGGATAAGTTACGCAGATCAGGCGATGTGTTTGAACCTAAGCGAGGATACCTGCAGCTGGTTTGAGTGAAAGGCTGGAATAATGGCTGATGAAGAATTAAAGCGGGCAACTGCATACAAGGTTAGCGTAAAGGAACTATTGAATGGCACTTTTCTGAGGACTGATAATGCCCCTAGTTTTTTGCTGAGCGAAAATGGCAGGAAAATTCTGAGAGTGAACCTTATAGGGATATTGGTTGAGATTATATCAGAGACTATGTGGCTGCTGGACGATGGCACTGGCAGCATCATGGTACGCTCTTTTAACAAGCTGCCGTTTTATGTTGCAGGCGATCTTGTGCTGGTTATTGGAAAGGTGAGGGAGATAAATGAAGAAAGGTATATTGTAGTTGAGATCGCGCGCAAGCTTACTGATAATGGGTGGCTTCGGTTAAGGGCAGCTGAGCTGCAGAAAGAAATTCCTGTGCAGCAGGCTGTGGCAATAGAAACAGTTGAGCAGATGGCTGATGGGCAGGAGATATACGATTCTATCAAGAAGCTTGATACTGGAAATGGTGTTGCGCTTTCTGTATTGACTGAAAAGTTTGGCGAAGGAGCTGAAGCGTATGTGTCCAAGCTGCTGGAGCACGGCGAGATATTTGAAGTGCAGCCGGGGAGGGTCAAGGTCTTAGAATAGTGAAGATGTTATTTTTGAATTAGCCTACACACCTTAAAATAACTGCGGCGTGACATATACTTCTACAAACGCGGCAAACACGAGGATGGCAAGAGCTATGACAATCAGGTCAAGAGTGTCCACCAGAATCTTTTCAAATTGTTTGGTGCGGAAGTCGCCGCGGATGATTGCTATTGAAATTATGCCGCCGGCCAGGCCCGCGATGAAGTAAGCAGCAATCTCCAGCAAACCGTGAGTGAAGTACCTCATAATGCTGAATGAGGCGGCCTGCAGGTATGCTGATACTGAACTCAGGCCAAAGGTTTGCGCTGCAGAGCCCAGCTCAGCCTTGATGAAGTTGCCCATGGCAACGCCGATGACTGAAGCATTCCAGGTCAGGATAAAGATTGCACCTATACCATACACCAGGGCAAATATAAGGACAAAAAGCAGGACTTTGACGTTATTAGACAAAATCCTCATCATAATTCCAAAATGCGCTATGGCATTTCCTGTTGCCTTTGCGCTGATCTGTGAATTGATATCAGAGATGGTCTGCTGCTGGATGCCAAACAAGGAGTTGGTATAAGGAGCAGGCAATATAGTATACCAAAACGTGATGGCCAGTGTGATGCCTATAAAGAGAAACATGAGGAAGGTGATGGCTCTGCCATGCTCTTTGAGCAGGTTCTTTTCGCCGGACATCAGCATATCTTTCTTTTCCTCGTAGCGGATAGTAAAGTAAAAAAGGGGGACAATTGCAAGCACTGTAAGGAATACGGTGACCAGGTCTGCATGGCGCTCAAATACCCACAATGACAAGAGCAAGGCGATTGAACAGTAGAAAAAGCCGATGAACAGCAGCTTCCAAGGCTTTTGCTCTGCCTTGCGCGGCCTGATAAGGGATTCAATTACCATATGCTTCTCCTGAAAGCAGGACTATTTATACTTTGTTGGTTGATTGAATGCGCAAGCCTGATTGTTCGGCGTTCGGCTATGCCTTCCCGTGCATCCTGTGCGGCGTTATTGAAAAGTCCCTCAGCATTCGCTTCGGTTGGCATCGGTTCAGCTTTATAAGCGAATTTGTTGGCAATGTTCTCTCTGGAACCCCGAACATTGCTCCAAGCTTTATCAGATAAGCTTCACAAATTGATGCCAACTTCGAACTTTTCAATAACGCCCCCTGTGCATTACCTTTAAATAGGGCTATTGTTTCCTGCAGGGTATGGATTATGAGGAGCTTTTGGATATGGGAAAGAAGCAGCTGCCGGAGCGAGTGCTTGCTAAAGAGCGATTTGAGATACCTAAAGTGGTTGGGCATATACAGGGAAACAAGACTGTTATCAGCAATTTCAGCCAGATAGCCTCAACACTCATGCGTGAGCCTTCACATCTGCTTAAGTTTATACTCAAGGAACTGGCAACACCCGGAGAGCTGCAGGGTAACCTATTGATAATCGGCACCAAGGTAAGCGCCTCGCGCATCAATGACAAGATAAAGGAATATGCTGAATCATACGTAGTATGCCCTGACTGCGGCAAGCCTGACACAAAAATTTTCAGGGAAGGAAATGTGATGTTCCTCAAATGCCAGGCGTGCGGGGCAAAGCAGCATATCAAGAAGGCCTTTTAGCATGATTGCAAAAATACATGCTCTTCAGGGCAGAAAAGTGCTTGCGCTCTGCGACAAAAATCTGCTGGGAAAACGGTTTGAAGCAGGGAAGCTGCAGCTTGACCTTACATCACAATTCTATAAGGGGGATGTGATCAGCGAAAAAGAACTCCTGGAAATCCTGAAAGATATTTACACTGTGAATGCTGTTGGCAGGAAAAGCATAGCAGTCTTGGCAAAGTTTGCAGTCATCTCAAAGAAGAATGTGTGCAGAATCAAGGGAATACCTTATGCCAACGTCATTTTGGAGTTCTAGCTTGAATTACTGGCTGAACCATACAGTCAACCCTTCCTGGCGCTCGCTTGCCTTGCCGAATACGCCTTCTATCCTGCGCTTAGTGACTTCAAGGCTTTGCTTGAGATAAGGAGGTGCATCATATACCTGCGCCAGGTTTACCGAACTCTCAAGGTACTTAATGACTGAGCCTTCAGTGACTGTAAATATGAGCTTGCTGCCGCATGCGTCACATTTTCCCTGCAATGAAGGCCTCCTGAACTTCTCATTGCATTTTGAGCAGCGAAATTCCTGGGTGGAGAATTTCCTAAGATTCCCTTTTATGTCTTTCAGGAAATGCTTTTCAATGACTAATTTTGCAACATCTGCTGTATCAACTGCGCGTATTTTCCGTGCAAGCTCCATCTGCCCCTGCAGCTTCTCTTCCATAGTGGGAATGGTCTTGTAGGCTGAGCAGAGCACTCCACTATTGATATTTGAAGTTTCATGCGTATACCCCATGCCCTCGTACTGGAGGGGAGTATGAAGCCTGTCGCCTAGCTTTTCAAGCTTGATGTCGTGTTTACCGCGCTGGCAGGCATGGTAGAATTCAAGTGGATATTTCCAGACAACGTCAATGTCAAATACCATGTCATCAACTTCCGCAGGATTCAGGCGAGAGGTCATGACCAAGCAGGCGTCCTGCACTGATCCGCGATGATGCGGCAGGTATTGCCGGGAGAAGTTGAGCAGGGCGTCCATCAGCAGGATAATTGAGCTCTCATCGCCGTCAAGGTCCCGGCGCATGGCTGCATGAAACATTGGATGGGCAAAGAATCCCTGGGTCTTGCTGAAGCCTATGATCCTGCCAGCGATCGCGGCGGAGGTATGCGGGGCTATGCCCAACACTAGGTGGCCTATCAAATCCTCCTCGTTCTGCAAATTGTAATACCTCGGCAGACCGTACAGTTTTTCCAGCAAGTCATCTGAAAATTCTGCAATGCGCATCAGAACCTTGCCTGCGCCTTCATTGGTTGATTCAGAACCAGAAGGGAGGATGATATCCTGCGGCTTGATTTCAAGCACTTGATCATCTGCTGCCAATTCTTTCCCGTGGATATCAATTGTGTACCCCAGCTCGTGAGCCTTTGAAATGCCCAAACCAATCTCTTTTGGCCTGAAATGGGTTATGCCGAGCTGAGTCATGTCATACCTAGTGGTCCCATCCTTGTTGACACAGATGTCGTGCTTGGCGCGGAGGATGCCTTTGAGAAGATGTTCAGTTACGTGCTCTTTATTTGAGGTTCCACGGACTCCTTTAAAATTGTCAGGCACTACCTTGTTGCCTGCCTTTGCTGCTGCAGCTTCGTATAATTTTCCGATGGTAATCTTCCTTGTTGAGAATTTTGAGGCGCGTCCATGCCGGCATTCAGGGTCAGACCCATAGCCGCATATCTTGCAGAAATACTGCTGCAGGCATTGGCTGCCGCAGCGATAGCATTTTGCGGCAACCATGTCAAGGGCGCATGCTGCACAGTAAAAATTGGGAAAGCTTGATTCTACAAAACCAGTTTCAAGCGCTGCCTGGAAGCTTCGCATCCTGCCTCCTTCCTCGCCAACGGGAAAAAGCACTGAGGGAGATCCCTTCAGCTTCCGAAGTTTAGCCTTTTCGGGCCTGCCCATGCGCGCTCCGATGAAGATTCCTGCCTTATCCATTATCCTGATACCCATGGCTTTTTCAACTGTCCCCAGAACACTGTCGGCCATGCCGGCAGGTCCCGCGGCAGACAGGATGGTGTACATTGTTTTTGCAACATCACCCTCAAGCACTATAAACTCCAGCTGCACTAAAATGTGGGGAATACCAAGTATCTCTAGTGTGCGTTTTGGCCCTTCCTGGAAGGGCAAGACTATTTTTTCTATGTCATTGTAGCTGGATGGCTCCCCCACAATTGCGCCTTGGGTGAACCAGACCTTTAATGCTGCAAATTCTTCCAATGAGATGGCCGTCCAGTAGTATGTAAATTGCGGATGAAGCGGGATGTTGTAGGTTTTACTGATATTATATGCCTCATCAAAACTCAAACTGGGCAGAATTGTAAGAGGGTTTGAGATTAGAGATTGAAGGCGCAAATAATCTGGCTGCAGTTGTTCCTGCTGCCCTATATTGCCTATATTGGCTTGCCTGTACTGGGCTTGTGCAAATGAGGATTCCAGTTCCTGCGCCCACCATTCCTCACAGTATCCTGGCTGCACCAATGGATGACCCCTGTTTAAGAAGTCGCCATAGTTGATTAGGATGTCACCTAAGTACAATATCTCCTTGATTTCCTTAGCCAACCTGCGGGCCTCACGTTCATCCTGCAGCTTCAGCACTGAGCCGTTCTGCAGAAGGACAACAGGACCTTCAATTGAATCGCAGGAAGTAACTGTAGTTGCTTTCCCAGGACGCTCAAGCTTGAGCTGAGTGCCGACCGCTATATACTTGTCAAGGATGTGCATAGTAGCAGGATGGATGGCGTACGAGGAAAAACCTGATGTCCGCGTCCGGCCATACCTTAGGCGGAATCCGCCATAGCGCATAGGATATGTAAGGATGGGTCTTCCTGCAATCATGTCAACCATGAACGTATGGTCGGGCCCAATTTTCTTGTCGCCTGTTATCTTGCCTTTTGACTTGATCTCGCGCTGAATTGCAATAAATATCTCAAGAAAATTCCAATGCTCAAGGCCAAAATCCTTGCCCCAGCGGGAAAGCTGCTTCCACAGCTTGACTGCCTTCTGCGCAATGCATTCGCCAAGGACAAGGCACGGACCGTTCCTTATCTGGTTGGTCTCTATCCGTCCCAGAAACTTATAATTAGATACTTCAATAGTTTCAGAAGGGTCGCCGTCAATCTGCACAGGAACATGCTGCACTAAAAATACGATCTCCTTCTCACTAGGCAAGTATTGTAGGTTGGTGATGCGCTCATGATAATCATACATCTCAATGACAGCTCTCTTAGTCTCCTCATCCGTCGGATCGTATACATCATACCCCATCTGCTTCCTGATATAGTCTGCAATAAGCACGGATACTGAGGCGCCTGTGCCACCCGCGCTCCGGATTGGGCCTGAGTAGCATATAGCAAGATATTCTTTACCGTCTTTCCGTTTCCTCACCTTAAGGTTAGTGAATCCCTCTAACGGTGAAGCAACTGTCCCAAGTGTATGATATGCAAACCCTACCCTAATCCCGGCTTCCATTGCCTCAAGCTTATTGGAAAAAGTACAGAACTTTTCCTGCGCAATCTCCAGCGCTATGACCAATGAGATACGCCAGTCAAGCACACTGTACTGCTGCTCAAGCTCCCTCAGGCGTTTCGGGATGCCTTTGCCCTTTATTTGAGGGCAAACCGCCGAGACAAGGCCTTCAACTCGCTCTGCCATATCAATTGCGACAGGGATGTCAACATGCGTTTCAGGGTCAAAACCAAGCGAGCGCGCAGCTTCTGCTACAGAGTAGGCCTCCTTTGTTTTCCGATCAATCTCCTCAAAATATGCAAGCATTTGTTTTGAAGCTGCTACCATTCTAAAACCTCAATATCCTCAATTCACGCGTCTGCAAATTCAGCACTGGAACCCTGCCTGGCTCAGGATTATGGCCAAGCTTTTCCTGGAATGGAGTCTTGTCCTGCCAGCATGAGCCGCAGATGAGGGTTACATGCTTGTAGGCGCGGGCAGAAACTTTATGCAGGTGGCCAGTAACAAAAATGTCGGGGACTTTATCAATAACTAAAGGATCTGACTCGGGATCCGGGATATAAAGGGTGGAAGTGTGTGTTGGGGCAAGGTGCCGTTTCTTGAGCATAAATCTCATGATTAAATCCGGTCTGTCATATCCTCCATTGTTCCGTATAGATTCCACGTTGGCAATGTAGTAGTCAAAAGAGTAGCCATGGTAAATAAGGACATCAAATCCCGGAAAGCCGGGCGCAGATTCTATATTTACCATTCCGGGATTGGAAACCATGACAACATTTTCAAGCTTCCAGAGATCAGCTGCAAAATCCTTGTAGAGCTCAGGCTGCGGCTCGGAGATGCGCATGGCATCGTGATTTCCAGGAGAGATAATGATGGTGATGTGCTTGGGAATTCTGGACAGCAGAGCAGCGCATTCCTTGTACTGGGAATAGATATCGGGTATCTCCAACTCTTTCTCCTGGCCTGGATAAATGCTGCAGCCATCCACTATGTCACCTGCAACAAAAATGTATTTTATCTTAGATACCCATTCATGCTGCTTTCCACTACCCCCATTAATCCATGCAAGGAACCTTTCAAATGTTTCCCTGAGGAAAAGCCGTGAGCCTACATGAAGGTCGGAAAGGAACAGGGCATATGATTCTATCGGCGCTTTCTTTTGCTCACGGAAGCTGATGTCTGGCTCAATGATGCTGTTTGCAAATACTATGTTGTTGCCAGGAGCGCCGACGATACCTACTACCTGGTCAAGCACAATATCCTGGGCATTGCCAAACAGTTCTTTATTATTCTTGTTCACAAACACCTTGACAGAGCCAGTGAGGTCTTCAAGGATAAGGCTTATGCCGCCGCTTTTTGTTGTTTCCTTATCCTTGACCATGCCAATAATGGCAACAGGCTCCCTGTCACGCTTGCCGGCCAGGCGATTAATGGATAAAGGACTTTGCAGCTCAGGCCGCGCCTGTAATATTTTTTTGAGAGCTGTAAACCTGTTAACATAGTATGCAACAAAATCCTGCAGTTCAATCTGCTTTGGTTTTTTTGTATAGGAGAATAAGATTTTTACATTATTGCCTGCGGCGCGAGGGAGATGGGCTACCGGAATTTCGGATTCTTGAACAGGGCTGGATATGAGGTTTGATTCAGGCCTTGGGTGTGGTATGAATCTTTGTTTCAGTTTCCTTAGCTCATACATCAGTTGTGATTCGCTGCCGTCATATGATTCCAGAAATTCCTTGATGCTGTTAAAATCAAGCTCATTAGTAAGTGCAAGCAGCTCTTGGTCAACCAGAATATTCTTTGCAAGAAGGTACGTAATAAGCTCTTTTCTCCTGCTTAGGCTTGCTTCCATGGTCAAAGATGAGAAGAGTTATGCTTGTGTTCAAGTTAGGTCTAACTCTTCCTCTAACATCTGCTTTATCTTATTAGTTACTTCCTGCTGTGTCGCAAGGCTTATCTCCCTCGTCCGGCCGTGTCTCCCTTTTGAGACTACACGCCCTTGGATAATACCAAGCATGTCAAGCTCTGCCAAAATATCTGAAATGCGGCGCTGCGTCAGCGGGCGAAGACCTACACGATTGCAAAGCTGCCGATATATATCATATACTTCGCCTGTCAGCACAGGTTCTTTGGTTGCATGCAGCAACTTGATGATGGCATAGGTAATGCATTGATACTGTTTGGGCTGGGTAGCTACTATCTCTATGATATAGTCACGCTCAATCTTTTCCTCAGCCTCGTCAATATGCTCAAGACTTACCGCGGTTGTCCCGTTGCGCTCGGCGATCTCTGCAGCAACACGCAGCAGCTCGATGGCGCGGCGCGCATCGCCATGGTCCCTTGCAGCATATGCGGCACATTTTTCAATAACACCTGCCTCAAGAGAATTTTCCCTGAACGCCATGCCAGCACGGTATGCAAGGATGTCCTTGATCTGGAGCGCGTTATACGGGGGGAAAACAATGCCTTCCTCTGACAGCGAGCTCCTAACCCTTGGATCCAGATTATCCAAAAATTTTGCATCGTTTGAGATACCGATGATAGCCACCTGAGCCTGCTTGAGCTCCTCATTAATCCTGGTCAGGTTGTAGAGTATCTCATCTTCTGCACGTTTTATGAGATGATCTATCTCGTCAAGGATGAGGAGGATTATCTGCTCTCTCTCATCAATTACAGAATGGAATATCTTGTAGACCTCATCTGTTGGCAGCCCAGTTGCTGGAACAGCCTTGTTAAGGTCGCGGGCAAGCTGGGCAATAAGCCTGTATTCAGTATCTGCAATCTTCTTTAGCTTGCAGTTGAGGTAAAGAACTTTGAGGGGCGCCTTGCTCTTTTCAGCAACCGAAAGCAATTGGTTTGTTACATGTTTTATGGTTACTGTTTTACCCGTACCGGTTTTTCCGTATAACAGCACGTTAGAGGGCTTTTCTTTCTTGAGTGTGGGCGCAAGAATCTTTCCCAGCTGCTCAATTTGATCGTCACGATGCACAATCTGGTCAGGAACAAAATTCGTTTGTAGCGCCTTTTTGTTTAAGAAAGTAGAGTAGTTGCTTACATACTGCTCAAAATATGCTGCCAACCCCCTTTGTGCCATATGGTTCCAGAGGAAATAGGGGTTATTTAAAGTTTTATGTTGTGGAAAGGGTGTGCCCCCCTGGTTTCTTATGGAGATGTTTTCGGGATGTCCGTCACTTTTTATTATTATATATTATTATTTTCTATATTGATTATTATTATATATTATATATTTAGATATTTATATATTATATTGATATTATATATCATATATCTATATTTTAATATTAAAGAAGGAGAAGAGTGTTGCACAGGAAACTAAGGGGAGCTAGAGAAACCCACCCACCACTACCTGTTGCTATTATAAAGTAACAACTTTGTAGAAAGATTTAAATATAAGGTAATAATCCGATTAAACATGATAATGCAAAAGGAAATATTAGGGAAATTACGCGATTTTGGGTTAAATTCTTATGAAATAAGGCTTTGGGTAGCGCTGCTCTCCCGCGGCATAAGCACAGCAGGCGAACTTTCTGATATAGCCAATGTGCCAAGGAGCAGAAGCTATGATGTCTTAGAAAGCCTTGAAAAGAAAGGATTTGTCATGACAAAGGTCGGCAAGCCTATAAAATATATTGCAGTGCCTCCAGAAGAGGTTTTTGAGCGTGTTAAAAAGAGAATTAAGGTGAACACGGACGAAAGGCTGGCAATAATAGATAATATGAAGAAAAGCACGGTCCTTGATGAACTCAACTTGCTACATTCAACAGGATTGGAGCTTGTGGAGCCTTATGATCTATCCGGCTCATTAAAAGGGCGGGAAAACCTGTACACCCACCTCGAAACAAGGCTCAAGAACGCTAAGCAGTCCATAGTTATATCAACAACTGCGCAGGGCCTTATCAGGAAAGGCGCGGCGCTCAGGAAAGCATTGCAAAGGGCGCAGGAGCGGGGAGTGCAGGTTAAGATCCTTACTGCATTGGGTAAGGAAAACCAGGATGCTGCCAAGGAGCTTTCAAAATTTGCAGAGATAAGAAGCAAGGCAAACCCTGCACGGTATGTTATGATAGATGGGAAAGAGATAACGTTCATGCTATCTGATGACAAGCAAGTGCACGCAAATTATGACACTGGAATCTGGGTCAATACACCATTCTTTACTGCCGCTATTGAATCAATGTTCCAGAGAGAATGGGAAGGCTGCAGGCCGTACAAGTAAATTATCTAAAAGCATTTTATCTATTATCCCCCCTCGTCCTCTCATTTCAAAACTTTTATATACTACAACACGTAGACTCTACATTAGTCCAACGTTAGTTATTTATCATATAAAAAAGGGAGGGATAGCATGGCATTAGACGTTCAAGGGGTTACTCTCGCAGTTATTATAGGCACATTAGCGGCAATAGTCTATTCACTCAGAATTCTTGTATTGATGGAGAGGCGCGTGGCAAACGTGGAGGAGCATCTGGAGCGTATCGCCAATAAAATTTTCAGGGAAGAGATGCGCATTGAGAGATCCCTAGGAAGAAGGAAGGGCAGGAAGCGCTAAAAGCTCAAGCAGTTCTTCAAGCAAGATACCTTTTTGTTTAGCCTGCTCTAATGAGATGCAATATGCAGTATGCGTCTTATCAAGGTCATCAAGCGCGACAAAATGCCATTCTGTCCTTGAAAACCTTAGGCCAATCCAAGGCTCGGCGCCAAACATCACGCAAAACTTTCTTAGTTGGTCTATCTCATCAAGCGGAAAATATTTTCGGGAGGCCTTTGTAGTCTTGCACTCTATTGCCAATTTTCTTGACGGGGTGCCAACTATAAGATCCGGACTCGGATAGTGGGAAGAGCCGGAGCCGGCAACACGGCTGCAAGCCCATCCTTTGCTCCAGAACAGGTGAAGAAGCTCACGCTCGGCATTGCTGCCCTTGTGCTTGTTTGCCATGGCTATTTTATCTTACTTCAGGTATATTAACTTTGCACTTTCAAGAAATCCTCAGCAGAAATCACATTATCAAAATAGGTGCGGGCATCATTTTCAAGGTCATGCGTATTCTTATAACGTGTGCTAAAATGTGCAAGTACAAGTCTCTTGACATTGCTTTTGCTTGCTATCAAAGCCGCATCTTTTGCAGTAAGATGGAGGTATTGTTCAGCCTTTTCACCTAACTCAGACGTGTATACTGCCTCACATACCAAAATATCCGCATCCTGTGCAACCTTATAGCAGTTCTCATTCATAGCCGTGTCAAGGATAATTCCTATACTTTGTCCCCTGCGGATTGTAGCCGCTTGCTCAGGCCTAATCTCCTTGCCTTTTACCTTAATGGACCGGCCTTCCTGCAGGTTGCTGACCATACTAGAAGGAATACCCAATTCCCTTATCCTTGATGCATTAATTTTCCACCTGTCCTTTTCTTTTATTATGTATGCATTGCAGGGAACACTGTGTTTCATCGGAAGCGCTTCTATGAATAGTTCTTCATCTTCCCATATCCTTCCCGGCTTTACTTCAATAACCTTAAGATCCAGCTTGTTGTCAAACTCAAATGCCTTAAACATGTATCCTATCTTCTCTTTCGTCTGCTTCGGGCCATAAATTTCAAGCGTACCGTTGTAATCTGAGGCACTCATGCTCTGCAATAATCCGGGCAGGCCAAGCGTATGGTCACCGTGCCAGTGGGTGATAAGTATCTTGTTTATCTTTGAAAGCTTGATTCCCGCATGCTTGAGCTGGCGCTGCGTCCCCTCACCGCAGTCAATCAGGATGCCTTTATTCTTATAACTAACAAAAAGCGAGAACTGGTTGCGTTCCTTAGTCGGCTTCATACAAGATGTACCTAAAAAGGTCAGGTTGAACATATCACAAGCAGAGAAACGAGGCTATATATACTTATCCACAAAAATGAGAATGATATTACTACTATATTGAAAACAAATCAGTGTGAAAACCTTTTTAACCTCACGGATAACTCCTCATGTTATGAAAAAGAAAGAAGACGGAGAAGAGCGAAAGGAGAAGGTTGAGATACGAGCACTGCTCTCAAAGCAGAAAGTAACTACAGAAGCGTCCGGTGAGGCAAAAGAATTGTATGAGCAGAGCAGGTATGGGACGCTGCTTGAAGACGGTAAGGTGCAGCTATCACTTATAGAGGCATACTATCTGATGGAAAAAAAGAGGATGCATGTGAACGATGCGCGTGGCAAAAAGGTTCTGCCCGATAATTTCATGAAGAAAGCTGAGAAAGTGGACAAGGATTTCTGGATAAAATATTGTGTATACAAAGACATGAGGAACAGGGGTTATATTGTCAAGACCGCCTTAAAATTTGGTGCTGACTTTAGGGTTTATGACAGGGGTGTCAAGCCAGGAGAGGATCATGCGCGCTGGATTATATACCCCGTGCATGAAGGCGAGCACTTGACATGGCACGAATTTGCTGCAAAAAACAGGGTGGCGCATTCCACCAAGAAAAGATTGCTCGTGGGTATTGTTGATGATGAAGGAGATGTGACATATTATGAGATCAGATGGATGCGCCCATGATCACCATCAATAACTTTTTATAACCCACACCTATCAATTGCGACATGAGCAGAGAGAAAATACTCGCATTTGTCAGGGCGCAAGGGCCAGTCATACCTTCACAGATAGCAAAAGAAGTAGGCACCAACATACTATTTGCGTCTGCAATGCTTTCTGAGCTGGTTGCGCGGAAGGAACTCAAGGTTTCCTCTGTAAAGATTGGGGGAAGCCCTCTCTATTATATCCCCGGGCAGGAAGCGCAGCTTGAGCAATATTCCGGCAAGCTGCATGAGAAAGAGAGGCAGGCATTTGAGCAGCTCAAGGAAAAAAGGGTGCTGCGCGATATCCAGCAGGCGCCGGTGACAAGAGTGGCGCTCAGGTCCCTGAAGGATTTTGCAGTGCCTCTTGAGGTATCTTTCAACAATCAGACAGAAATATTCTGGAAATGGCATACCTTTAATTCCCAGGAAGCTGAGCAAGTTATCAGAAGCCAATTGTCGCAGATCCCCGCCAGACAGATTCAAGAAAAAATAGAAAAGGCCGTGCATGCTCCCATTGGGCACACTACAGAAATAGCAGGAACTACAGCCACAACCCAAACTTTACCGACTTCTGCCTCTCCAGTACTTGCAAAAGCCTCTGAAGAAAGGTCAGGCAAGCAAAAACGGGCTGGAAAGCGAAAATCCAATATTAATGAAGCTCAAGGACCATTTTCTGCGAAGGTGCAAAAATTCTTTGGAGAGAACCATGCTGTTGTACAAAGCTCTGAAGTGAAAAGGAATGGTGAGTCTGAAGGATTAATACAGCTTCCAACGCCTTTTGGTGATATATCTTACTATTACCTTGCCAAAAATAAGAAAGCAATTACTGAGAAAGATATCAGCGAGGCCCTGGCAAAGGCGCAGCTGCATAACACCTCTATTGTTATATTTTCAACAGGTGAGCTGAATAAAAAGGCGCAGCAGATGCTGCAGAGCTTCAAGACAGTCCATTTCAAGCAGCTTTGACGAGACTATCAATGAGACCTCAAAATAGCAATACTATAATTCGGAATACAGAGCAACATAGGCTACAATATAGGCTACAATGGGGGTAAAACTAACAGAATTACTGACTCTGCGCGAGCTTGAGTTCAAGGATTTGAAAGGAAAGACAATAGCAGTGGATGCGTCAAACTGGATATACCAATTCCTTGCTGTTATCCGGCAGCCTGACGGCACGCCGCTTACCGATGCTGAAGGAAACATAACTTCTCATCTTATGGGATTATTCACAAGAAACCTAAAACTGGTACAGCTCGGCATCAATCTGGTATACATATTTGACGGCAAGTCACCAGAGCTTAAGCTTGTGACTCAACAAAAAAGAGAAGCTGCAAAGCATAAGGCAGCAGCTTCGTATACACAAGCGGTTGAGAGCAAAAATGTTGAAGGCATGCGGAAATACGCGTCTATGACATCCAGGCTAACGCCTGCAATGGTGCAGGAATCAAAACAATTACTGAATCAAAACAATTACTAACAGCCCTTGGCATACCTATAGTGCAGGCCCCTTCTGAAGCAGAAGCACAGGCTGCATTCATCGTAAAGCAGAATGACGCATTCGCCATAGGCTCGCAGGATGCAGACTCGCTTCTATTCGGGGCACCCCGGACAGTCAGGAACTTAACCTTCTCAGGAAAGCGAAGGACAGGAGCTGCCAAATATGTCGTAGTAAAGCCAGAGATGATTGATCTGAAGGAGAATTTAGCGCACCTAGGTATCACACAGAGACAGTTAATAACATTATCTATGCTTGTCGGCACGGATTATAATCATGGAGGCATCCCTGGCATCGGACCAAAAAAGGCATTGCAGCTTGTAAAGAAGTATGGCACTAATTTTGATGAGATGTTTGCCTCAGTGGACTGGCAGGCACACTTTTCATATCCCTGGCAGGAGGTTTTTGATACATTTATGAATATCCCTATAGAGAAGAACTATTCATGGAAACCGCAAAATCCTGACCGCAGAACTATCCTTTCACTTCTGATTGAAAAACACGGATTCTCAGAGGAAAGGGTACTGAGCCTGCTTGACCCATATCTTGAATTCTGCAAGAAGCGGCAGAAAGGATTGGGTGAATTCTTTGGCTAAGATAACTTTGAAAGACCTGCTGAAAGGAAAGCTAACAGCAGCAGAGCTGCAGCTAGTAAGGAGCAGCTACGATGTTATAGGGAACATAGCGGTGCTGGACATACCAAAAGAGCTCAAGAAAAAGGAGAAGCAGATTGCGGAAGCAGTACAGCAACACCATAAGAATATACAGACTGTTGCGAAGCGCGCAGGGATTCATGAGGGGATATATAGAACCCAAAAAGTGCGCATCATCCTTGGGAAAAAGACAACAGAGACTACACATAAGGAAAGCTCAGCATTGGTCAAACTGGACATAACAAAAGTGTATTTTTCACCAAGGCTGGCAAGCGAGCGGCTGAGGATAGCACACCTAGTCAGACCCGGCGAAAAAATCCTGGTAATGTTCTCCGGGGTCGCGGTGTATCCCGCTGTCATTGCAAAGAATTCAAAAGCATTGATAATATACGGGATTGAGAAGAACCCGGCTGCACACAGGTATGCGCAGGAGACTATCCTCTTAAATAAACTGCAAGACAGGGTTGTGCTCAAGAAGGGAGACGTAAAGAAAATTGCTGCAACACTTCCACTTAAATTTGACAGGATCATCATGCCGCTTCCAAAAGATGCATACGGATACCTCGCGGAAGCAGTGCATGCAGCTGGCAGGAGATGCACCATCCATTACTATGCCTTTGGCAGCCTAGAGCAAGCACCCCATATTGCGCAATCTATCAAGGAATCTGTAAATGAATTAGGAAGGCCATGCAAAATTATGGGAATTGTTAAGTGCGGGCAATATTCTCCAGGTATTTACAGGCTCTGCATTGATCTTAATATCTTGTAACTGTTCAGAATTGAACAAACTACGGCAGCTTCAAGATTCACAAGTTTTTAAAACCCAGCATGAGAAATACATAGTGGTGCATAATGCACGAGGAAGACGTGAACACCCTGGGAGCTTAGGCGATGACCGACGGAAGTAACTGCTGAGTGCATGCAAAACCAAGAAATCCACCTATATCATTGGCACAATCTTAAAAAATAAAAAGTTCCCTGAATCAGCCAAACATCTTCAAGTAATCTTTTCCTTCAATCTCCTCTGCCCGCCTGACTTTTTCAATAGCCTGCTCAAAATCGTCAGCAGTCACCCTGGAACGGCTGTCACGTATCGCAAAATAACCTGCTTCTGTGCACGTTGCCTTTATCTCCGCGCCTGAGAAATTATCCATGCGTGCCACCAGGCTGTCAAAGTCAACATCCCTGTCACAGTTCATGGAATTAGTATGAATCTTTAGGATCTGTTTCCTTCCTTCCTTGTCAGGCAAATCAATCTTGATGAGCCTGTCAAGCCGGCCGGGCCTTGTAATAGCTGGATCAAGAATATCCTTACGATTTGTGCAGCCAACAATCTTTACATTTCCCAATGGCTTGAACCCGTCTATTTCCGCAAGGAGTTGCATGAAGGTGCGCTGCACTTCCCTCTCGCCTGAGGTGCCTATGTCAATACGCGTAGCTGCAAGAGCATCAAGCTCGTCAATGAAAATTATGGCAGGGGCCCGGTCCTTGGCCAACTGGAAAATCTCTTTCACAAGCTTAGCACCTTCCCCAATAAATTTCTGCACCAGCTCTGAGCCTACAATCTCAATGAATGTTGAATTTGTTGAAGAGGCGACTGCCTTAGCCAGCAGCGTCTTCCCTGTACCCGGAGGGCCGTGCAGAAGCACGCCTTTCGGCGGCTGGATACCAACTTTCTTGAACAGCTCAGGCGATTTCAGAGGAAGCTCAACAACTTCCTTGATCTCCTCCACCTGCCGCCGAAGGCCGCCTATCTCAGACCATTGCACCTTTGGATTATCAATGATGACAAACTTCTCAACATTAAACTTCTTGGTATTCTGGATCTTTCTTACCACTGTAAGATTTTTCTGCTCAGCCAGAACTGTATCGCCTGTGCGCACAGGCGGGCATTCGTGCGCTATCTCAACCAAAAATTCATTACCATTCTGCAATCTTACTACAGCATGCTTGTCCAGGATGTCATATACCTCACATACAATAAGAGGAGGCTTCTTGAATTTTTCAAGCTCAACCCGCAGGCTCTCAACAGTCTCCTTGAGCAGCCTGTTCTCTTCCTCAAGCTGAGGAATATGGGTTGCATAATTATATATCATGGAATCAAGCATTTCCTTGTCCTTTTCCTTTGAATCTGAATTATCCATTTTAAGTTGCTAGAGCTCCAAAGGCCTGGTTATATTTAAACCTTTCACCAACACGCTTGGCGTGACGACCGGGTTCTCAACTTCCCATCCCCTTATCTGCTTGCCATCATTCGCAATTGCCTGAATACTTTGCAGGATGTGCAGCATGTTCTCACTAATTCTGATATTCTTGATTGGATGCTTTATCTTGCCATCCTCAACATAGAAGATGCCGTCCCTTGGAATTGTTGAGAAATCGCCAGTAGTCATATTCTGCGAGCGGGTATACCATACATTAGTGACGTATATACCTTTTTTGATCTGACCCAGAAGACCCTTCTGGGATTCCCTGCCAGGCGCCAGGATTATATTCCTCGGATGAGGAGCAATCAATCCAGCGTTTGCGGTAGTAACTGTCCCATATTTGCGCGCGGTAGAAGTATTATGAAGATAATTCTTGAAGATACCGTGCTCAATGATCGCTGTCTTTTTGCTGGGAACACCTTCCGCATCACATATTGAAGAAGCCAATCCATTGTAAATAATGCCGGTATCATGCATAGTAACTATATCAGAAGCAACTTTCTTATTCACACTACCGCCAAAAAAGGAGAATCCTGCCTCCACATTGAACATGGATGCAGCATTGCCAACCATTTCCAGCAGGTTTGCAAAAGGCAGCGGCTCAAAGAGAATATCAAATTTCCCAAAGCTTCCTTCCTTTGGATTCCTTGCCATCACTGCAATCTCAGCTGCTTTTCTTGCAGCCTGCTCAAATTTCCAATTTTTAAGTGTCCTTGAAACTGCAAGGTCGTGGCCTGAGGCATCCTTATCGGTAAACGCACGTAGAGAGAAATATAAAGTTGAGCCTTTTTCATTGACATCTGTATCCCCAGAGGTTAGAAGAAGATGTTCTGTTTCAGTAAGCTCAAGCACACCTGCTACACGTGAAGCGCCGTTGGCCAGCGCAGCATGTATGCCTCGCTCAGCAATATCGCCAAGCTTAGGAACCAGTGCACTGACACGCTTGTCGTATAAATCTTTTATCTTCTGATATTTGAACGGACCTTTTGCAATACCATAATAATCATGATTTTCAGCAGAAGCCTTTGCCAAAGTAATAACCTGCCTTACAATAGCATCAATATCTGCATCTGCTTGCTGCAGCGAGCATGATACCACCCTCTTGCCAAGCGCTGCAAAGATCTCAGTATTGTAGGTCTCCCATGATTTCAGCACGCTTACCTTATTATTGCTGATCTTCGCGTGCTGCACACAGCTTTTTGAAAGTGCAACTATCGTATCGTCAGATACTTTACTAAGTTTCTTAAACAATTGCCGTGTGCCAGTTTCATCCATTTTATTTTTTCCAATTTATTATTGAAAATTCATTGGTTTAAAACACCTTGCTTTAGCATGAATTTTCAATCCCGCAAACTTGCCTATCAATCACGAGGCGCAATCAAAACCCCAGCTTTTAAGCTGGGGATTGCGCCGAGTGGCAAGTTTGCGTTATTTGATATCTTACATCTTCCCAAATCTGGATTTATCTTTATTGAAAATTCATTGGTTTAAAACCCCTACCTATCTCATTTGTACGTTTCGCAGCCTGATTGACGGGCCGCCCAGCCAGACCGGGATGCCCTGCATAGGCTCTCCTTTTCCACAATCGCCTGCATGATACTCAAGATTGTCAGCTGCTGCGTCCACTGCCTTCCAGAGAATAGGCGTAGCTATTTCCAGCACTGGCTGGAATACAGGCGCTACTATCTCCCCGTTCCTTATGAGATATGCCTCTGCCCCAACATATTTCTGATTGTAGCGCTTGTCATCAATATTCCATTCAGTAAAACTCTTCATGTAAATCCCTTCCTTTATGTCCTCAAGCAGCTCATCCTCGCTGTAATCACCCGGAGCAAGATATGTATTGGACATACGCACTATAGATTCCTTGTCATACTCACTCGCCCGCGAGCTGCCGTTGCTTTTCATATTGCAGGCAGCAGCAGTCTGCCTGTTATGGAGAAATTCGTTGATTATGCCCTGTTTTATAAGCACCTTCTTCCTTGCCTTGACACCTTCGTTGTCGTATAAATAAAATCCGTTACTGTTAACGATTGTTGGATCGTCAATGACTGTAACCTCGTTGCTTCCAATGCGGGTGCCTAACATGTCCAGGCTGACAAAAGATTCGCCTGCCTGCGCAGCCTCCCTTCCCAGAATACGATCCGCTTCGAAAGGATGGCCAACGCTTTCGTGCACCATGATACCGCTGATCTCAGAGCCGCATACAACATCTATAGCTTTCTTTGGCGCCCTGATGCCCTTCTCAGCATTCTTGTTAAGCACAGCTACCTCTGCCCCTAATCTCTCAGGCAGGTTCCAGGCTTTTACAAATTCCCAGCCGCCTGTCTGGCCATACTGCCAATATCGCTGCACCGGGCGCTTCCCTGCCAAGGTTATAAAATAAAAAAAATTGACCCTTGGGATTACTGCACGTACCCTAGTGCCTTCAGACGTCACAAGGTATTCTGATGTAGTGCTGTCCGAAAGTGACAAAAATCTTGCTGGAACCTTGGCTTTTGCCTTTTCTTTTGCTTTTAGAATAGCGTTGTCAATATCTTTCAGCGCCTGGATCTTTGCCTCTGGACTGATGTCCCTGCCATCTATCTTTTGAGGAACCGAGAATGACTGCCTGTGAATATCTTCAGTAGATAATGCAACAGGCTCGGCAATATTTTGCGAAGCTTTAATGGCAGCAAGAGAGCGGCTCAAAGCACTTTTTACGTTATCCTTCTTCAAGTTATTTATTGCAACAAACCCAAGGGCTTTTTTGTAGAGATACCTGACGCCAAGGCCATGCACATCTTCAATGCCACCGCCCTGCAGAACACCATTCTTGAAGACGAATGACGCGCCACGCTTCTGCTCCAGGCGCGCCTCAACATAAGACGCGCCACGCTTCTGCATATACTGCACTGCAAAGTCTGCTGTACTTGACTGAGAATCCATCTGAGAATCCATGATGCTGCAAAATAAAGCATGATTTATAAATTTATACGCAAAATGCAAGGGGGCAGAATGCCAAATGACGCATCCAGAGCGATTTATCAATTAATTACAATCAATTCCTTGGTGAATTTTGTCAGAGCTATTGCCTTTTTATCAACTACTACTGTATCTTCTATCCGTATGCCAAACTTATTTGGAATGTAAATGCCTGGCTCTATGGTGAATACCATGCCTTTTTCTATGATATCTTTGGATTTAGGTGAAAGCCTGAAGCTGCCCTCATGGACATCAATGCCTATCTGGTGGCCCAGGCTGTGTATAAAATATTTATTGAGATCACCCAGGATTTTCCTGGAAATGGTGTCAATATCAGCTGCTTTCCTGCCTGCTTCTATGGCATCCAGTGCCTGCTGCTGCGCCTGTAGCACTTTTTTGTATATTGCACGCTCACTTGCCGTTGGTTTTCCAAGGTATATCGTCCGGCTCATGTCAGAGCAATACAGCTGGCTGCGAATGCCCCAGTCTATTACACAAAATCCCTGCTGCAGCTTTTGAGTGCTGGTTGCATGATGGGGCATGGCAGCGTTTTTCCCAGAGGCAACAATCGTTGGAAAGGAAACCTCAAGGCCTCTTTTCCGGGCCTCATGCTCAAGGAAATCCATGACATCTGCCTCTGTCCTGAACTTTTTGAATCCTGAGATGCAGAGATTAGTAATATCATCAGTGATACTGCCGGCCTGCCTCAGCCTTTTTATTTCCTCTGGAGACTTTATCCTCCTGAGCTTATCAAGGTCTATAGTGATGTCAAAAAACCTGGTTTTAGGAAAAGTTTGCTTGAATCTCTTGAATTCGTTAATTGAGATGCAAGAGAAATTCAATCCAATTGTCTTTGCTGCAACTAAATGCCTAATCTGCTTCCAGAAGCTATCTAGCTGAATTACCTTCCCGATGGAGGAAACTTTCCTAGCTTTAAGGAATTCCAGCTTTGGAACCAGGACTAGTGGCTCTTTTTCTTTATAGATGACGACGCAGCAGAAATCGCTCAAGTCAAGCCCGGAAAAATAGAGTATATTGCTATCGGGCTTTGCAGCATTTGATTTCAACAGAATGCAGGCATCAATACCTTTCTGGTTCAATATAGCCTGGAACGCCTTCAGACTCATCGTGTAACCTGGAAACCTTTTACATGAGCAAGCAATTCCTTTGCCCGCTTGTTTTTCTCAAAATGCTCACGCACCGGTTTCACGAGTTCGTTTAAATATGAGGCTACAGCATTCTTTAAGTCAATGGGATGGATGCTCCCGTTGTCATAATGCCCTGCAAGCTGTCCATAGCTTTCCATGATAATAGTTCCTCCAAACTTTTCGGGCCGCTCAATCATAATCTCACTAAATCTTTCAAAGATGATATACCTGCAGTACTCCAGGATTGGATTATCCTCAACCTGCTTTTCAGGGCAGTATGCCTTTGCTATTTTCCTCTTTATATCCTCCTCACTATCTGTCATAAATATTGCAGAGTCTGGTTTAGATTTTGACATCTTCATACCGATTGCCCTATCAACAGCAGACATTTTCCCATGTTCTAGTCTATCTTCATGACTTATTTGCTGCAATCCCATGAGCATGTGGTGGCTTACAACCACTGGTTTCCAATAACCCAGTTTCGGACCAATTTCTCTCGCAAGTACATTTACCTTCCTCTGGTCCATGCCCAGCTGGCAGATGTCTGCCTTCAGATGGAAGATGTCAGCAGCCTGCATGCATGGATACAAGATTTGTGACGCCTGCTGCACCTCGCTTTCACTGCGGCCCATTATCTGGCCAGTGCGGACAATGCGCTGGATTGTTGAGTTGCGAGCAATCTGCATGACTTTTTTCCAGTAATCCATTGAGTTTACAACATCACTCGCCCGCACAAATTCAACCTTATCAATATCCATGCCAGAAGCTTTCCAGACTTCAATTAGATAATTGCTGCATACATTTATCTTTTCAAGGTCGCCGCCAAGCTTGTTGTTTGCCCAGGCGTGCCAATCGGCAGCGTACATCTTGAAATGGATGCCTGCCTGGAGCAGCTTGTTGACATTTATAGCCCTCAAGATGCCTTGAGCAATGTGTACATTACCGGAAGGCTCAAAACCGTCATATGCAATAGGATGCTTCTTTGTCTCAAGAAGGCTGCGGAGCTCTTCTTCTGTTATAATCTCTTCACCTACCTGCTTTATGAGCTCCAGTTTTGATTCTGTGTCCATTACCTTTAGGACTACCTTTAATCTTTTAAAAAAGTATCGCAAAACTATTGCAACAATGCATATCACAACAGCAAGGCACAGCAAACCACTGGTCACTGGACATCCCCGCGTAAGCTATATAAAGCGCTGCTGACTTATTCTACGCATGTTAACGGTGTCAATGCTTTCTACATACCTATACTGCAAGCGGAAGCTGTATCTTCAGAAAGTGCTCAAACTTGAGGAGCCTGAGAGGGAAGATGCGGTCCTGGGGACTATACGGCATGAGACGTATGACCTGATCAACAAGCATGAACAAGCTTTAGTCACAAGCATCCAGAGAAAAGTGCCCAGGGAGATACTGCATGAGCTCTATAAGCTGCACTATTCAGAGCATTTGCGGAATGCAATAAGGGCGCATAAGGAGCGGCTGCTCGCGGTTGGCATAAACCCCGGAGAGGTGTTCAAGCAGTTCTGGACACTAGTCTTAGAGGAAAGCATCACAAGGGCAGATAATATCTATAATTTCATTGAGACACATCTGGTGTTCGGCGAAAAACTTTGGGAATCATTGATGCCAAAGATAGTGTCTGAATTTGGCGTGCTATCGGAAGAGCTTGACCTTGTAGGCAAGATAGACCAGGTGGAGCACTGGAAAGACGGGTTTGTGCCAATTGAGATAAAGACAGGAGCTGCGCCGCAGGATGGGATCTGGCCGGGGCATAGGATACAGCTGATCGCGTATGCACTGCTGCTTGAGGAGCATTACAAGAAACCTGTCAAGGAAGGGTTTGTGGTATATGTCAATTCCAGGCAAAGAAGGCATGTGGCCATTAACCCATTTATGAAACTTGAGCTCAAGGCGATGATAGCTGAGATAAAGCAGCTGCTGGCGAGCAGGGAGCTGCCTGAATACACGCCACATAAGCGGAAATGCGAATCATGCGGGCTGCGCCAGCAATGCCATGACAAGGCATTCATGGAGCAACATATTTGGATGTTACAAACTGCCCAGTAGTGCTTTGACAACAGCTTTTCTTCTGCTATATAGAAAGATTTAAATATACGTATACCAGGAAAACATATACAATTTACCAAGGAGTGAGACGATATGCCGACAACAAAAGAGGAAATGCCGCGAATGGTGCAGGAAGCTTCTTCTGAAGCAGACAAGAAATTCTCAAAGCAGCTTATCGGGAAGACTGTAGTTTCAAAGGCGGGAAAGCGGTTTGGGGAAGTAGGAGACATCATCTTTGAGTCAAAATCAGGGGAATTAATACATATGATGCTCAGCAACCCAACATCTTATACTGAAAAGCTGGAGCTTGAGAAGGATAAGGATGGCAGGATCCTGATACCGTTCAGCGCAGTAATCGCCATGGGCGATTTCATGGTCATATCTGAAGAAGATATTATCTAAATTTAGTTGTTTTTCTCGTATTTATTGAAAATTCATGGGTTTAAAACCCCTTGCTTTAGCATGAATTTTCAATCCCGCAAACTTGCCTATCAATCACTAGGCTCAATCAAAACCCCAGCTTTTAATGTCAGAATTCCACCATTCTAAGTCCTAAAAATGCAAAAGCATTTTGGGAACTCGGAAATTTTGATTTCCGAGTAATGGTGGTTTAGTACCTAAACCACAAAACAATAGTGGAATTCTGAGCATGTC
>JACPIF010000009.1 GCA_016188215.1 Candidatus Woesearchaeota archaeon
CAATGTCCTTCCAAGGACTGTTGCGTGGGTTGTAAAGACAGCTGCAATTTTCACATTTTTCTTTTTCAGGTAGAGCAATCCAACTCCTGACAGCCATTCATGGAAATGTGCAACAATCTTTTTGCCCTGGCTGCAGCCTGCCAGTTTCTCAAGCAGCATTCCCGCGCAATACGCCCATGCAACAGGTTCGTCATAGTCCTGCTGCGCTCTTAATGAGTCAATCCTGTACCAGTCCCAAAGCTGGCGCTTTATATCATTAACCTTATGCTTGTAGTTCACAAAGTCTATCAGGATTGCATAAGGCATTCCTTCAATGAGCCATTTTCCGAAATGGCAGATGATGCCTTCTTTTTTCAGCTCCTCAAAAGGCAGCTTGCATATTTCACTTGGCACTTCCTCCTGAAACTCTCCCAATGCCTTTGATGCAAAATAAGGGCCTATCAGAAAGTAGCTGCTGCCGTAAGCCTCGGACATTCTTGCAGCCTTTGACTTCACAACAGTGTAGATGCCGCCTACCTTGTTGCACACCTCCCACGAAACCTCAAACAAAATATCGGCTTTTTTTTCCATTTTGTATAGTTGTATCTACATTAATCAATTACTTGCCCTTTGATTTATAAATCTTTAACACTACTTAAGAGGAAGGATGCAAGTCCAAGCAATAACTTTTTATAGTAGATACTTCTGATTATAATAGGCATAACATAATCATATTATAGTAAAAGGGTGGTACTTATTAGCGATGTGTTTATCCAAAAGAGGAGATTTACAGACTTACGGAGCTCTATTCTTCTGTGCCTTGCATCAGGGCAGAAAACCATAAACCAGATTTCGAATGAAACTCAGATTAACTGGAAGACTGTTGAAAGGCATCTTGTCCATTTAATCGGCAAAGGATGGGCTCGGGAAGTTTTTAGTTCTGCATACGTAAGAGTGTTTGAGCTGACTGCATTCGGCAAGGATTACCTGAGAAAAAATGTGTCCAAAAACGTGCAGATATCAGACTATAAAATAATTAAAATCAACGGCGAGGATGCATCATGAAAGTTTTGATGTTCGGCTGGGAATTCCCGCCTTTGAGTAGCGGCGGGCTTGGAACTGCATGCTATGGCTTGACCAAGAGCCTCAGCAAAAAAGGCGTAGAAATAACCTTTGTGCTACCGTACTCGGGCGACATTGACGCCGATTTCCTCAAAATAATCCCTGCAGGAAATGTAAAGATAAGGAAGATATCCACATTTTTGCAGCCTTACATGAGCTCGCAGGAGTATAAAAAATCACTGGGCAAAAAGCCGCAGCCAAAAATTTACGGCTCAACCCTGTTCGAGGAGGTTGCAAGGTACACGCTTGCAGCCGAGAAAATTGCCGAGGAAGAGGACTTTGACATTATACACTGCCATGACTGGATGACTTTCGGAGCAGGGATAAAGGCGAAAAAGAAGAAAAACAAGCCTTTGGTGCTGCATGTGCATGCAACAGAGCACGACAGGACAGGCGGGCATGCAGTCAACCAGCATGTCTATGACCTGGAAAGGCATGGAATGCACAAGGCTGACAAGGTTATTGCAGTAAGCAACTTCACAAAAACAAAGATTATGGACCATTATGGACTGCCCTCTGAAAAGATAAGGGTTGTGCACAATGCAGTTGACTTCTCGCAGCATTATTATGACGAGGATTTCGGGATTAAAAAGACTGACAAACCCTGCAGAAAGGGCCTGATTATTTTGTGCATGCGGCAAAAAAGGTTTTGGGGCATGAGAAGAATGTCAAATTTGTGATTGCAGGCTCAGGCGACATGGAGCCTTTCATAATCGAGAAGGCAGCAGAGCTTGGCATTGCCGACAAAGTTCTTTTTGCAGGCTTCCTTAGCCAGGATGATGTGGAGAGGGCTTACAAGATGGCAGACATTTATGTCATGCCTTCTGTGTCCGAGCCTTTTGGGATAACGGCCTTGGAAGCAATGAAGTACAAGACTCCGTCAATAGTCTCAAAGCAGAGCGGGGTGTCGGAGGTTGTGAGGCACTGCCTCAAGGTTGACTTCTGGGACGTTGACGAGATGAGCAGCAAGATAATCGCGCTTTTGAGGTACAAGCCGCTGCATGAGACTTTGAAAGAGGACGGCTACTTCGAGGTAAAAAGGTTCAGCTGGGACACTCCAGCGGAAAAATGCATTCAGGTTTACAATGAGCTGATTAGCAAAGGTTAAATATAAGACTAGATTGATTTGTTAAACTCAATAATAAATAATACAATAAAAACATCAAAAAATTTAATCCCGTCGCTTCCCAGCATCTTCCAAAGGTGGAATGGGAGCCCAGCTCAGGAAAGTTTGCCTGACTATG
>JACPIF010000010.1 GCA_016188215.1 Candidatus Woesearchaeota archaeon
TCATGAGCTGGGTTCAGAACGCTGTGAGGCAGTTTGTTTAATATCTACTGGAAATGTAGGATAGCTGAGAGGAAGGACCTTCTAGTACGAGAGGAACGGAGGTTCGGCGCCACTAGTCTACCTGTTGTCTTCCAAGGCAAGCAGGGCAGCCACGCGCTACGGGATAAGAGCTGAAAGCATCTAAGCTCGAAACCCCCCTCGAAAAGAGCTATCCTTGGACAGGGCTATAACAGCCCTTTGATAGGAGCGGCGTGTACGCACCAAGCTTCGGCGAGGTGTTCAGCGTGCGCTTACTAACAGTCCATACCTTTCTAGCTGCAGATTTCGCCTGTGCATGGTCCTCATTTTTTCTTTTTTAAGAACACCTTTTTTTCTCTAAATATCTGATTGGTTTAGCGAAAGCTCTTAGAAAAGTATTTATAACTTGGATTGTTTGCAGTCTTTTAATGAAAGTTTCAGAAGTTTTTGTTGCAGGAGGATTACCAACTATCACGTACAACCCGCGAGATAATTTGAATTTAGAACATCAGTTAAAAGATTATATCTCAACAGGTTATAAATTATTATCACTCACGGGACCGACAAAAAGCGGGAAAACTGTCTTGTGTCAGAAAGGTATTCCAGAATCACAAAGGATATGGGTAACAGGCGGAGCAATAAAACGAGAGGATGATTTTTGGGATACTGTTGCATACGAATTAGGTAATGTCTATGATGAAATACACACATCAACTATTACTGGAAGTTCAACTTCTGGAAATATGAGTGCTGATGGCACGATCAATTTTGGTGTTATCCAAGTTGGAATCAAAAAGGGGGATGAACAATCCAAATCAAAGGAGAAGTCCACTACAGTAATGCAGTCAAGACAGAAACGTAGTATAGTTATAGATCAATTATTGAAATCCAATACCGTCTTGGTAATAGATGATTTTCATTATATAGATAAAGACTTGCAAACGAGACTCATCAGGACTTTAAAGGATCCAATATTTAAAGGTCTAAGGGTTATTGTGATTGCAGTTCCTCATAGATCTTATGATGCTGTACGAGCTGAGGTTGAAATGACTGGCCGGGTACAACAGTTAAAAATTCAGCTCTGGAATCCCCTAGAACTTAAGCAGATTGGAAAACAAGGTTTTACTTCATTAAATTTAGATTTTTCAGATGAATTACTTGAGAAATTATCGGTTGAAAGTTACGGAAGCCCATATCTTATGCAAGAATTTTGTCAGAGACTTTGTAAAAGAAAGGGAATTCTTGAGACTCAAACAAATAAAGTTGCGGTGACAATTGATGAATATTCTCCTTTCTATAAAGAATTAGTTAACGAGATAGCTTCTAAAGTGGCTTTTGAGCGATTAGCGAGAGGCCCTACTCAAAGGACGGACAGAATCAAAAGGACATTAAAAACAGGAAAGGAGGTTGATATTTATACAGCGATTTTACATGCAATTGCATACACAGGTCCACTACCTGAAATTACATATGAGCAATTAAGAAGTGCTTTGAAAGCCGTCATGCAAAGTGAACCTCCTCAAGCTCACGAGGTCACACAGGTTATTACCAGAATGGTTGATATCGCTAAAGAAATAGAGGGGGAACCAGTTCTTGACTGGGATAAAGATACCAGAATCTTATACGTGTCAGATCCTTTCTTTTCATTTTATTTAAAATGGGCTGTTAAGGAAAATTAATTAAACTCTATTTGCCAATTTTATCACCTTTTGTCATAAGCTTTAAATATATACTCCAAAAAATTAAACATATGACCTGGGAAAGGGAATGTATAGAGCCACAGCATGCGGTTGACACGCTATATGGCGGGCGGCAACCTACTGGTGAATACTGGGAGCTGTTTGTGAGGCCGACAAATGTTACTGGCCATGGCATACTGGTTGACAGGTTGTCAGTAGGCGTACAGGATGGCAACTCAGTTACCAGCATTGGTGTGCAGTATGCCACTGAAGATGGTGTTAGACTTGCCCAGTTCTCTTTTGATAATAACAATCCGGCAGGCTGGTACATGGACGGAAAGAGGCAGGCAGTATGGCCTGCTAATCTAGGATTTATTGCGCAACTTGGCCTTAGGCACATATATGAGGAGCTTAGTGCCATAAAACCAAGTGCAGCCCAAAGCATTGACGCATGCCTGGATCAGCTCGGTATGTTTGGACATGTGTTTTCAGGGCGAACATAACTACCCCTCAAGAAACCTATTATCTTAAATATAAGTTTCTCCAGAAATTTGGGATTGTGAAGCATCAGAAAAAGCTGGAATGGATTTTACGGATAGGCCTTGCCGGTGAGTTTATCGGGCATGGCGTCTTTGCGCTCCAGCTTAAGCCGAGATTTCTAGAGCTATTGGCCGCATTTACAGGCATTTCGGGACCTCCTGCAAATTATCTCATGTACACTATCGGTACAGGCGACGTCATCATTGCAATTCTGGCATTAGTCTATCCTTTCAGGCTGATGCTTGCCTGGGCAACGGTGTGGGGCTTCCTCACAGCCCTCTCCAGACCTATAGGAGGAGACCCTATCTGGGATTTCGTAGAAAGATGGGCCAACTGGGCTGTTCCACTTGCACTTCTATATGTAAGAGGCCTGCCAAAGAAAGTAAAAGATTGGTTTACCTAACTAGTTTTAGCTAACTTATTCCGGCTTGCCTGGGCATCTTGAGTAAGCGCATCTTCACAGGCTGCAAACTCAGCCAGGGCTTCAAATGTCTGGAAGCCTGCAATACGCTTGACCTCTTCACCATTGATCTCAAGGATAAATGTTGGTGTCTTCTTGATGTCCCGCCTGAGACAGAGATTAGTCTGCGGATTCGGGCCGCGAGGATGGCATTCCACATAGTCTATGTACTGGAATGAAGACCCAAATGCCTTTTCCTGCGCTTTGCATGAGGAGCAGGTTATAGAGCCATACTCCCTGACGCCTTTCTCAGTGAGGCACTTCGCCAGATTATCATGCGTCTCATCATCACTGCTAAACAGCACAAAGACAAAGGGGATTAGATTAATAATGATCAAAACAATAATAGCAGGCTTTGAAACCTTTAAGACAGACTTCAGTGAAGGCTTGTCAGGCTGCTTTACATACAGGTAGATAGCAATTAGCAATGTCAGGATTATTATTACATGTACAAGTGTACATAGCAGGCATATTGCCTGCAGCATGAATTCAGCATACACCAGGTAGGCAACTGAAACAATGCCCAGCACGGACCATCCCAGGAGCCAGGTGGTTAGGAAGCCGGAATCCTTCTTGAGCATCCTCCATGCAATAATGAGCAGAACTGCAAACCATATTGCACCGAATATGGCTATTGAAACGCCAAATATCTCAGAGTATTTGCTCGTATTGACAATTGAGCAGGATACAGTCTCGCTGACATCGCAGAACGAGCCTGCTTTAGGAGGCACGTAGTGGCTCTTTGCAAGATATATGGACGTAACAAGCCCCAGCATCCCAAGCACTAAAATTACCCAGAGCAGTATCTTCTTTGCCCCTTGCCCTGATTTCAAAACAGGCTCCCTTTTAGCACTGACCATAGCATGTAACCTCCTAATGCTAACAAGAACAAACCAATACCTAAACGCATTAATCCCCTATGCTCCTTTCTCCAGGCCTCTAGTTTCTTGGATGTGTGGCCCATATAAACCAAGAAAATAATGACAAAGAGAGGCAGGATAAAGATAAGATTATATAACAGGAGCAGAGGTATTCCTGAGCTATAATCTCCTGATGAAAGCATGCCAATGATGGCTAAGTATGGGGCCCCTGTGCAGGGAAGTTCCACAAGGACAACAAAAATTCCGAGAATTACGGCAACGCCAATTGCGAGGATAGGGTGCTTAACCTCCATTCGCTTCATAATCTCTGAGAGGCGCTTTATCCGCTGTGAAGCCCCTGGAATCATCTGCAATGAAAAACCCTTGCCATACCAAAAATAATCCTTAATCTCAAACAAGCCTGCAATTATTGCGACAAATGCGGCGAAAAAGTAAAACGGTTGGGCAAGCCCTGAAGTATAGGCAAGGGTGAAGATGCCGAGGCCTAAAAGAAGATAGGTTACATAGACCGAAGCTACATAAACAAAACCTGCAAGTAGCATACGTGCCTTGCTCTTAAAGACAGCAGTCATGTACGCAAGAAGGAATATAAGAACTCCAAATACGCATGGGTTTATGCTGTCAGCCAAAGCTGCTGCAACAACAAGCCCAAGAGTTAGTTGCTCTACCATGCCTGACAGAACCTCTCATAGGCAAGGATAAGTACACCTCTATTCATTCATATTTGCCTGATTGACACACTATTTAAAGCTGTCGATAACGGTGCTGTCACAATAATATTTTGTAAAATAGTAGAATTCACTTGGCAGGGATCTCGTGCCGCATCAGGTGAATCATGATGCCGGTCCAGACCATCATGAAGCTCACTATCAGGACTATGGTTGAGAAAAATGCAGTTGAGGACATCTCTGCAGATTCCACAACTGCTGCACCGGTCACTGAAGGCTTTATCACCAGTGCAATGGTTATCCCGGCAAGCCCTGCGACAAGGAAGCCTTTGGCCAGCCTGCTGCTGTGCATGATATCCACTATCTTGGGGTGCAGTATTCCCCTTTGCTTTTTTGCCATACCTAAAATATTAAACGGGGGAATATAAAAATGTTTGTATACTTAGAAATTTCATTTGATAAAACCTTTATCCTCCAGGTAATGGCCCATCTTCTCTTTCTTTGTCTTGAGATACTTGTAATCGTAATGATTTGCCTTGACTTGTATCGGGATGCGCTTAACTATTGTAAGCCCGTATTTCTCAAGGCCCTCAATCTTTTTAGGGTTATTTGTCAGCAGTGCAATCTTGCATACACCCAATTTTGCAAGGATCTGCGCGCCGATTGTATAGTCGCGAGCATCAACCTTGAAGCCCAGCTTTGTGTTGGCTGTTATGGTATCATAGCCCTTGTCCTGCAATGCATACGCCCTTATCTTGTTGAGCAGGCCGATGCCCCTGCCTTCCTGCCTTAGGTAGAGCAGGACACCCCCTTTCCTGCCGATAATTTGCAATGATTTGTCCAGCTGCTTCCCGCAGTCGCATTTTAAGGAGTGGAATGTGTCACCAGTTATGCACTCAGAATGCACCCTGACCAAGGTAGGTTTTGTCTTTGAAATCTTGCCTTTAACCAGGGCAATGTTGAACATGTGGTGCGGTGTCTTGCCATTCAGCGTCTCAAAGACGTGTATCCTAAATTTCCCGTATCTTGTGGGGAGATTTGCAGAGACTTCTTTCTGAATGGCGTTTAACTTCATAGGATGTGGATAAGAAAGTGTATTATTAAATCTATGCCCAATACAATTATTACCATCCTGTACTTTCGTGATACCAGTCACTTATTGTTCTGTAAGTGCCAGCAATATAAGAATCAAAAGCAACTTTGGCGATGGCTGCTACATCTGATTTCCTTAGTATTCTTTCTTTCTCCAATCCTCTTCTGAATGTATCTCTGCTCCAAGTTTCTTTAAGAGCTGATACTAGATTATCAATTACATCATTTCCCATAACCAGGAGTATTACATGGAACCCTTTTAAAGCTTGTGCAAAATTCAATGTCAGAACTTGTCAGGAAATTTCTGGTAATCCAGCAGCTCATCATCTATTACCGGATTGTCAAGCTTGGTCTGCTTGTTGCATGCCTTGCAGTTAAGCACGAGCTTGTCCTTCCGCTCCTCTTCCATCTTGCCGTGGCAGTAATAGCAGTAGAATGAGGTTTTCAGCGCCACGCCGCCCGGATAATAGCTTGCAAGATTTATGCCCATGGCGTTTTTACGCGGCAAGAAGTTATTAAACTTTATCATTTGCCTATATTGGCGAGGGGCAAGTTTCCGTTATTCTACTTCTATCTTGACTGTCCCTATATAGCGGGAGAGCCAATTGTAGAGCAATGCCCCTATAAGGCCAACCAGGAAACCGCCAATAATGCCATACAGCGTAGTAGCTACAATGAATACCGCTTGATTGGTTGGCAGCTGGAACAATGGATAGAAGCGCGATACTGCTACGATGATGATGCCGCTGAGGCAATAAAGTATTCCTGCGATTACAGAAAGCACTTTAGCCAAAGCAAGCGGCTCTATACGGCTGATTGACCTGGTGTTTTGCGGCTGTTTCATTTCTTGTCCTGCTAAAGCATGGAGCATTTAAATTTAACTGTTAAATGGGCTCACTGTTAAATTATGTACACTGCTACAGCATCTCATGAGCCATCTTCAGCATGGGGAATCTTCTGGCATATCTTCCCATGGTATCCAGGTATTTAAAAATGCCTTTCCATGCAGCAGCAATGCTTTCATCGCGGTAAGGGACATTATGCTGGATGCAATACTCCTTCACAATGCTGCGTATCCTGAGCAGGTTCTTGCGCGAGGCCTGCGGAAAAAGGTGGTGCTCTATCTGGCAGTCCAGGCCGCCGAAGATGTAGTTTAGCAAGATGCCACTCTTTATATTCCGCGAAGTGCGGACCTGTTTCTCCAGGAATGAGAGGTCATCCGCGCCCTCAAGAATCGGCATGCCGACATGATTGGGCGTGAAAGTAAAGCCGAGGTATATGCCTATAAGCATTGAGAGCACTGCATATATCAGCAGTGACATCCAAATGCCAATAAAATAAGGCAGTATGCCAAAGAATAGCAGCACATGGCCGAGCAGGAGCAGCCAGTCGATGCGAATTTTCTTTTCCCTGTATAAATATCGCAATGCATCTCCCCTCATAAGGAAAGCCAATATAAGGAAAACTGATGGAAACAGCCATGCCTGGAATCTTGTCGCGAGCCTTTTCAGCCCCTTCTTCTCCAGGGCACGCTGCACTGTGAGTGAGAATGGGGAAACATCTATATCTGGATCAGAACCTTCTATATTTGGATGCGCATGGTGCTGGTTATGCTTGAATTTCCAGTAAGAGAAGCTTCCGCCCAGGATAAGGCCATAGCTTACGTGCCCAAATAATTCATTAATCCAATTCCTCTTTGATACAGCACGGTGTCCAGCTTCATGACCTAGATAGCCGAAGTGTGTCGTGACAAACGCGAGAGGGACTATAAGGGGGAGGGCAGCATACCCCCTGTTGAGATACACTATCAAGCCCAGCAGGATTGCAAACAAAATAATTGTTACAAGGAAATGCACAAGATAGTACCATTCTGTGTGGGCAAGGAGGCCTTTTTCCTCTATCTTTTTCCGCAACTCAATATAATCTGCTTTCTGCAATAATGAAATAAGATACACCTCTTAAGAATAAAACTCTGGAAACGCAGGTATAAAAAGGTTTGCAGTATCGGGGCGCAGAACCTTACACATCCAAATTGACAACCAGCTTTGCATTCTCCTCAATGAATCTCCTTCTGGGCTCAACCTCGTCTCCCATAAGGATGGTAAAGAGCTTGTCTGCTTCCACTGCATCCTCAAGCTTTACCTGCAGAAGTGTCCTGTGCAAAGGATCCATTGTAGTCTCCCAGAGCTGCCGAGGGTTCATCTCTCCCAGGCCCTTATAGCGCTGCATGCTGATATCCTTGCCAGTCTGCTTGAGCAGCTCGTCAAGCTTCTCCTGATTATATACGTAGTGCACTTCCTTGCCCTTCTCCACTTTGTAAAGCGGAGGCTGGGCAATATAGAGATAGCCTTTTTCTATAACAGCAGGCATGTACCTGTAGAAAAGCGTAAGAAGCAATGTACGTATATGCGCGCCATCCACATCTGCATCCGTCATTATAATGATCTTATGATAGCGTATCTTGCTGATATTGAATTCCTCGCCGATACCGGTGCCCAATGCAGTTATAAGCGTTACAATCTCCGCGGAGCTGAATATCTTGTGCAGCCTTGCTTTCTCAACATTCAGGATCTTCCCTTTAAGCGGCAAGATAGCCTGGAATTCCCGGTTTCTTCCCATCTTCGCCGAGCCACCCGCGGAATCGCCTTCAACGATGTAGATCTCGCTCTTTGCAGGATCACGCTCCTGGCAGTCTGCCAGCTTCCCCGGCAGTGAGTTTGAGCTCAGGAAATTCTTCCTCCGTGCCAGCTCACGCGCCTTGCGGGCAGCTTCCCGCGCCTTTGCGGCATTGACGACTTTCTCAACTACAGTGCGCGCAACCGCAGGATTCTCCTCAAAGTAGCTTGTCAGCGTGTCATACACAATGGAATCAACCAGGCCCTTCACTTCAGAATTGCCCAGCTTGGTCTTGGTCTGGCCTTCAAACTGCGGCTCAGCGAGCTTTACTGAAATGATTGCAGTCAACCCTTCCCTGACATCATCATTAGCCAGCTTGATGCCATTGCTGTCCTTTGTCTTGTACTTTTCACCATAATTGTTGAGCACCCTGGTCAAAGCTGTCCAGAATCCTGTCAGATGAAAGCCGCCTTCCTGGGTATTGATATTGTTCGCAAAAGAAAATACAGACTCATTATAGCTGTCATTGTACTGCATGGCTATCTCAACCTTTGTAGTGCCTTTCTCCTTCTCAAAAAAGATAACAGGGTGCAATGGTGACTTGTTCTCGTTCAGGAACTGCACAAATTCAATGATGCCGCCCTTGTACAGGAACTCGCTTTTACGTTCATTGCGCTCATCCATAAGAATAATGCGTATTCCTTTGTTGAGGAATGCAAGCTCACGCAGCCTGCTGTTCAGTGTCTCAAAATTAAATTCAATAGTGTCAAATATCTCGCTGTCGGGGAAGAATGTAACTATGGTGCCTGTGTCTTTTGCTTCGCCTACTGTGTGCACATCACCCTTTGGCAGGCCCTGCTCGTATTCCTGCTCCCAAATCTTGCCGTCCCGCCTCACACGGACTTTGAGCCATTTTGATAGGGCATTTGTTACTGAAATCCCGACGCCGTGCAGGCCGCCTGAGACCTTGTACGTCTTGTGAGAGAATTTAGCCCCTGCGTGCAGCTTAGTCATGACGATCTCCAGCGCAGATTTGCCGTATTTTGGATGCGTCTCTACAGGAATCCCCCTTCCATTGTCTTCTATGCTGACTGATCCGTCTTTATGGATGGTTACAGCCACCTGAGTGCAGAAACCGGCAAGCGCTTCATCTATGGCGTTATCAACAGCCTCATAGACCAGATGGTGCAATCCCCGTGCGGATGTGCTGCCTATGTACATGCCAGGGCGCTTCCTGACTGCGCTCAGCCCTTCCAATACCTGGATATCCTCTGCCTTATAGCTCTCCTTATCCTTGTCAGAAGACGGCTGCACTGCTTGTATCGGCTCCATGTTTCCTTGATAGTCCTGACTAAATCCCTGATTTTTTGTTAAGATTCTTTGTGCTAAATAGGGCAGAAAAATGCTCTCTCCCCGACAATAACCTGCACGGGAAACTATATATACTTTTCGCTTTGCAGAATAGGGTTATAGGGGCTATAAATGAGTTATAATGGGTTTATAGAGCACCATGACCCAATTTTTGCCTTCAAAGAACATCCAATTGAAATATGCCTAAAATTAAAAAATATATACACTAAATATATATATACACATATCCTTTTGTGCATATTTGGCAGGGTGATTTACATCAAAAGAAAAGTTGTCTTACATGGCCCATCAACGCTTATTATATCACTTCCAAGCAAATGGGCCAAAAAATATAATATAGAAAAAGGAGCTGAGCTGGAAGTACTTGAAGAAGACAAGAATCTGATTATTACTTCTGACTCTGTCTGGAAGCCGCTTGAGGTGGATATCGACATATCAAACCTTGATAGAAGTTCTATAATGTATGTAATTAGAAGCTTATATCGCTTAGGTTACGACGTAGTCCGTGTTCAGTTTCAAAATTCTACTGCTCTTTACCAAAGAACAGGAAAAGAAATCAGTGTGATCTCCATTATACACACAGAGATTAACCGTCTCATTGGATATGAAATTATTCAAGAAAAGGGGAATTCGTGCATTATTAAAGACATACAGGAGACCTCTACAAAGGATTTTGATCAGATACTCAGAAGAATATTCCTAATGATTATTGATACATTTGGTGCCCTTCTTGAAGGCGCTAAGGTAAACAGTATGCAACTTCTTGAGACAATTGAGGGTAAACACGATACCATTACAAAATTTGTGAGTTATTGCATGAGAATGCTAAACAAGAAAGGATATCCTACACCAAGGAAAACTGCATATTATTATCACATTATAGCATACTTAGACAGGGTCACTGATATCCTGAAATATGCAGCCAGGGATTTGATATCCTACAATAAGAAATTAAATCCTCAGGCAATTCCTTTACTTGAGCTGGTCAATGCGAATATCCGATTATATTACGATCTCTTCTATAAATATGAGAATAAGAAAATAGTGGATATGGATAATAATAGGTATAAGGCAGAAAAGATTGTAAAAGCATTGCCTTCCTCATTAAAGCCTACGGAAATGGTTATTGTTGTCAGTATATACCATATCATGGAGATGCTTCTTGATCTCATTGAGGCGCGGACTGCTTTGCAGTTTTAATAGTGCCATAGTGCCTACCGTATTGTTACCCTACCGAGAGTCTGATAAGGATAAATATTTTTGAGTCCCCATAGAATATACCTTATCATATGCATCACGTTATTATCAAGTACCTGGGCATCCCTACCTGTAATCTCATCAGGCACTTTTCTATGATGTTCAATAGGATTAAAAAGATAGAGGTCATAGGGATACTTAAGAAAGTCCGCAAGCTGCCTATCTGCTTCTTCAAGAGAAAGCCCTCTACCCTCCCGTGTTTCAGCTGCTCGGACTAATTGCTCTGCTGCTGCAACCATGAGCACTGATTTGATGGGAATTCCTTTTGATTCATAGTACCCCTTAAATATTTCCAATGATTTTGGGTTTCCTATTGTTAGGATACCATCATGTCCCTCCTTTATCCTCCGCTCAACAAGGCCGGATTCTATTCCAACGCGATAAACCCTTCGTTCAGTCCTGTGCGTGAAATATGGACCCATCCTTCCCTCTGCAATGATCTGATCAAACTTTGCCTCGTCAACAAAAAGATGATCATCACCCTGTATTTCAAAGGGACCCGGCTCTCTAGTTGTGTATCTTATTATTTTGTCAACTGTTGGAATTGAGAGCTTAATTCTATCTATCAATGTCGTTTTTCCTGTTCCCTGTGCACCAGCCATAAAGATCAAATTAGCATTCCCTTTTTCTAGAATATACCTGATGGCCTGGATCCTAGTCTCATATTGACGCTTAATGCCATCAAAAAGATCCTCTGATGAAGTTATCAAATGCACTTTTTGCCCATATTCACCAGCTGCCAAAGCTGGATCCCAGGTACTGTCCGCAAAGACTGCGATCTTGAGCAGAGGGTAGAGTCTTTTTAGTTCATCAATATAAGGCATAACATCTTCCGGGTTCTCGCCTGGTTTTTGTGGAAGCCTGGATTCAAGGACCAAGACCCCTATTTGCCTAGTCCTTAGCAACCGCCTCACACCTTCAAATGTATCAGCAACAGATAGCTCTGTTGGCGACACTTGATCTGCAGTTAACCCCATTCTCTGTTGGTAGACTTCAGACATTTGACCTTGAATTTGAAACATAGTCCTGTTGCCCACATTTGCCGCGAAAAGAATACTGGGAACCTCGCCAACTTTAAGCCTGCTCTTTGCTTCAAAAAGACGGGTGACCAGCTCGTCAAGATCCGTGCCGTTGCTAAAAGAATCAATGCGGCATTTCCTCATAGCCTGCACGGCATCAGGGACTGAATCAGTCACCAGCACTACCTTAGTTTGGGAGAGGTTTGCCTCTATTCTGGCATTCTCAATGTGCTTGACATCATCGGTAATGATTACTGGATTGATATCTGTCTGACCAAGTTTGTCTGCAATATGTTCTCCAGAATCTTCAAGGACGAAATAATTCTTTGGATTGAGGTGCCGCTCAACTGCGCTCCTAAATGAAGGCCTGCCGGCTAGTATAACTGCATTTTCAAGATCTCTTTGCCTCGTTCGTTCTTCCATGTGTAATGACCTTAGATATAGCTTAGACGAAAGAACAACGTTATTTAAATATAGCGACGAATAGCGATAAGCTGGAGCATTACACCCTTGTAATATGATTATTCCCATAAAATAGCTACACTACAGAAATATATGCCCCCAATTTGTAATTATCCCATATATGTTCTAAAAGATTTATAACGTATAGTCTTTTACGATTGTCAATGGCAGAACGATACGTGCACCAGCTATCATGGCAGGAAGCCCATGCTTTTAAGGAACCAACAGTTTTAGAGGGGCGGATTAAGTACTTTAGGGCATTGCCCCCTCAACAATCCTTGGAAATCGTACAGGAGGCAATACTGCACGGAACTGATGTGCTGGTTATCCTATTTATGCTCTACAATAGGCGATACCCTCCAAGGCTCATTGCGCGGGCTGTAGGCCATGTTATGGCTGGTCACTACCGCTCGCATGAGATTCGCGATAAAAATTCTGTTTGGAGGGAAGAAACTTGGCTGCTTCCCTTTTCAGGACAACAATCATTATCTGCTGAAGCCTACCATGAATTTGTTTCTCTATTGACGCCACTTATCAAAAAGGAGTATCCGAATGTTGAGGACATTGTTATTGATTTTCCGCCTCAAGCCAACACAAAAAACGGCTCATAACGCGAAAGCCTGAAGAAACCAGTCCAAAAAAGAATATTTTTGGAGTTGCTTAAGAATCTAGGGCATTAACACCTTCTTCAGCCTTTAGAAAATTATTGAGCATATATCCAATCCAGATATCACGGGGATGGACCATAAGAGTCCTTCCATCCAGGACAGGGCTTGGCTGTGCAATCTTCAAGATCTGATTAAGCTTCATAAGGGCGTATCCGTCACCCTCTTCGCTTATCAAAGGGTCATACTGCAGTTGTGTGTAACGCGCTGCAACAACAAAACACTCATTAAGCCACTGCTTTCCGACCACTTTCTTCCGTCCGCTTAATTCGTGATCCTCTTGAAGGGCTTTCTCCTTGGGTGCATACGGATTCAAATATATCTCAAAGCCCTCAGTATCGCCCTGCAATCCTGCAGCCATAAGCTTTTCCAGATCCTTCCTGCTTTCGCCGCTTGGCAATGCACTTTCGGTCAATACTGAGGTGATGACTCCCAGCGGCCTGTACGCCCTTCCTGGCTCATACGGGACAAAACCTCCGCGCAGTAACCCCCCTCTGTTGAGTTCTTCTCTTCCTTCCCTGTCCATTGCCTGCAAAGGAGTTTCGCCACTGCTTAATTTCACACCGCCTCCAAAAAAGGTGGCTACTTCGCCCCACCTGCTGATGCTGCTTCTTAACTGAATAAGGCAACGAAAATCGTTAATTGAATATGCTGCCATTGAAACAATAGTTCGCAGTGGCAAAGAAAACGTTTTATCCAAGTTTGGATTCTCAGATTTGAGACCTCCTTCCAGAATATAAGGGGAATCAATCCTTATAATACGCTCGTCAAGGACAAAAGGATATTTTGCCTGCTCCATAATCTGCTCCATTATTTTCTTAAAAGAAACTTATTTTATAAAAGTTTACTCCAATGTATATACTCTTGTATACTTAATATGCTCTCCATTTTCCACCTCAGAAAAGAGAAAAAATGAAGCCCTATATAGCCTCATCCCATCCCATCATTATCGCCTCTTCCCAATCCGCTATCTCGTCGTTTTCCAATGCCTCCTCCCTATTCCCCTTGTTATAGATGCTCATGTCATCGTCCCTGTCAAACTCCTCGTCTTCTTCCCAATAGTTCAAATCCATCTAAAACCACCCCCAAAGGTTTATTTAATCTATAATTTCATAGACTATATTGGGTTCCAAGTCACTGCCTCGCTTTGAGGAAGATAGCAACACCTGAAACCCTCTTTTCCAGACACACACCCCAAAAAGAATTAAACTAGAGCTTCCCGCATAGTATTTGTATTTAATCCATATATGATAGATATGCATAAGCTTTTCTTCTAAAAATATGCATATAAACTTTATTAACTGATATGCTCTTTTAGCGTATGGTGATTCTTATTAAACGCAAAGTCGTGCAGCATGGTCCATCAACGCTTATCATATCCTTGCCTTTTAAATGGATAAGGCGGCACAATATACGCAAAGGGGATGAGCTGCAGGTGGACGAGCTTGAAGACAAGATTATGATTGCAGCAAAGAATGCTGACGTGCAAGAGAAGATAACGCTGGATATCATGCCATTTGGCAAAATGGTTACCCAAATTATCCGAGCCCTTTATAAAAGGGGCGTGGATGAAATCAAGCTGCTTTATGATTACCCCGACATGTTTGATACTATTGAGAAGTCCCTGGGAAATGAATCTGTCAGCTTTGAGGTGCTGGAAACAGGCAACAATTTCTGCATCATCAAGAATGTATCTGAAGGGAGCAGGGAGTTTGAGCATGTGTTAAGGCAGACCTTCATCCTGCTGCTCTCCATGTCCGAGGAAGGATGCGAGGCGCTGAAGCAGGGCAACCTGAGCCAGCTCAATAACCTAAAATCCCTTGAGGAGGTTAACAACAGGTTCACTGCCTTCTGCAGGAGATATCTTAATACTAAAGGACCTGATCGCTTTGATAAGGTAGGGCCTATTTATTACATTGTTGAGCATCTTGAAAGGATAGCAGATGTCTATAAGTACCTTTACTCCTATCTTGGCTCGCTCCATGAGCCAAAAATTGAATTTAAAAAAGAGCTGCTTGCCAAATTCAGCGAGATGAATGCCATGTTCCGCAAGTTCTACAACCAGTTCTACAAGTTCAACCCGCGCGGCATATCAGAGATAAAGGAAGACAGGGACAGGATCATAAAAGACCTGCTCGCCTTGGTGCCTTCCCTCAAGAAGCCGCATGATATCATGCTCTTCCATCATCTGTTGATGCTTACCAATGATATCTTCTCGCTCCTTGACCCATATCTTCTGCTCTCTATAAAGGAGTACGGCCAGAAAACCCAGAACATAAAGCCATTAATATCTAAAGAAATATAAAAGAAAGACTAAAAGGCCTGGTCCCATTCTTCAATCCAGTCGTCCTCCTCGTCAAGCCATTGCCCCGAGCTGTGCATCCCTTCCTCACCCTGATACTCCTCAATGAGGGCCTGAATCCTTGACTTCGTATTGCTCATCTGCCACCACCCCGTTGATACTTGGTGACACCTTTTACGCTAGCTTAGTTCTTGCTTCTTATATAATCTCTGCTTATATTTTATATTGTATTTAAAAGATATAGGGCAGCATTATTCTTTAAGTTATCTATAGCATATGGCGTATGAATTAATAAATCTTAAAGAACCAAACGGGCTTTCAGTATAGCTTATAGTATACTTAAAGTTATATAACCTCTTATATAAACCTTAAAATAAAGAAAAATTTAAATAAAAGGCGATATTTATATAAAGAACGGGGGAAGCATGAAACGCAAAATCATACAGATCGCTGACTCAACCCAGCTTGTATCGCTGCCCAGGAAATGGAGCATAAAGTATAACCTGAAGAAAGGGGACGAGGTAGAGGTTGAAGAGCAGGGGAACAAGATACTTGTCAGCACGGAGAAGGGTGTTGAACTAAAAAGCATAGAAATTGATGTTACTGGGCTAGACAGAACCACCATTCTTTATTATCTGCAATCTCTCTATAGAGCTGGATATGATGAAATCAGGGTAGTCTTTAATAACCCTATCACAATGCATTTCAGGGCAAATAAAACAATGAATGTCATAACTGTTATTCATACCGAGGTTAACAGGCTAATAGGGTACGAGATAATACAGCAAAAAGAGAACTTTTGTGTCATAAAAGATCTTTCTACCAGCTCAATTAAAGAGTTCGACAATGTCTTCAGGAGAATCTTTTTACTGATTAAGGATGCAAGTTCAGACTTATTAAAAGGGGCTGCTAATATGAATGTAAGGCTTATAGAGACTCTTGAGGAGAAGCATGACTCAATTACAAAGTTCATTAGCTACTGTGCCAGATTGCTGAATAAATATGGGTATACTGACCATAGAAAAACCACAGTTCTTTACCATGTTCTCATAAGCTTAGACCGTCTAACAGACGTAATAAAAAATGCAGGCAGGGATTTATTGAAATTCAAGCAGAAAAAATTAGATAATAAGACTATCCATTTACTATCATTAATTGATTCAACAATCAATATTTACTCAGAATACTTTTTTAATTTTGACTTAAAAAAAGCCGTTGAAATCTATAAAAACAGAAATGAAGTGCTTAATTTGCTCTATCAATATAAAAATAAGCTGTCCTCTGATGAATTGATTTTAATGGGCAAAATGAGTCATTCTGTAGAATTATTAGCTGATGTTGAGGTAGCAAGGATGGGGATTGAATATTAATAAGGCCGGATTTGCTCCCCGCCCACTGATAACCCGAATCTTTGCAGATCAGCCATTGAGTATCCAGTAACAGCAATACGACTCGATTGCTTTCCCCTCTGATATAAGAATCCGATAGTAAGTGAAACATGTGTATTATTTACCATAGGATCCCCCATGGAATATACTAAACCATCTTTTACATGACGCTGCTGCCCACCATTTCCAACATGGAATAACCCGAAATCAGAGCGCGTTAGATATGATTGGCCTCTAACAGCCCTTCTTTCTGTTGGTTCCCCTAACTTCATTTTAATTAAATCCAATAATACATCCTCTGGACTAAATTGTAGTTCTGCACCATCTGGGACAAGACCCTTAAATAATATAGTGTGTCTGCCATTTGCATCTTCTGCCTTGACATATTTTACAATCTCAACTTCTTTTAATCTTTGTAAAGCCTCCTGCGGAATATGACGTTGTTTCCGATATTCTTCTATTAAACCTGCGAACTGAAGTTTTATTGGACTATCAATTAGTCTGCTATCTAAATTCGCTAAACTATAACCAGTTAATTTTTGGACTTGCTCTTCAATAAATGCTTGATGTGCTCTTCCATAACTAACCCCCTGTTTGAAATATTTATCCACCTGCTCAATTAATGAAACAACTCTTTCTGCTGTAGCTCTAATTTCTTTTATTCTTTTTTCATGAGCAGCAGGATCTAAAGGAATATTTCTATCAATAGATGGTGTAAATATTGGTATAAGATAGTCTGCAGAGTGATCTCTAAACAGTCCGAATTCTCCTTCAAAAGCCTGCAATCTTTTTATTCTTTGTTCTTCAGGTATTTTTGCCCTTATTAGTCTATCTTCAATAGTTTTAGTTGTAGTATAAAATAAGAATGTTATTGCATCTCTAAAGTGGTTCCTAAAGGCCATAGCTCCATTATGAGAATCTGAAATGTATACAATACGTTTATCTACTCTTTCTGCATCGTCTCGCCCAACTAAATTAATCGTATCAACGCCGTTATCATATTCAAAAGCAATTTTACCGCTTTTTCTTAATTGCTCTAGTTCCCTTTCAGTACGAACAATTAAACTATCTTTTTTTTGGTTGTCATCGGGCCATGGTCCGCCTAAATGCCTATACTTATGTTTTCCGCCTCGTTCAAAAACAGTCGGGTATCTCTCTTCAAGAGCATCAAGAGTGCTGCTTTTGCCTACTCGATGAGGCCCAGCTATTAAGAGTTTAGGGTATTCTACCTGTGTTCCATTTTGTTCCATAGCAGCTGAATTTTGTTGTGCATGATCTCCTGGGATAACCTCAGCTCTTAAAGCTGCTCCAAGTGCAGCAATAGTCGCTTCGATTCCCAGATCCTTTCTGATACCTTTCCAATTCATGTTGCATATAAGTACTTTCTAATTTCATTGTTAGTCTACTAAACACTATCTCAACCAGGAGTAGAACTAAAATAGGTCTGAACTCCCGTAGCCTCTGGAATCCTCCTCTTTTTATAAATATATCGTTATTTCTAGAGCAAATAAACTATTATCCTATAGGGGTATAGTCTGCTTTGAGATTTATATACTTGATTGTGGTGGAGTATAGTGGTCAAGATGGACTTAATACTCCCAGCTCAGCCAAATAGCGCTGAAAACCTGGCTGAAGGATGAACTGTCCCCGTTTATCTCCAATGCAAACCCCAACTATTGGAACCCCCATTGACTTCTCCAAGAACTGCAGGTATTCCTTTCTTTGAGGGTTGGCCCTAACGGAAAAAAGATCATCCCATGTTTTGCATAATCCGGAGTCTTCCCTCCATCCCTGCTTGGATGTATATCCCAGTCCTTTTGAATTCCTTTCAATTCCAACTTGTATCACTTCTAGTTCATCAAGTATGTCAAGTTTTGTTATGATTGCACCAGTCATACCATTCCACCGCACGGCCTCTATTGCCTCTGGAATATTGAACCACCCAGGTCTCCTTGGCCTTGCTGTAGTAGCCCCGTATTCGTTGCCACGCTTCCGGATATATTCAGATAGCTCTCCTTGCAGCTCTGTTTCAAGTAGTCCGCCTCCCACACGTGTCACATAAGCCTTAAAAACTCCAAGAATGTCTGTTATTTTATTTGGTCCAATGCCTGCAAGGCATGCTCCATATGATAAAGTTGGCGTTGATGTTGTGTATGGCTTCTTGCCTTTTATTGTATCTAGCTCAGTGCCCTGGGCACCTTCAAACAACACTGCCCTGTTATGGGGGCTATTTACAATTAGGGATGTATCATGAAACAGATACGGCTCAAGAATCCTCATATTTTCATGGATTAGCAATGCGACCTCGGCAGCATAGTTCCTCAATTCCAGCTCAAGAGGACTGCCTTTTTGCGCCTCCAAGATAAATTCAAATGAATGGCTCTGAAATTGTCTAAATCTTGGATGGTAGGCAACCAGCTTTAGGAGAAGCTCGGGATCTGTTATATGCATGTATATCTTTTCTTTAATCTGTTGCTCAGTTCCGAGCAGGTCTGCCAGTTCAAAAGCAGTGACCCTGTCCGCCCTGCTTTCTGCTGCAGGGCCCACGCCGCTTCCGGTAGTCCCTATTTTTCTTCCGTTCTTTGATGCCCTGTATTCCTCCTTACCCCTGTCAATGAGGGTATGCCATGGCATTATTACCTGCGAATGTACATCCCAAGACAGCTTTGGAGCTATGCCCTGCGCGAGAATCTGCTCAAGCTCTTTTGGAGCCTGCTCAATATTTGTCAGAAATCCGGGACCATTTATATTGGTGCAGTGAGCATGCAATACGCCGCTGGGAAGACTATGGAACACATATTTCCTGCCGTTTACAACAACAGTATGGCCTGCATTATTTGCACCTGAGAATCTGACGATTACATCAACGTACGGCGCCAAATCGTCTATAATCCTGCCTTTACCTTCGTCACCGTACTGGCCACCCACAACCACTATGTATTTTGTCAAGCCGTAAAGAGACTCAATAGTTCTCCTTTAAATGTTTTTTGTGTCTCAAGTTCTTAAAAGAATTTATCGCCTGACTTCAATGCCCGTGGCGCCATGCTCCCTCAGCGCTATCTCAGATTGCCTTTTTAAGACAGCATTTGCATGGAATTCGTCAATGTTCTTGCACCCAGAATGCATAAATGAAGTCTTTATCATCTCAACCGTTAATGCCAGTGCCCCCTCATCATGAATAGAGCCCACATGAGGCACCCACCCATCTTCACCCTCTGCGAATTGCGCTACAAGAGTCTGGTATCTTTGGGCATTCTTAACTCGGGGAGAAGCTTCATAAAACATCTCCTTTTGCCCTGTTTTTGGATGTATATCCCCTGCACTTTCTGTAAACCTGCCGAAGAATTTACCCATCATTATCGTATCGGCCATGGTAAGCGCTACGGAAATTTGCGGAGCTGTGAAAATCCCTCCATCATGAATCAATGGAACGTATATAGAATGGTCATCGGCAAATTTATTTCGCGCCTGATATGGCTCATACGTTCCACTGAAGCTTGCAGCACCAGTTCCATGAACTTCAGTTGAGGTGCAGCCCGCACCAACACCCATCTGTGTCTTTATTGCAGCAAACCCATGCCCGTCCACACGCAATCCTTCTTCAAGAATATATGTGGTGCCTTCCTGATTAATTAAATTACCCGCTATAACCGGAATCTTTTCATTTATCTTTCTGATAAATTCAAGTGTGCGAGCTTGAAAGACAGATTGCCCATGTGAAGCATCCAATATTATCACATCTAAATCAAGCTCGGGGCTTAACAGTGCACGTATTCTCGGATGATCGTCCTTATGGGTTGAGACAGCCGCAGCAACCCTATATTTCTTGCTGACTTGGTCTATGGTTTCATGGGGAAGATAAATGACATGCATGTCCCTATCTTTCTTGAAGGTACTGCCCCATAATTTAGCGTCATCATCAAGTACGAGCAAGAACCCGTTAGCATACCGAGTCATTATTTTTCCTGCTTCTTGCAGGCTAATGCCCTTCTTTACTGCTAGGGGAACATACCCCTCTGTTTTTAAGATATCTACACCATTCATGAGATTGCCTGTCCTATCTACAAGTGCATATCCCCTATATACGTCTCTAACTTGAAGCCCTTCCGCTTTATCAGGGTCAAACATATCATCTGTCAATAAACCTAGGCATTTGCCTGATTCATCAACAACAGGAAACTTTGAGTATTTTGTTTCACGCATCAGGTTTATTACAGTCTCAAGACTATCGTCTGATCTTACAGCTCGTAAAGAAGTTTGGAATCCACCCTGCGCGTCCTTTGTCTGCTTCGCAATAGTATAAGCAGGCTCTATATCAATACTTCTTGGAATTACGCCAATGCCCCCTCTTTGAGGCATAGCAACCATTAATTGGAATCTCCCTTTATAACCAACAAGGCACTGCATGGCAGCAGTCCACATGGGTAGATTGAAGTATACATATTCATTATTAGGGTCATTAGTCCTGTATGCCTTGGATCTTAGATTAATATTAGGAAGCAAATTATCGTCAGTAATCAAGCCAGTATCAAGAACAAATTCTCTAATGCTTCTCTCTACGTTATCCGATCCTTTAATGTATTTTACCATTTAACCTCTTTATACTGATTCCAATAGGTATCCTGACATCATATATAGTAGATTTAGAAAAACAATTTGAAGCGCTTACACTTTTTGCAAGTCCCATACCCATTCATTTTACTGCCCTTTTAAATATTTTTCTATAGAAAATGTTACACCAGGCAGTGATTAAGGTTTTCCATACTATAACCCAAAACTGTTTATCTTTTGTGCCTCTTCAGCAATTCCTCAAACTTTCCAGTTCTAGCCAGCTCATCTGCAGCTTCCAATCCTTCAACCTTATTAGCATTTTGCTGGCTGATTCTTTCAGCAAGCTTCGGATTTATCCAGCTGAAAGCCTGCGCAGCAAATTTGCCCACATTTTTTGGCTTGTAGATAGTTGCATTAGGGCTTCCTGCAGGATTATTGAGACAACTTTCATTAGGCGCATCAGGCGGACAGCTGACGGTCGGATATCGCGATTCCCATGAAACTGAACCAGAGAGCGCGTCAACGCCGCCTGCAACAGTAACCCAGAGCAAGGGCTCTATGCTTTGCCTGTCATAGAATTTAACCATGGCTGAAACCATATTAGGCTGCTTATGGGCAGAGACAACCCTTACCTGATTTGGCACTCCATACTCGTCAAGCGATTTTCTTATTTTTTCTACATGAATGGCATCAGAGTCAGAACCAGCGACTACGACAGCGCAGTATCCCTGAGCAAGGCCTGCCTTCACCAGATTGTGCATAAGCCGCTTCGCTCCGGCAAGCTCGCTCTGCACAAAATCAAATTTCCTCCCGGTAAAGCGTTCATATGTCTCTATGTACCGGAGCGCCGTTTCAATAATAACATCCGGGCTTATATCGGGAAGTACTGTATCCCCTTTCTTATAGCCAAGAGCAATAAGCTTTTCCCGTAAATATTCTTTTGATAGCTCTTTTATTTTCAGGTCCCCTCTCACCTTAAGCAGTTCAGAAACATGCCTATAGGTATTGCCATTTGTTCGCATCAATGCATCAATCTGCGACCACTTATCATGATGCTCCTGTAAATCAACCATACGGGATGAATCTGGTGTGTTTGCCTCATCTATTAGCTTTATCTGCCCATCCCTATCAATGCCAAACTCGTACTTTGTATCAATAAAAAGAGTTCTGACTGACCGTGCATGCTCATCTACCCGCAAGTAATTTTGTATTGAAATCCGCTTAATTGAATCTAAAATCTGCTTTCCCTTCTCAAGTCCATAGCGCTCGGCGAGGCCTGTGACCTTTCCCCATGGCGCCTTAAATCCATTCAGTATCTGATCTAGGGTAACTGGAATATCATGATGGCCGGAGGGTGATTTTGTAGTTGGCGTAAACAGAGGCTCGGGTAATTTTTGGTAACGGAGCAAACCTTCTGGCAAGCCAATACCACAAATGCTATGCTCTCCCTGCTCATATGCCTCTGCAAGGGAACCCCACATGTACCCTCTTACAACAAATTCAAATTCAATTTTCTCAAGTTTTTCCTGAACTATCGCATAAGGATCTGGGGATGAGATTATGGCATTGGGTACAATATCACTAGTTAGGTCAAAGCCAAACAAAGATAGGCCATTTAAAACTGCCCCTTTGAATGGAATCTGGCGCTGGTGTACAATGTCAAAAGCAGACACCCTGTCACTCGTGAGCATAAGCAGGACATCACCCAAATCATAGATATCCCGCACTTTACCAGAAAACGGAAATCCAAACTCTGGAATGAATGTAGAGGCTACGACATTATTGAGATTTACTGCGATGGCATCTCTGTATTGCTGCTCAACTAGTGCGTCCACGAATTAGAAAACAAAATGCTGATTTATATATTTTTTTGTAGTGGAATCATACCATCTTAGTGACAACTTAATGAATCTGCTCCAGCAATCTCACAACCCTGTCTTTCCCTATAGCAAGTATAAAGCTTGCCAGCTTCGGCCCCCGCTCCTTGTTGATCAGGAGCTGGTATGCCTTTTTGAAGAATTCCTTTGCATCATATCCAAACTCCTGGCACAGATTATAGAATTCAGTGTGCAACTCTTCCTCGGTAAAGCTGCCGTGCCTAAGCAGCTCCTTCAATTCCCTGAAGAGCTCTTTCTCCTTGTCAGCCAGGTGCATATGCACCTTATCCTGCAGCTGGAACTTATATTGCTCGGGAGCAAAGCTGTCCAGCCATTTCCTTGCAAAGCTAAGCCTGTCGTGCAGATATCTCTTGTCCTCCTCGTCAAGCTTCTCAGGAATCTTGCCCTGCTCCTTCAGTATCTCAATAGCCTTCTCTTCGCTTCCTGCGGACTGCAATACAAGGGCTGCATGCGTGAATGAGACTTGCGGCGGCAGCTTACCAGGAATCTCTCCGATGTGGCTCAGCTCATAGATGCGGCTGTGCTTCTGCACCTCATGGGGATTCCCCTCTTCAGCGCCAAAATATATCCGCTCAGTCTTGTCATACCGCTCGTATAGCAAAATTAAATCATTTCGATTAATGGGATCAAAGTCAATCACTGCCCTCGGCCTGGTTGCAATGAGCAGGTACCTCAGGATATTCCCCGGAGCGAATTCAGTTGCATTTGCAAAGCCAATGCCCTCGCCTTTACTGGTGGACATCTTCCTGCCCTGGATAGTGAAGAATTCATAGCCATCACCCACTTCATTCCTTGAAGAAGGGTATGGGGGCGGGAAATCAAACACTTCATTTGAGATTGCCACAGAGATTGCACGGGAGCCGCCAGGCAGCGTGAAATGATCCTTGCCTGCGGTCTCGCACACTACCCCAACAGTTGGCCATTTTGCAGCCCATTCAACTTTCCATGGCAGCTTGCCGCCTCCGTTGTAGGGGCTTTTCTCGCCTTCATGACAGCATCCTTTTGCCCACTTCACCAGAGTTTCTGAGCACCTGTATTTCACAATTTCCCTTTTTGCATCCCACTGATATGCTACTGTCGTCCCTATCTTGCCGCATTTGTCGCAAATCGGGTTGAACGGCAGCTTCTCGGGAGCCTTGCCGTAAAACCTTTCGTAAATCGCATTAATCTTTTCTGCGTTATCCAAGGCGCTCTTTATCGTGCGGTTGAAATCTCCCCTGATGTAGCGCTCCCCGGTGCTTTCCAGCTCTGCATTGATGCCAAACTCTGGAAATTTTTCAGTTGCTGACTTGAAATAGTATTCTGCAAAGCTCTTGTAGCCCGGAACCGGGCTGGGAATGTTCATGAATGGCAGGCCAAGATACTTTTCATATTCTTTTGGCAGCTCTGCATTCATCCGGTCAAATGGATCAATGTCATCAGAAGAGAGGATGAACCTTGCATTCAACCCAAGGTCGCGCATTGCCTTTGCAATCGCATCATGGATAATCCAGCCTCTGCCTGAGCCGATATGGATCTTTCCAGATGGCGTCTTCTCATCATAGATGATATAGCCGCGCTCCTTCACAATCGCCTGGAGCACTTCATCTGCTTCAACACGCCGCTGGACTTCTTTTGCTATAGTATCGGCCCAGTGCTGGGATTCCTGCTCTTCGGTTTCTTCTCTCTCTGCCATGTGATAAACTGATTTCTGGATGATATATAAACGTTGTTCTTTTTTAAAGAGAAAGGTTTATAATGAAACTATCTAAATTAGAATTGCATGTACGAGCAGGATTTCAAATATTTTAAAGAATATTACGATAAAAGCATGCAAGAGATGTTTGCTGCTGTAAGCGACCTCTATGCAGAATACTGGCACGATTTCTTTCATTTTGCATTATTTGAGGATGAAAAGGAAAGTTGGGAAGCTGCTTTTGCCAAAACCCATAAGCAATATATGAAAGATGTCAAGATAGTGCAGGCACGAAAAGTGCTGGATTTAGCGTGCGGTCGCGGACCACTAACAAATGTCCTTGCTCAAAACACTAGAGGAGATGTACTCGGAATAGATATCTCTGCATCCCAGCTTTCTCACACTAGCCGATTTAAAAGAAAAAATCTAAGGTTTAAGCAGCACGATATAATGAAGATCGATAAGTTGCACGAGTCTTTTGATGCAGTCATATACCTAGATGCAGCATGTTACCTGCCTGATAAGGCAGAGGCAATAAGCAATATTTCTAAAATTATGAATAAAGGCGCCAGATTACTCTTAGTAGATTGGTGCAAGCAAGAAGGATTGAATAATCTCCAGGAAGAATTAGTCCTACACCCATTCATGAAATACTGGGCAATCCCAAACCTTGAAACTCAGCGAAGCTATATAGGATACTTTAAGAAAAACAACCTTAAAATTGTCAAAGCTATTGATTTAAACAGTAAAGTAAGGAGAAACTGGGATTTTGGGTATTGGAGCGCGATTAATGGAGTAAAACAAATCTCATATGCAGATTTACCAAAAATGCTTTGGAAGCGTATGAAACTCGGGGCAAAAGGCATCCAGCTCATTAAGGAGCAATTCCCTTCAGCACTCTATATTAAGGCTGCCTTTGATGCTGGATTCTTGAGATACAGTTATTTCTTAGTAGAAAAATAAAAAAAGCGGGCTCAGAGGGACTTTCGCCAGATGATTTGTCACCTGTTTCGAACCCTCGACCCTCTGATAACCATTGGCTACCAGATACACAGCCATTAAGAGTTTCATCCTTTGAGTCAGATGCTCTACCAGGCTGAGCTATGAGCCCACACTGCCAAGAAGAAAAGCAGTAGTATTTAAAGCTAATCACTAGAAATCAATGGACTAAACCATCTTCAGGTTTCCCGTAACCTTATCAATAATACTTTCATCATCCGGGCCGATGCCCAGGCAGGTAACTGTTCCGGGAGCCAGGACTGTCTTCCCCGCATCAGTGATGAGCGCTGTAACAAGGCCTTTCTGCTCGGCAAGCTGCCTGTATCTCCGCAGCTCAGCCTCGTCCTTTACCTTGAGCACGATCTTCCCCATGCCTTCTGCACGCCAAGCGTCAATGATCTTCTTTGGAGTCTTCAGCATGGCATCAACGCTTGCGTGCGCAACCTGGGCAGAAAGCTTGCCTTTCGGAAGCTTCAGATCTTCCCGCACCAGTATAACTTGCTTGTAATTGACCATAGCGATGCTTTACGGCAGTTAGTATAAAAAGATTGCTTCTTGTCATGAGAAAAAATAAAATAAATAATTGGAACTGGTCAAATTGTGTAAACATGTCCCCTGTTATCGAAGTAATTTGTAGCACAGGGGACTACTCGCACAGGAGACATCTCGTCTCAAGTCTCCAAGTTAAAGTAAAGAAAAGCTAGTAAATGAGTAAATTACCTTTTCTGGGCCAGTATGCACCAGTGGCCTTCCCCTTCTTCCTTGCCGTTATCTTTTGTTTCGTACAGCTTTACGATGGTGAACTGGCCGAAAAGCTTCATCAGCTCCTGCTCGGTGAAGAAGTGCTGCAGCACCGGCCTGTCCCTGATATCCCTGATGAAGGTGCCTGGCTCCAGCTCAATGCCTTTCTGGTGGCTCAACGAGGAAGATGACACGGTCGCCGCGATCCAGCCATAAGGCTTCAGGGCCTGGTATATCTCGCGGATTGCGCTTCGTATGCCTGCAATATTGTTATAGTGAAGTGAATTTGTAGCGATGACAGCATCAAAGAGCTCGCGCCTGAAGCTCAGGGCAGCTACATCATTCTCCACAAAGAAAATCCTGCTCCGCTCCCGCTTTACCTTGTTCCTGCAGTGCAGCAGCGCGTCAGGAGAAATGTCTGTGCCGATAATCATGCAGCCCTGGTTGCTCAGGTATGAGAGATGCCTGCCCCTGCCGCATCCTATATCAAGAACCAATGACGGCTTGTGGAGGTAATTTGTCAGCTCAACCACAATCTCTTTCGGTGCAAGCGTATCAAAGCGGAATTTCTTGATCACCTGGTTCCAAAAGTCCATCTTGTGCGGAAAAACTTGCAGTGCTTTAAATATTTTATCGTTTACTACGCAGTGATATATCCCGCAAAAAATCCCCTCCACAGATTTTTCATGCATCTAAATTGAAAATTTTGTGGAAAATTCCCGGGGAACTGCAAATATGGGGCATCTAAATCCTCGTCGGAGAATTTGGTTCAATGAAATAAAAATTCAACAAATAAAAAGGTTTAAATACTAGTTATCCTATGATTCATTATAGTCAAAGTAGTCAAAGCACAAAATTCCAAAGGAATTTTTGCCCCTGGATTTCCAAGGAAAAAACAAAGATGATTGCAGCAGTTCATCATTCATCAGCAAAAAAATCTTCAGCAGAGCCACTTTCTGCGGTGCAATGCAGCACTTCTGAAATCCCAATCCTAACTAGAAAAATTTCTAAAGAAAAAATCAAAATAAAGAAAATGAATGCATTTTCTGATTTTGAAACAAGTAAAATAAAAAGATTTAAATATTAAACTTATTATTAAATAAAAAGAAAAACAAAAATGACTCAACAAGGGTTTAAAGTAAAAGCAAGAAATCAATATCCAAAAGCGGCACAGCAAACAATAATAGCAAATGAGGCTTCATTACAGGAAGCTTTGCTTTCTAAAAGCTATAATATTAGCATAAAGAGGCAAAAGCAGCTGATTGTGGGATGCAGGATTCCAAGAAAATTCTTCTGGACCTCAGGCATTGGAGAGAGCGATATAACCATACATGCAGGCTCTTATCACCTTGCCTTAAAGGAGGCAGGCATTGAGCGTTATAATATAATGGTATATTCTTCCATCATGCCTTCTATTGCGGAAGAAAGCACTAAACCTGCTTCTGACGAAATCCCGCACGGCTCAGTAATGGAGACTATCATGGCCGTGTCAAGCGGCGAGAAGGGCAAGAGGCTGACTGCAGGAATTATCTACGGCTGGCTCTATCACAAGATAACTGGCAAGAGGCATGGAGGCCTGGTATGCGAGTACAGCGGAAATGAGACTGAGGAAAATGCCCAAAAGGGCCTTCGTGCAAGCCTTAAAGAGCTGTACACAAACGGCTTTTCCGAGGAATTTGATATAAAAGATATTAGGATGGAGAGCAGAAGCTTTGTCCCAAAGAAAAAGTTCGGGACAGCCATGGTCGTAATTGGTTTTAAGGATTATGTGTATCCTATAATCCAGGAATAGGAGACCAATTCTAAAGTTTTAACATCTAAAGTTTTAACAAATAGATTTTTATATAATCCTTCACTTTTTTGCTCCATGGAAGACAATTTTGAAATTTATGGCGGCTCTAAAAAATCAAAGATTGTTGGAGCCATGAAAATGCATAGCATTTTCCTAGGACTTGATAATGAGTTTTCTGACTACAAGAAGGCTAAGGTCGCAGTCCTGCAAGTCCCTTATGAAGGAACTGTGTCTTATGGCAAAGGAGCTTCCAAAGGCCCTGCTGCCATCATTGAAGCCTCAAAGAATATGGAGCTTTATGACGAGGAGCTTGATGAGAACTTCTCTACAATAGGGATTGCGACAATGCCTGCTACAAAAATAGGTGAAGACTCAAGGAAAACAGCTGAAAACGTGCATGCTGATACAGGAAAAGCGCTTGCTGATGGAAAATTTCCTGTAATACTTGGAGGAGAGCATTCATTCAGCTGGGGAGCAGTAAAGGCATGCAAGGAGAAATATACTGATTTAAGCGTCCTTTACCTTGATGCGCACGGAGATTTAAGGGAACGGTATGACGACAACAAGTACAGCCATGCCTGTGCCCTTAAGCGGATAGCTGATATTGTCGGCTACAAGTTTGTGCATGTTGGCACTAGAAGCATGAGCGATGAGGAGGCTGAGCTTATCAAGGGAAACAGATTGCTAAAACAATTCCTCTTTGCAAAGGATATCGTGCCTGCCAAGGATGAGAAATGGATTGACAAGGCTGTTGCGCAGCTTTCCAGGAACGTGTACATATCAATAGATATTGACTGCATGGACTCAGGCATCATGCCGACTACAGGAACGCCTGAGCCTGGCGGGCTGAACTGGTATCACATTATACACCTTATGAGGAAGGCCTGCCAGAAGCGGAACGTGGTTGGCTTTGACATTGTTGAGTTGGCGCCCCGCGATGGCCATCATGCAACAGATTTCCTTGTGGCTAAGCTGGCTTATAAGATTATAGGGTATAAGTTCTTTGATAAGAAAAAGAGAAACGATAGGCTTTAGGAGTCTAAATGAAAACTGAATTTATTGATGTTTTCCATAATAGGATATTATTAACCAATAAGCGTTGGAAGCACATAATTAAAGAACATCCAGAAGTTGAGCCATATAGAAAGCTGATATCTGTAGTATTGAAACAGCCTGACTTAATTAAGATGAGCAAAAGACGTAAGAATACATTTTTATATTATCGCTACTACAATACTATCTATAACGGCAAATACATCTTGGCAGTAGCAAGAGTAAAAGAAAAACCAAGCTTATTAACCTGTTATTATAACAGATCGGATTAAGGAAGGAGAGACAATATGGAAAAAGGACTAAGATTTTCATTTGACAAGGAAGCAGATATACTAGACATATCTATAGGAAAACCAAAGAAAGCTATCTCAAGAGAAGTGAAAGATGACTTTTTTGTAAGAATTGATCCAAAAACTAGGAAAGTAGTAGGCTTCTCTATATTAAATTTTGAAAAATGGTTCAAAAGCGAAAAAGATGAGAAATTAGTGCCTATAAGGGCTGAATTTCTGTTAGGATGAGTTCTTCTCATTCAGCCAAAATCGTATAGAAAGCGTCAAACAAAGGCGTGTCGGTAGTCACCTGGTGATAGCTGATGCCCAGCTTTATGCAGGCCTCCTGGAGCTTCCGCGAGTGCTCGTCCAGCTTCTGGATGTACCCCTGCCGCAGCCTCTGGCTGATATACACTCTGAGGTTGTCCTTTGTCTCAGAATCCCTGAGCGTGTAATCACCTTCAAACTTCAGCTCTTTCTCAAGAGGATCAAGCACATGGATGACCTTAATCTCGTGGTCTCCAAGATAGTTTAATGTCTCAATGGCGTCCTCTGTCTTGAACAGGAAGTCAGAGATGAGCACTATCAATGCCCGGCTGCCTATCAGCTTCTTGTACTGGAACACTGAATCCTTGATGTTGGAAGGTCCTTTCGGCTTGGTATTGTTGAGCATATACACCATGTTCATGACCTGCGACACTCCCCTTTGGGCAGGCAATATCTCAATCTTCTCAGAAAATGTTGCATACTGCACCTTTTCGTTTTCCCGGGCTGCAAGATACGCAAAACCGATGCCGAGCATGGCAGCATAGTCAAACTTCTTGACCTTGTCGCCGAAATTCATGCTGTCAGAACTGTCTATAAGGACATGTACTGTAAGATTCTTCTCCTCCTCGTAGTTCTTTATGTAGAGGTCATCGGTCCTGGCATAGACTTTCCAGTCAATATTCCTTATATCATCGCCAGGGGAGTAAATCCGGTGGTCTGCGAACGCAAGCCCTTTCCCCAGCCTGGTGGACTTCTTAGGGCCCGACAGCGTGGAAGTCACCCGTTTCCTTACAATTAAGCTGAACTTGTTCAGCTGGTTCAGGAAATCTGTTTCAATAGCCATTTTGTGTGTTTGTTATTGCTGCTTCGTTCTTCTGCTTGATTTACTTTACTTAACCTGCACTCGCCTGCTGCGCGGTTTGCGTTGGGAAACCCAACGCACTGTGCAATGTCCCCGATTCTAGCTGTAGCCTTGTGGTTCGGGGACTGACGTCACCCTGGAGCCGAGATTTATCTCGCCGACGACCCATGCTCAGTTTTAGTTAGTTTATCATCTTTTTTCCTTTTTCTTTTTACTTTCTCTTTACTTGTTCTTGGCAATCAAATCCTTGACAGCATCATCAGTGCTAAGTCCTTTCCTTTCCGCTTCAAATGTCAGTATTATTCTATGCCGAAGTACCGGATATGCCATGGCTTCAATGTCTTCCATCGCAACATGGTTCCTGCCTTTGATCAATGCCCGTGCCTTGGCCGCCATTATCAATCCGATAGATGCCCTGGGGGATGCTCCGTATTGTATCAGTTCCTTATGCGCCCTGGTCGCAGTAACCAATTTGAGCGCCCGCTGCTTGATGTCATTTGCAATGGGGACTTCGCGTGTTATCTCCTGCATGGAGAGCACGTGATTCTTGTTCAATAATGCCTTGAGCCGGATTTCCTTCTGGTCAACTGCATACCGCTCAACAATCTCTTTCTCCTCTTCAACTGTTGGATAGCTCACCTTAATCTTAAGCAAAAAACGGTCTGACTGCGCTTCAGGGAGCGGATAGGTGCCTTCCTGCTCTATAGGATTCTGTGTAGCCAGGACAAAGAACGGCTGGTCAAGCTTGAAGGTCTGGGTGCCAACAGTAACCTGCTTCTCCTGCATTGCCTCAAGAAGAGCTGATTGCGTCTTGGGCGTTGCCCTGTTGATCTCGTCTGCAAGCACTATGTTCGCAAATACAGGGCCCTGCTGGAACTTGAACTGACGTTTCCCGCCGGACTCTTCAATGATATACGTCCCGATGATATCCGAGGGCATTAAATCAGGCGTGTTCTGGATTCTGCTGAACTTGAGGTCCAGCAACTCGGCAATAGTCCTAACTGTCAAGGTCTTGGCAAGGCCAGGATAACCTTCCAGCAGCGCATTGCCATTGCAGAGAATCGCTATAAGCACCTGCTCTATAACCTCATTCTGGCCAACTACTACCTTGCCAACCTCCTTCATCAGAGCATCAAACGTCGGCTTGTAATTCTTCATGTGACACCTCCTGTCCTTATTGTTTAATTGTTTTTGTTTGGTTAATTCCTATTTTACTACTCTTTGTTATAAAACTCTGCACTCGCCTGTTGCGCGGAAAGCGTTTGGTTCACCAAACGCACTGTGCCAAAGTCCCCGTTTTTCGCTGTAAGCCATCTGTACGGGGACCACTCGCCCAGTCCAGCTCAGCTTGCTGAGCTGGTTCCCTCCTTATTATTATTTTTTTAGCCATCTTTTTTAGCCATCTTTATTTTGCCTGCGCCAAATTCTTGAAATACTTCTTGATTAAATCTGTATTCTCTTTCGGGATATTCTCGTTGAATGACTCTGCTGCCTCGCAGCCTTCGGCGGTCTGGTAGCATAGCTCGCTGGGGAATGTGTCAATATCCTCCTCGCGGTCCTGGACATCCTGTAAATTAAGCTCATATCCAGGGGTGTCAATGAGCACTTCAAGGGCATCAGAGCCTTTCCTGATGATGTTTGCATCCCCGCCCATTATTTCAGATGCCTCGCCAAAGCCTTCAATGCGTATAGGGCCGCGATTCACTTCCCGGTTTGCCTCCTGGTTCTTCTTGATATAATCAATGAGGGGATTCTCAAACAGCACCTTCTTGAAGTCAAGGTCAACCTGATACTGGGCAGCAACCACCAGGCTCATGCTCAGCAGGAGCGCAATCATGATTTTGTATGAAAAGGCAGCCATGTTGATGAAGGAAGATGCTTCCACGTTCCGCAGCTCGCTTACGATATCCTCATGGAGCTCATTCACCACAGGATTCTCTTCTGTGATGTTGTCGGCAGCTGTCCGCAGCTTTTCCTTGAGCACTGGATATTTCTGCTCAACTGCCAGCAATTTGTTCCGGCTCATGCGGTGATGCAGAAGCACGACCAATGCAAAACTTGCGGGAATGAAGGCAAACAGCACACTTACACCTACGAATGTGAATACGGCGAAGAAAAGCAGGAATACAAGCAGCACGTCAAGCAGCGTCTCAAATAGGGCAAGCGCGTTCAGGACGCTACGTATCTCCTGTATAACCCTTGTAAAGTATTTCATTGTAAATTCATAGCTTAATAGCTTTCATAGCTTAACAGCTCTTGCCTGCCTCCTCAGCATCAACCAGTTTTGACCTGTCTTCCCAGCATTTTGCCTTGTCTTTCCACTCTTTCACAACCTTGTTCAGGCTGCTTATCTCGCTGTTGGCATCGTCCAATTGCGTCTTTACGTTGATTACATCAACCTCAAGCTTGCTCACTTCATTGCTCAATTCCAATATCTTCTGGTTCTTCTGCGAAACATCAGCCTGCAGCTTTACCTTGTCCACTTCAAGCTGATCCCTCTGGCCTTTGAGAACAGTATATTTTGTGCCAAGGTCCTGCTCCCGCTCCTCCTTTATCTGCAGCTGGAGGCTGGTCTGGTTGAGCGTGGAGCGCTCCAGGTTAAGCGCCTTGCTTACATCACCCAGCTCGGCAACCTTTGCCTTGTAATCCTTGGAGAGCTTGAGGTAGGTAGTCTGGTAATAGATGCTAAACCCTGTAAAGCCAACTAGCAGGGCAATTACAATAAGCATCAAGCCGAAATTAATGTTCTTTTTCATGAACGCCATTTCTATCAACCTCTTTCCTGATGGTACTGGTTTATATATATTTTACTTAGCTTTGTGCTCGTTTTAAGGTATTAAACTTTCTAAATTGGACTGCTGCTGCGAACTGCGCAGCGTATAAGTCCCCGATTCCAGCTTCCAAGCTTGCTGTTCGGGGACAGTTCACAGTCCAGCTCAGCTTTAGCTGGGCTGGTTTCCTGCTCATTTCTAGTTTTTTAACTGTTTTAGTCATCTCCATATCGCATTCTCATTTCTCAAACAATTTCCTGACGCCTATCTCCATGATGAACAGGAAAAGGGCCGCAAACAGTAATGGCCAGCGGAAATACTGCACCTCATTCTTCTCCCTTCGCGAGGCTTCCCTTACAAAATTTGCTATCTTATCCTCCTCATTTGGCTTGAATATCCTGCCGCCAGTCACTGCCGTCAGGAACGCAAGTTCAGGATTCATGCCCATCTTGCTGTACTCTTTGTCATCATTGACAGCCATGGTTGCCCCGAAAAAGCTCATGAAGCCAGTTGTATTGGTCCTGAATGTAGCCCTATAGATGTTCTCGCCGATCTTGTAGAACGGCAGCTCTTCAGATACAAAGGGCTTCTTTGATATGACAATGACCTCTGCTTCTTTATTGATATTGGAATCCTTTACCTTGACCTCAAAGTCCTTGTTCCTGTTTGGGTCGCCGACTGCCCAATTGACAGTCCTGGTGAGCAGCTGGTAATTCTCACTGTTCGTCAGGTCACCAGCCCATTTCTGGCCGTCATCAGTGGATATGGTGGCAACCCTGCCTAATCCATATCGCCAGACTGTAAGGATAGGATAGCCATGCTCAGTTGAGACCAGCATGCGCGCATTCGGCTTTGGATAAACCTCATTGCTGCCTGAGACTGCTGCCTTGATACTTATTGGCTTTGTGATGAAATGCTCCTTGTCTGTTATCATCAGCTGCACGATGTCACCGGGCGGCTTTTCCGGCCTGTTAAAGACAAGGTTAAGTGTCTGGAACGTGTCTGGTGTCATAGGCTGCCCGTTGCCTGCAAGAGCCAGCTTCCTCATGAACGGCAGGCCTGCAGGGCTCTTGCCAACTGCAATTGTATGGATGAAAATGCCTTTCTTGCCCATGGATTCAGCCAGTTTCAATGAGTTTTCCTCCTGCACGCTTCCTCCCGAGCCTTCACCGTCTGAAATGAAAATAACATGGCGAACTCCGCTTATATTGCCAAGAACCTGGTCTGCACCCCACAGGCCTACATACATGTAGGAATTTCCGCCGCCGCTCAAGCCCCTAAGCTGGAAAGGCAGTTCCGGCTTATCGCGCAATGGTGTCAGCGGGGAAACAAGGTACGGCTTGCCACCCGGCGCGCCAAACGCAACTACTGCAACATTGTCGTCCTGCCGCAGGCTTTTGAGGACTTCTATGGCAAACTGCTTCTGGGCATCCCCCCTGCTGATGCCGCTCGTCACGTTGAACATTGAGCTTCCGGAGACATCCACCACTACAACAATGTGTATGTTACTGGTGGCTTTCTGTGTTTCAGGCTTGCCGACCTGCACTGGAAGCAGGGTCTCAAAGACAGAATTCTTGTAATTGCCTTTGTCAAATGCCGATTCCCCGCCTATCACGATAAGCCCGTTGCCGTCGGCTATATAATCAGTGAACTGCTCAGAATAGCTGTTGAGCGAGCTGGCCGGATAGTTATCAACCACAACTGTATGGAAATTTCCCAGCTCATTCGGGATTGTTGTGGAGCGCTCAACATCATAGATGCCGCTTAAGGTTGATTCAATTGGAGAACTGGCAGTTGAGACAAAAAGCAGCTTTGGCTTTGGCAATACCCTATGCGTCTTGTAATATGCATTGTTCTCCTTGAAATTATCAGCGGCTGTGAGCTTTGCCTCAATACGGTGATAGCCTTCAGGCAGCTTCTTCCTGAGTGTATAACTGGCGCTGCCCTTTCCCCTGGTGCTTATCTCTGTTGAGCCGTCAACCGTGACCACAAGATCATAATCCAGAGGTTCGCCTGCATGCTTTACATCAACATAAAATGTGCTCTCTGTGCCAAGGATTGACTCAGAGGGGCCGGAGATTGTTACAACCAGGTCATTCTTGATGGGACTCATGTCAAGCACGCTTACGGTCGTGTTGATGGATGCGGCAAAATACATCATATCAGCAAGAGCCTTGCCTTCATTGCTGTTGCCGTCAGTTATCAGAAGCAGGTTGTCATTGCCCTGCATATTGTTGAGAAGCGCATCCCCTAAAGCGGAGTCTGTTCCCTGTACTAAATCGCGCTTTATTATTGGGAACCTGTTATCCAGGCTTGCTTTCAGCTTGTCACCCATCCCTTTCTCAAAGATGTCAAATGAATAGGATTTGTCCTCCAGAATAGTGAGTGATGGATTTCCTGGAACAGTAATCCTGTTAAAAGTATATGGGCTTGCAAGCGCAGCGGCAAGCAGCAGGAATATGATAATGCGGGAGACAAGGATGTATATCCTCAACCGCTTCTTTGATTTCCTATAAGATGCCTGCTCCTCCTTGCTCTTGAATTTAATGAAATCCTGCATTATAAGAATAGCTAGTATGGCAGCTATACCCAGGAATATAATGAATACAAAGGGATATTGGAAATAATAGAGGGTCATAGGTCACCCCTGCGCTTTACATATAGCAATTCAAGCAGGAGCAGCAGCATGCCTGCGGCTATGATATAATTAGTTATGGTGACATTGGTTGCGGCCTCCCCCTTTTCCAGCACGAACCTGTCATCAGCTTCACCCAGCTTGTCATCAGCCGAGACAGCTGATTCCTTCTCGTCAAGCAGGTTGAGCGCAACATTTCTATTCTGCACTTCGTAGATGCCCACTTCGCCGTACTTTACAAATTCAATGTCAGTCGTGCGCTTGTTGTAATCATTGATGTCTTCGGACTGTGCTAATGATTTCACCAGATTGTTCCAGAATACAGGATATGATACAGATGTGGGGAACTCAGCTGCTGCGTCAATGAAGCCGTAATAGAATATCTTTCCCTTGTCTTTTGCGGCATAGACCAGCATAGGGTTGCCATCCTGTGCAGCCGCGATTATCTGGGTGCTGTTTGGAGCGCCTGCCTTCCAGTATTTGCTGACTTTTCCAAGCTCAACATCCTTAGTATATGCATTGACAACTTTCAGCTGGACTCCAGTAGATTCTGATTTAAGCTCTTCCAGAGTCACTGGCAGCAGGTTCGCAAAGCGCAGCTGGCTCATGTCTTCCTGTGCAACGAGCACAAGCGCATGGCCCTTGCTCACATAACTGGATAAGGTGACAAAATCCGCAGGGACATACAATGAACGGTCAATGCTGCTCACAACGATAACATCATGGTCAACCTTATCAGGATTGATGATTGGCGGCTCGCGCACTTCAAGCTCAATCTCGTCAGATGCCCTCAGCGCGCTTTCCACAGGGCTGTTCTCAGCATTGGTTATCAGCAGGACTTTAGTCTTCAGCCTTTTCGGTGAGCTTATGAAGACCTTGTCATCAAGGTCAAAATCATCCTTGTTGGTAAGCTCAAGGGTGCTGGTTCCAGGAACAATAGTAAACTCAGCTGTTTCTATGGATTTAGGCAGGATGGTAAGCTGCTGCTGGATGATTGTCTTCTTGTCCTGTACATGGGATATTGCAACAACTTCCTTCTCATTGTTATAGTTCTTTACAGAAACCTTGGCAGTGAGCTTATTGAGATCCAGGCTGACCATGCCTACATTTCTTGCGGGCGTGCCAATCTCTACGAATGTCACTTTATTTCCCTGCGAGCTCAGCATGCGCTTTGCCTGCAAAGGCTGGTCATTCTCGTCAGTGGCGATGAAATCGCTCAGCACATATATATTGGCTTTTTCCTTACCAAGGACAGTCTGCGAGAGCAGCATGCCTCCCTTGATATCTGAAGTTGTATCCTTTGCCTTGAGCGCGTTCAAGATAGTCAATGCCTCTGCCTTATTGCCATGGTCAAGCTCAATTGATGGGGAGCGGGTAGCCAAGATTATGGTGATCCTGCCTTCCATCCTGTTTTTTGCCTCTTCAATCGCCTTGTCAAACCGTGTCGCAGAGGTTCCCGGGAGCTTTGCCTTCATGCTTGCCGAGCCGTCAATCACTAAAACAGTCTGGCCGCTTGACTCTTCGCGGGGCAGCACCAGATATGGCTCTGCGGCAGCAATGGACATGAGCAGGATGATGAGCAGCTGAAGGAAGAAGAGCAGGTTTCTAATAAGCTTCTCAAGCCACCCATAGCTTTTCTGGCTTTTCAGCTCTTCCATAAAGAACATGAGGCTCGGAAAGACTTTTTCTAATGGCCTGGGCCTTCTTAAGTAGAGGATTATGAAGGGGATCAGCGACAGGAACGCATACAGGCCGAGTTGGTTCAAAATGCCGTACAATACCATGGTATCATCTCATATTCCTTATTTCATAGTTTTCTTTCACAACACACTAACATTACTTCTTGCGCTTCATAATAAGGCTCATCAAGTCCTTTGGATTGACTATCTCCTTTACCACGACAAGCGTGTCATTTATCTTATACCAGTATAGCTCAGACTCAGGCGGAAGCTCAAGCTCCTTCCTGCCTTCAAGCGGCACAGTGGCCTGGCCCTGCTTTGTCAGCCGCGCCTTACCGATGAATTTTGGCTCACCGCTGTTGTCCTTTTCTGCCATCTTAATTGGTGTTCTTATATTTTACTTGGTTTTTATTATTATCTTTAATAATTTTAATAAAAGTATCACTAATATTATAAATATCTTTAGTATTAGTTATAATACTCCATCCTATATAAATATTTCGGTAGAAAAGTGGAAAGGTGAAGAACTGAGCTGTGCGCGAACCAAAAAGAACGGAAAGCTTCCAGAACAAAATATATATACCAAGCCATAACCCATGATTCCCATGTCAAACCCCCATAAACAGCATGCATCCGCGGCTGAAGCCAAAATCACTATTGAATTCCCGGACAGCACAAAAAAGGGATATCCAAGCGGGGTATCTGTGCAGTACATTATTGATAATGACCTGAAGCGGTTTAAATCAGATGCCCTAGTTGCCAAACTTGATGACAAGCTGGTGGATGTCTTTGTGCCGCTCAGGAAGGGGGGCAAGCTTAAGATCCTTACATTTAATGATAAGGAAGGAAAGGCAGTATTCTGGCACAGCAGCTCGCATCTGCTGGCACAGGCTGTAGTTGAGCTGTTTCCCGGGGCCAAGCTTACTATTGGGCCTGCTGTGGAGGATGGTTTCTACTATGATATAGACCATGAGCCGTTCACGCAGGAAGACATGGAGAAGATAGAGAAGCGGATGCGGGAGATTGCTGCAAAGGATTACATGGTTGAGCGCCTTGAGCTTTCCAAAAAAGAGGCGATGAGGCTCTTTGGAACAAATGAGTACAAGCTTGAGCTGATTGACGAGATGCAGGATGGCGAGATATCTGCCTATCAGCAGGGTAATTTCATTGACCTGTGCAGGGGTCCGCATATAGCCTCTACTGGACTGATCAAAGCTGTAAAGCTGACAAAGATAGCAGGGGCTTACTGGAGAGGCAATGTAAAAAACAAGCAGCTGCAGCGCATCTATGGCATCTCATTTCCAGGCCAGAAGATGATGGATGAGCATCTCAAGATGCTCGCAGAAGCTGAGCGCAGGGACCATAGGAAGCTTGGCAAGGAACTGGAATGGTTCACCTTTATGGAGGAATCTCCAGGAGCGCCTTTCTTTTTCCCGAAAGGAACCGTGATTTATAACCAATTGCTTGCATTTATCCGTGAGGAGTACAAGAAACGAGGCTACCAGGAAGTCATAACTCCTTTAATGTACGATAAATCTATATGGATCACATCTGGCCACTGGGAGCATTATAGAGAAAATATGTTTACCTTAAAGGTAGAGGGGAAGGATTTTGGATTGAAATCCATGAACTGCCCATCCCATTTACTAATTTATAAATCTAAATCAAGAAGTTACAAGGACCTTCCTCTCAGGATAGCTGATTTTGCAGTTCTCCACAGGAACGAGCTTTCCGGCGTTTTAGGGGGACTGACCAGGGTTAGGAAGTTTATTCAGGATGATGCTCATATATTTTTGGCTGCGGAGATGATTGATGACGAGATGAATAAGGTCTTTGATTTCCTTAATTTCATCTATAAGGATACTTTTAATTTTGAATTATCAGTGGAACTCAGCACAAGGCCAGAAAACTTTATGGGCAAGATAGATACGTGGAATGCTGCAGAAGATACTCTGAAGAAAGCTCTTGAAAATAAGGCAATTAAGTTTAACATTAATCCTGGCGAAGGCGCATTTTATGGCCCTAAAATTGATATTCATGTCAAAGACGCGCTAGGCAGGAACTGGCAGCTTGGGACGATCCAGCTTGATTTCCAGCAGCCTGAGCGCTTTGATGCAACATATATTGGTCAAGACGGCCAGAAGCATAGGGTTGTGATGATCCACAGGGCTTTGTTGGGCAGCCTGGAGCGGTTCATTGGCATCCTTGTTGAGCACTACGCGGGAAAATTGCCCTTGTGGCTAAACCCAGTGCAGGTAAAGATACTTACAGTTGCAGACAGGTTCAATGAGTTTGCACAGAAAGTAAAGGAGCAGTATGAGGCTGCAGGCATCAGGGCAGAGCTTGACGATAAATCAGAATCAATCAGCTATAAAGTCCGGCAGGCTGAGCTTGAGAAAGTGAATTATGTATTGGTAATCGGGGAAAAGGAAGTAAACAGCAATACTGTTACTGTCAGGTGGCGGGATTCTGCCAATCCGCGGGAAACAAGCGTAATGAGCCCGGATGAGTTTATGGGGAAAGCGCTGGATGAGATTAAGGCCAGGAAATAATTAATGTGAGTGCCCATCTTCCGGATAATAAGTAGCGAATGATACAGCATCAGAATAGACCAGCTCCAGTCTCTTGAGGTCCATCTCAACCTTTGGCTTCATCTCTAAAGGGACTAATGCAAGGGCTTTCTCGCTCTTCCGCAGGCCAATGCCGTCTGCCACCGCTATCAATGTATCCCCCGCCATTATCTTGATGTACTGCGGCTCCTCATGCTCCTTGTTCTCTTTATCTATAAAGCTGTACACTAATGTAACAGCGTGAAATGTCAATCGGTTCAGTTTGTCCAGCTGCTGCTCTTTTAATGGATCCATTAATTACCTTCAATTTCGCCTATGTCTTTTAATTTAGCAGTGTTTAAACTGCAGTGTAACTCTCCAGTAGACTGCTTGTTTATCAGAATCTGCCTATCAAATAAGTCCTTAATTGCAGCTTCGACTAGTTTTGACCCTCGCAAATGTTTTGGCACACAATTCCGTAAGTGAATAGTTTCTGTGTGGGCGCCGCCAAATTTCTTTTTATTCTTAAGCATTCTTATCATCTTCTTCTGTATAGCAATGTGTTCCTCTTTATCAAACTGGGCCATCCTTTTATGAAAAAAATAGCTCAATATTTAAACCTTCTGAGATATATAACATCTTTGTAATATTAGTGTTACAAAATAGAAACATTTATATAGGTTATTGCATCACTTAATGCTATGAAATTCCAGGATGAGCCAACGATATTCAGGGAACTATTCGGTGACACACCTAATGTGAGAGTTCTTGAATATTTATTAGAGGGCAGAGAGCTTGATCATTCCATCGGGGACATTGCAGAGGGGGCTGGTATCAACAGGGTGACATTATTCAGATTATGGCCTAAAATTGAGAAGTCAAAATTGGTGATGCATACAAGAAAAATCGGGAATGCCAAGCTGTTTATGTTGAACATGAAAAACCCTTATGCCAGGAATCTGGCTGAGATGTTTGATAAATTATTGCAAGAATCATTTGCAAAGTCAAAACTGGAAAAGATAAGGCATTAAAACTCAGCACTCTCTCCTTTTGCGAGAACTTTCACTTTCGTCTTTGTCTGCTCTTCAACCAGCCTCTTGAACTCATAAGCATCCGCTTCACTGCCTACAATCTCGCCAAAATGCATAGGGATAGCGTGCTTTGGCTTCATCATCCTGACAGCTTCCACTGCCTCTTCAGCAGTCATTACATAAATGCCGCTTACTGGAACAAGTGCGATGTCAACAGGATGATCTTTTAGTTCTGGTACAGCATCAGAATCTCCTGCATGGTAGAGCTTCCTGCCTTCTGCCTCAATCACAAAACCCAGCCCCTCACCTTTCGGATGGAATGGCTTTCCCGGCTCCCTGAACTTATTTAGGTTATATGCATAAACTCCGGTAATCTTAATGCCGTCAAGCTCCTGTGTTTCTCCAGGCTTTAACGAGAAGCATTTCAATGCTTTGGCGCCCTCTTCAGAGGTAATTATCTTAGTTTCCTGCTTGAGCACCTTCTTTATATCGTCCTTACTCATGTGGTCAAAATGCCCGTGAGAGACAGTTATAATATCAGCTTTCTGCTCCTGCACATCTATCTTGAAAGGGTCCGTGTAGATTATCTTTCCTGCTGCCTCAATCCTGAAGCAGTCATGGCTGAGCCAGGTTATTTTCATGGAGATATGAAAGAATACTGTATTTAAAAATGTTATTGATATTATGCAGCGCGCGGGTATTGCTGTTGTGCATCCTCGCTCTCATACTGTGATGGTGTAGAATCTGCTATCCGTTCCAGGAGAGGTTTACCTGCAGATATCTTTGCATTTCCGCTGTAATTAGAGCTGACAGAGTGCAGTATTATATCAACTGAATCAGAACCAGCTCTCCTGTTCTCCCAGCGCCTTACACCGTCTTCCATGACAAGGCGGCCGTGCGGCCTGTTGAGAAGGACTAGTTTTGCGGATGCTGATGGCCTGACCTGGATTGGTGCAGAATATACTGTGGGTACTATTGTAAGGTATGCAGTACCCTTGTAAAGATTCTTGCGTTCCACACCATCACCTCTGGGGATTAAGCCGAAGAACTGGTTTATTAACCTTATGGAGCAAGAAAATATAGACAAAAATAAGATTATAGCCGCGCAACCCCTGTCTTCCGTGCAGCCCTTACCACAGCTTCAGAAATCTTTGGGAGGATGTCCTTGTCAAAAGGGCCTGGAATTATCATGTCTGCAGCCGGTTTTTTGACAATGGAGGCTAGTGCGTACGCAGCCTCAAGCTTCATCTCGTCATTTATCTCCCTTGCCCTGCAATCCAACGCGCCCCTGAATACTCCCGGAAATGCCAGAGAGTTATTCACCTGATTCGGGAAGTCGCTTCTTCCGGTTGCGATAATCTTTGCCCCGCCTTTTCGTGATTCGTCCGGCATAATCTCCGGAACAGGATTCGCCATTGCGATAATAACTGCATTTTCCATCTTTTTTATGTCATTCGCATCAAGCAGATTCCCGGAAGATAAGCCAATAAATACATTTCTTCCCTCAAGGACTTCTTTTAAGCTTCCCTTCACTTTTTCCTTGTTTGTGATATGTGCAATCCCTTCCTTTACCTGATTCATGTGCTCCTTCCTGCCTTCATAAATAGCGCCTCTTGTATCTGTCATTATTATGTCTTTAGCGCCTGCTTTCAGTAGCAGTCTTGCGGTTGCAACGCCTGCTGCGCCTACGCCAGAGATTGCGAATTTTGCTTCTTCAAGTCTTATGCCCACAACCTTAAGCGCATTGAAGACAGCTGCAAGAACCACAATCGCAGTGCCATGCTGATCGTCATGCATTACCGGAATATCAAGCTCTTTCTTGAGCACTTCCTCAATTTCAAAGCATTTGGGAGCAGCGATATCCTCAAGGTTTATGCCGCCGAATACGGGAGCAATATTTTTTACGACTTCAATTATATCCCTAGGCTCCTGCGATTTTATGCATATGGGCCATGCATCAATTCCTGAGAACCTCTTGAACAGGACGCATTTGCCTTCCATTACAGGAAGCGCAGCTTCCGCGCCGATATTCCCCAGGCCAAGGACCGCACTTCCATCGCTTACGACTGCTACTGTGTTGCTCTTGAACGTGTAGTCATACACCTTGCCCTTGTCAGCTGCTATCTCCCTGCAAGGCTCAGCAACGCCGGGCGTGTAGGCAAGGCTTAAGTCATCCTTTGTTTCAACCTTTACTTTTGGAAGAATTGATACTTTGCCTTTGTTTTTGGAATGAAGCTCCAGGGCTTTTCTTTTGAGATCATCCATAATTTTTCAGTATTAGAACTGCTATTTAAATCTAGCCATAATACTTTACTCAGGCATATTAAAACTTTTCAGGTGCATGAAAAAGACTGGGGAATAGTCAGAGCCCCAGAAGCATGGTAGAGATTCTAGCGGCATAAGCCACGTGCTGGTGTAAATATCGCCTGGGATGTCCTCTGGTCTCCGAGATATACTGAATTGCATTAAGAATGTTTGAAGGCACCATCTCATCCCAGGATTTCAGGCCTGGAAGCTTTTTCTCTGCGCACCGCTCAACCAAGCTAGGATACATGGATAAACACTGCTCATATCCGGTGATAAGCGTCGGGATTCCATAAGCTCGGCCTCTTGCTTTTGTTTTTCTACTGGATATAGCTCTATAAAGATCCTCTGGACTTGTCCCCCTGAATTTTGTGTACGCCGTAGCCCCGACCGGAAAATGCAAGTCACTTGCTCCAAGGACTGCAAACGGCTTTTTACCGTGCCAAACGCTATAGCCAGCCAATAGAAATTTCGTCCAGTAGTTTGCTACCGTTTGAGTATATGGCGCGTTAATTACTTCAACAGCATCAAAAGGCAGTGTAAAAATCTTTCTCCCCACTCCCTTGTAATGCATTCCCTCACCTCCAAACCCAACAAAAGGGAGTACAAGGAGCGTGAAAGGATGCGGCGCCACTGCAAGCCCGCCTTGCTCTTTTATGGCAGCTATGGTCTCGGAAGCGGACATCTTGTCTGGAACATGTTGCTTGAGATATAACCCTATAATGTGGCCTTCAAGAGAGGTGACCTCTTCGCCAGTCACAATTTTCGGATATATTTCCTGCTCCGACATGGATTGCCTATAGACATATTCAAGAATTCTGAGGGCACCTTCAAGCGTGTCGTGGTCAGTGATAGCTATGACATGGCGCGCCAACCTCCGCCTTTTGTCAAGCATCCTTAGATTCATCTGCCTGTAAATCTCAGCGACGTGCTCTGGAGAAAGATAAGAATCTCCATGCTTGCCATGAAAAGTATGGATATGCGTATCTGCCCTGCCTATGTGTCTGTTCATTAGCCAATAATTCAGTGCATCAGTTTAAATAATCTTTGCAGATGAGTTCAGAGTTTTAATGAGGGAGACGCAAGCCTCAGTGACCTGCTTGGCTCTCTTGATGCGGACAACTGCCTGCTCAGGCGTCATCTTTGGTCCATTAATGCCAAGCACCACGGGTTTGTTATAAAGCAAAGAAAGCTCGCTCAGCTTCTCAGCAACTGTGTATGCAATAAGCTCGTCATGGCCTGTCTCGCCTTTTATTATAACTCCGAGCGTCACAATCCCGTCAACATCCTCTTTCTCAAGCATCATCCTGGCTGCAAGCGGAATATCAAAACTGCCTGGCACCTTAATCACTTTCTGCACTTTGACGTCAAGATTCTTTGCAGTAAGTTCAGCTAGCTCAAGCATCTTATCTGTTATTTCCTTGTGCATCTGTGATACCACTATGCCTATTTTGTGTTTCATGTCATCCTTATTGGGCATATTTAGTTTTTGGGCGCTTTTTTAAAAGCGCATGTTGAAAGGTTTCCTTTCCGAATGATGCTATTTTTTCGTTTTTTCCCAAATTAGTTTGCACCGCTACGCGGAGAGCGTTCGGCTAAAGCCTCACGCACTGTACCGAGAGTCCTGCGGACAGCCTTTTTCTCAAATTTTAGAGGTCCAGCATCTAAATTTCCTTGCCTCTTTCCTTGCCCTGCAAATCGTGTTAAAGCAGCTTTTCCTTTCAATAACTCAATTGCATTTATTGTATGCTTGATTGCCCTGTCTTTTGCAATCGCAAGTAGTTCCTGTCCATCCTTCGCCTCCTTTGAATGAACAAAAACTCCAAGGATATGCCTGTTAGTCATGAGTTGAGCCTGAATCAAGCCGAGAGAAGCTTCATGCGCGCATAATTCATCAATGGGCTCGGTGCCTACCCATCCAAGCGCGATGACAATGTCGCAGTTGTACTCCTCAATGAGTTTCTTGCACGCAACTGGCAAATCCTTAAACCCGGGAACAGTATAGCGCTCAATACCATGCTTGCTGTGCTTCTTAATAGTGTCTATAGCAAACTGCGCCATATCAATCCGTGCAAACATAGTGTCTGCGATGCCTACTTTTGCCATCAGTCACCTTCAATAGTTATAATGTCCCCATCCTTGATCTTTAAAGCGTCACGCAAATAATCCGGCGCAATAACCTCAAGGGTGCTGCTGTCATGCGTCGTCCTGTCGGGTATGATGATGCTGCAGCTGATTTTTCCTATTCGTGCCCTGTAGGCTGTCAAGGCGCCAAAAGTCCTTTCCCTGCGCTCAAAACCGTTAATTCTAATTGGAGCTTGGGAATTGATGAATGTAAGGACTTCAGTAGGCTCTACTGTGAGATTTAGAGTACCAGGATATGCAGTGAAGCCAAGCTTTTCTGCAAATTGTGATTGGTATTCCTGCTGTGACATATAGTATTTGCCTTCCCCTAATCCAGTCTTTAGTGTTCCAGAAATACAAGGCTTTGATTCCTCAAAAAATTGCTTTAGGCTTGCATATTTCTGTGCAAGCACCTCCTTTCCTTTGGCATCAATAATAACTGTGATGCCGCGCTGGGAGACCTGGCGCTTTATCAGCTTCTGACTTTCAAGCTCCATAAGCTTCCTGCTCACAGACTGCTGTGAGATGCCAAGTTTCCTGGAAAGCGACAAAGTGCTTGAATCTATGCTCCTGTTCTTTGCTAATTTAGCCAGCTCCAGAAGAACCGTGCTATTATCCATGCACCAAAAGAACATAGTTGCTACTTATAAATGTTATGATACTTAAGAATGGGTAGGTATTTCTTTAGAGGACATCATCCCACCTTTCATCGTACGGGTTACTCCAAGTTCTCCTCAAAGATGATTCGCTCAGTAACATAAAAGCTTTAGTTTCATTCACCCTAAGCCAATCCAAGTGCCTTCTTAATAGCAGGCTTATCAAAGCCAACGATAATCTCTTCTCCAATCTCTATGACCGGCACGCCCATCTGGCCGCTCTTCTCTATCATGTGCTCGGCAGCCTCGCGGTTTGCAGATACATCTATATCGTCAAACTCTACCTTGTTCGCCTTGAAGAACTCCTTAGCCATTTTGCAGTAAGGGCATGTCGGAGTTGAATAGATAATGACCTTTTGCTTTGCTTTTGCCATCTTAATGCCTTTTCAACTTGGATAGGAATATTGGTATATATATTTTATCCCTTAATAATCGGATATCCGATATTTAGGCCTTATATCCTTTAAAAGACTTGTGAATAAAGCAAGCAAAATCTTTATAAATAGGTAAGTCTTACACTTACTGTAAAGGTAAAGTTTGGGTAGAATTTACATTCATTTTAAATGCAGCACGGCATGGGGTTTTTGACACCTCTTTTCCTCATGCCAGTGCTCATTTCCTTATAATGGGTATGGGTAAGCTATTTCTGAGCAATAGGAACTTAGGCTTTGATTCACATCAGCTATAATAGGTTTTGGAATGCTTCCTCTCTTGTATGGCGGGTTATAGATCTTATCTTCTTTGCTATATGTCTGAAGCTCTGAGCAACCAATTAGAAGTAGTGCAACTAATGCAAAACTAACAAACCTGGTGTAGCGAGACATATTCAATATGGGGCAAAGCCCCTTGATAATCCTTTTGTTCGGCTTTTTCTATAGCAAGCTTGGCTTCCTGCTTAAGCCTGTCAAAGTCACGGTAGTATGCAGGCAGGAGCTTTCTGGCCTCTTCTGACTGCCTTACCCAATCCTCGTAACCATTATTAGAAGCTTGTGCAGCATGCTCTATCCTATCTGTATCATTGAAAGCTATGTAAAGCTTGAGATGGTCTATTTCATGGGGAACACAGATTAAGGGTTCACCTGTTTCAACATAGGAATAGATGAAAGACAAACTATGGCCAATATGCTCTCCCTGATTGTGCTCAGCGAGCCATAGTGTTTCTAAATAGAAGTCTTCCATTGCGTGATCTTCCAGAGGAAGCACCAACTCAATGCCCCTTATATCTTCTGGCGTCAAATTTCTGGTGTAGCTTTCTAATTCAAGTTCGCCAATGGCAGCTAGTATCTGCTCCTTGCGCTCAAATGATTTCCGTCCTATCTCAGGCTGCTCATTGACAACAGCTGCGTTGCAGCCTGCAAGGAAAATTGCTAAAATGATAAACAATGCAAGAATCTGCTTCATTGTTTTACAAGAGATGTAAAGCTTACTTATAAAGGTTTTGGAATTCTGCGATTAGGAATCAAGAGCCTTTTTGATCTCTTGTTCCATAATTTCCTTAGTTATCTTACCAAAGAATCTGTTTGTAATAATCCCCTCTTTATTTATGAAGTATGTAACGGGCATGCCCCTCAGGATGTATACGTTTGACACATCTTCATTGCTGTCCAGCAGTATAGGATAGGTGACTGAAACAGGAAGGTTTTCTTTGGCATAAGAAAATGCAATCTCTTTCTTTTCCCCGCGGTTTACGCCTAAGATAACAGCATCATCTTCATGCTTTTTGCCGACTGCCTCAAAATCAGGCATCTCGTCCAAGCAAAACGGGCACCAGGACGCCCAGAAGTTGAGGACAACAACCTTTTCACCTCTGAAATCAGAGAGCTTTATCAGCTTGCCATCCAAATCCTGCAATATAAAGTTTGGGGCTTGTGCGCCTATCTCTATGCCTGTTTGAGGGGTTTTCTTAACACCAAGGACCTGCCCCTGAGGGATACCGCTTGTTGCATAGGGTTTTTCTATCAGTACAATGGCAACGATGATTGCGGCAACAGCAATTCCGAGCAGAATATGTTTCGTATTCTTCTTCATAATGAGAAAGAGAATTTGCCTCTATTTAAACATTTATCAGATTTGGATTATGAAACAAATTAAAGCTTCACATCATTCCTTAGTTCAGCAATGGCCTTTTCCGGATTCTCAGAGAACATTATAGCAGAGCCAACCACAATCTGGTTAACCCCTTCTTTAGCAGCTAAACGCGCAGTGCCGACTTTCATAGAGCCGTCTGTCTCTATAACAATAGTGCTGTTTAGTTTCCTGACCTGCTTTATTTTCTTGAGAGCATCCTCTACGAACGGGGCGCCATACTGCCCTGGAACTACAGTCATTATCACTACCTGATCCAGCTTTGGGATAAGGTTCCTGATGGTTGATACCGGGGTATCCGGGTTTATTGCAATGCCTGCCCTGCGCTTCTTCCCCTTTATCCGCACAATTGTGTCCAGCGCTTCCTTCTCGCCACTGCATGCCTCGTAATGGAATATCACTGTGTCACAGTATGGTGTGTAATCCTTTACGTGCAGCCAGGGCTCCTCTATCATAAGGTGAGCTTCTACCTTTGGCTTTATTTTTACCCCTTTGAGAGCATCACTGGCGACTGTCTTAGAAGCAACAAATGAGCCGTCCATCACGTCAAAGTGGAGCTTTTTTGCCAAATCCCCCACTTTTTTCAGCTTGGCAAGAAAATCATCCTTGCTGAATGCTATGATGGAGGGGATTATCTCAACCATTGTTAATGTTCCATATCACTAATCATATCCAGCCTTCTCTGATGCCTGCCGCCTTCAAACTTTGTTGTGAGGAAAATATCGATAAGTTTCTTGACCTTTATCAAGCTAATTTTCTTAGGCTTTAAGTCCATAAGCACTTTTTCACCTTTCATCTTGCTAAGCTTTTTGTAAAATCCTGTGAAATCAAGTCCGTTCAGGCACAGGACATTGATATTGTTGTGGCTTCTTCCAAGGTAGACAGCATCTTCAGTTGTAAGCTCAGCAGCCCTTATCCCTTTCACCTTATTTGCAGCTATCGCAACACCAGTGCCAGAGCCGCATACAATAATCCCCCTGCTTTCAGGATCTTTGGCAACAGCTTCTGCAACCTTCCTGGCGTATACAGGGTAATCATCATCCTTATCAAATGCCGCAGGCCCTGCATCAACTGCCGGCACCTTCCTGCCTTTAAGGTACTTTACAATATCATTCTTGAGAAAGAAGCCGTTATGGTCTGCGCCTACGATGACCTTCATGTAATAAACCAGTATCAAGACATATTTAAAGGTATCTGGCTTCACTTATGTCTTAGTTGTTGAATCTCCCCAGCCGGATTTGAACCAGCACACATCGGGTTACAGCCGATTGCTCTGCCATTGAGCTATGGGGAGAATAAAGCAAAGCTAGCAAACAATGACGGCCTGAATTAAACCAGAATTATGAATTAAAGGAGAAAATTTCACAGTCTGGGAAAACAGGCCAGACTACAGATAATAGTAGAATCTAAAGTTAGGACTAGCAAAAACTTCTGCACTACAATTCATTATATGTATTTTTGCTGTCATAATACGTAATAATACGTAATTAGTTTGAATAGCTATTTAAACATTTTGATTAGCCTTTCCCAGCACTACCAAACAGCATAATCCTTCTCTCAACGGTCTGCTGCACAAGCTGTTTGGCAGGGTTCAGTATTTTCCGCGGATCAAACTCTCCAGGATTCTTTGCAAGGAACTCCCGCTCTGCAGCTGTGAATGAAAGCCGCAAGTCTGTGTCTGTGTTAATCTTGCAGATGCCATTCTTAATGGCCTGTTGTATCTGGGAGTCTGGGACACCGGATACATCCTGCAGTTTCGCGCCATATTTTACTGCTTTCTTTACAATATCCTTTGGAACGCCCGATGCCCCGTGCAGCACTAATGGAATCTTTACCTTGCTCCTTATCTGCTTGAGACGCTTTATATCAAGCCTGCCGCTGCCCTTGAACTTGTAAGCTCCGTGTGACGTGCCAATTGCGACTGCAAGGCTATCTACACATGTCTTTTCAACAAATTGCTTTGCATATGCAGGATCAGTCAGGATAATCCTGCGCGCTTCCACCTTGTCCTCAGCTCCTCCTATAGTGCCCAGCTCAGCCTCAACAGAAACTCCTTTTTTATGGCAAAGAGCAACTACTTTTTTCGTAACTGCAACATTCTTGCGAAATTCGTATTGAGAAGCGTCTATCATAACAGATGTGTAGCCTTCCCTGATGCACTGCTTTATAGTGTTGAGGCTCTTTCCATGGTCAAGGTGCAGCACAATAGGAATCTTGCTCTCGTGAGCAGCAGTCTTGATCATGCCTGCGAGATATTTCAGGCCAGCATACTCTATGGCGCCTTCTGTAGTCTGTAGTATAACCGGAGACCTTAGCTTCATGGCAGCAGCCACAATAGCCTGCATCATCTCAAGGTCATTGACGTTAAAAGCTCCAACTGCATACCTGCCTTTTTGGGCCTTAGAAAGCACCTCTTTTGAGCTGACGAGCATAGTTTCATTATTCATTAAATGATTATATAATAGTTTTGATTTGAAAGCAACTTTCTTATATCACCTCTTTCTTCTATCATCCAAATGAAAAACCTAATCTGGTATCTCCTTTTAGGAACAAGAGGTGGGGAAACAAGAGCCAAGATTCTCCTTGCTATTAACAAGAAGCCGATGAACGCAAACCAGCTTGCTACCCGCCTTAAGCTTGATTACAAGACAATTCAGCACCATGTAAAGATTTTGACTGATAACCGGTTGCTTGCTCCGATAAACAATGGCAAATACGGGGCAGCCTACTTTATCTCTGAAGAAATGAAAAGCCTATGGAAGGAGTTTGGCAAGGTTTGGGCTCAATTTGGGAATAATCTGGGAAAAAGTAAATAAACAGCAAAGGGATGGGTGATCTACAATGGAACTTGAGATGCAGGCGACATTTGCGCTTACAGGCATAAACATACTGCTGTTACTTTCGTTGGCATACATATACGGAAGGAACTGGATGAAAGTAAAGACAAGCTTCAGCACCGGCCTGCTGCTGTTCACTGCCATATTCCTCATCCAAAGCATCACTTCATTTTACTTTTACATGACTGAGATGCCTTACTTTGTCGAGATGGTGAGCCTGCACGTATTGATACTTACCGTGCTTCAGACTATAGCGTTTTCAGTGCTGAATGTAATATCATGGAAATGAAAGGGTAAACTATAACAAAGAGCAACGGGTTGAGCTGTGTGGTATGTGTCCTCCGTTATCGGTAGAACCACAAAAGTACGGAGGACTTGTTGAAGTGCACAGTTGGTGCTCGTTGTGCAAAAGAGTAGTTTTCCAAATAAAGACTATGGAGGTATAACCATGAGAATCATAACACTATTCGTTGCTCTACTGGCACTATCTGTTTTTGTTGCAGGATGCACCAATGCAGTTACACAAGACAATCAGATGGTGGAAAAGAAAGCAATGGAAGGTAAGAATGTCATGGACAATGAAATGATGGCAGAGGAAGGCTTTGAGATGAAGGATGGGAAGATGCTCATGGTGAATGAAAAGACAAAGGCCATGGTCCTGATGACAGAAAATGCTATACTAGCGGATGGGACTAAGGTAAGCACGGCTGGCCAGATTATGAGGCCTAACGGCACTATTTTTATGCTTCAAGAAGGGGAATCTATATGGATGGACGGCTCTTTCATGAAGGCTGGGGAAGTGATGGAAGAAGAATCAGGTATGATGGGAAAAGATGAATATAGAGGAGCAATCCTTGCAGGCACTACAACTCCATACCTAGATTTCAATAAAGAAGACTACGATAAGGCTTTGGCAGAGAATAAAGTTATTCTGCTCAATTTTTATGCAAGCTGGTGCCCCACATGCAAAGCTGAGCATCCTGAGGCAGTTGCTGCCTTTAATGAGCTGAATCTTCCTAATGTTATGGGTTTCAGGGTCCACTTTAAGGATGATTTTGCAGGGGCAGACGAAACCGCGCTTGCAAAGCAGTTCGGCATTCCGTACCAGCACACGAAGGTCATAATAAAGAATGGGGAAAGAGTGCTAAAAGCGCCCGATGCTTGGGACAAGCAAAGGTATATAAGCGAAATTACAAGGTACTCATAACATGGTTGAAGTCAGCGTTATTGCAGCATTTCTTGCAGGCATCGTATCGTTCCTGAGCCCCTGCGTGCTGCCCATCATACCTGGATTCCTTGCATACCTTTCCGGAACTTCGTTTGATAATCCTGCAGGTGCACGCTGGAGGATATTTTTCAACAGCGTTGCATTTGTGCTGGGATTCTCTCTGGTTTTTGCATTGCTGGGAGTATTGCTCAATACAGTGCTTGACAGAATAGCATATTCAACCCAACTATGGCTTTCTCGGATAGGAGGAATTATCATCATCTTGTTTGGCCTGTATCTGCTTGGCTTGATCAAAGTTAATTTCCTTGAGCGGGAGCATAAGCTTAAGGTAAAAAAGAGGTTTAGCATCACTTATGTAACCTCTTTCATCTTTGGAGCAGCATTTGCAGTGGGCTGGACACCATGTGTTGGAGCAGTGCTAGGCTCGATATTCGCATTGGCTGTCTCAAATCCGGGCACCAGCTTCCTGCTCCTGAGCAGCTATGCCGTCGGATTGGGCATCCCGTTCCTGCTTGTAGGGTTGTTCTCGGCTCAGGCACTGACATTCATAAACAAGCTTGGGCCATTCTTACGGTACTTCAACATAGTCATAGGCATACTGCTCATCATACTGGGCATACTTGTCTTTACGCAAACGCTTAACGTGATAGCTAATTTCAGCCTGCTCAATTATTTTCTCCTGAAATAAAAAATGGCACCTATAAAACGCTCTAGAAGTATCCAAAATAGGTACAAGAATTACATTCTTCTTGGACTTCTATTTGCCATTATACTGTCAATATTCTTTATACAGAAACTGAAGGTACAGCAAGGCAATACAACTGTGACTGAGCTTTCAGTAAAGGACAGCTCAGAAAGGGTAGAAGATAAAGCTGGACAGTATTCGCGGGCTGTTGAGCTTGTTAATCCTGATGGATACATCAATACTGGTGATAAGCCCATAACGATAGCAGAGCATATAGGGAAGGATGTCATATTGGTAGACTTCTGGACATACAGCTGCATCAACTGCCAAAGAACTCTCCCTTACCTTACTGCATGGCATGAAAAGTATGGCGATAAGGGGCTGGTCATAATAGGGATTCATACACCTGAGTTTGATTTTGAAAAGGATTATGACAATGTAAAAAGAGCTGTGGAGAAATTTGGCATTAAATATCCGGTGGTGCAGGATAATAATTACCAGACATGGAGAGCCTACCAGAACAGGTACTGGCCGCATAAATATCTGATTGACATAGACGGCTTTATTGTCTATGACCACATTGGGGAAGGGGCGTATGAAGAGACTGAACGGAAGATACAAGAGCTGCTTGAGGAAAGGAATACTGTCCTGCGGATGAAGGAAGAAATCAGTAAGGATATCGCACAGCCTGAGGCTGAGAAGCCTGGTGCAATTGGTACTCCTGAGATATACTTCGGGTATGGGTTCTCAAGAAACCAGATGGGCAATGCAGAAGGGTGGCAGCCTGGGAAGACCGTTGCTTATATGATCCCTGACAAGGCACAGCCCAATAAGTTCTACTTGCAGGGCGAATGGCTCAACAACAAGGACAACATGGAGCTCAAGAGCCAGGGCGCTATCCTGCTTGCTTATTTTGCAAAGAACGTCAACCTAGTTGCAGGAGCGGAAGAGCCTGTTGAAATAACCGTGCTCTTGGACGGAGAAGAATACAGGAAGCTGACTGTCTCTGATTTTGACCTTTACAATATAGTGTCAATGAACGAGAGCAATACCCATGTTTTAGAAATTGTAGCTTCAAAGCCGGGATTGATGGCTTATACGTTTACGTTTGGTTAAGCCGGCTCAATATGGTTCTTGCTGATATAAGTATAGGCCTGATAACACGCTTTGACCCCTTCCCCTACTCCTGTAATTGCCTGCTTGAATTCGCTGTCTGCAACGTCGCCTGCGGCATAAACTCCTGGGATATTTGTCCGTGACTCCTTGTCAATTATAATCTCGCCTTTGGCATCAATTGCAACGCCAAGCTCTTTTGCAAGCCCTGACCTGGGAATGTGGCCTATTGCGATGAAAATAGCATCCAGCCTGAATTCAGCGCTGCCATTGTACGGATTGTCAAGCAGCACATGGGTCACCTTCTTTCCGTCGCCCTTGATTTCCTTGACATTAGTCTTGTAGATGATCTCTATCTTTTGATTAGCCATAACCCTTTCATAGTTTATTGGCTCAGGCCGTATCTTCTCGCCGCGGTAGATCATGTACACTTTCTTTGCCCACTGCGTCAATACGAGGGCATCCTTGGCTGCACTGTCGCTTCCCCCAACTATTGCCATCACTTTATCCTGGTAAACTGCTCCGTCGCATAATGCGCAGTAATGCACGCCCTTGTTTGCGTACTGCTCCTCACCAGGCACATCCAGCTTTTTCCATTCCGAGCCAGTTGCAAATATGACAGTCTTTGCATCATGGTAATGCTCTTCATCAGTATGCACCCTGAAATGGTGGTGTCCGTTCTTGGCTGGGAATTTTTCCACTTTAATGGCTTTTTCTTCAGCAAATCTTACATGTTTGCTGTAATCCTGCGCGTGCTCCTTAACCTTGTCGGCAAGCTCCTGCCCGGTGAGCCTGATAAAGCCAGGATAGTTCTCAACAACATCCGTCAGTATAATAGTGCCTCCTGGCTTGCCTTCTATGACAAGGGTCTTCAGGTTAAGCCGGCCGCAGTACATGGCAGTGCCGTAGCCCACGACACCGCCTCCTATAATGATGACATCGTATAAGGTCATAAGGCTCAAAAACAAGAAATAGTTTATAAATGTTAGTTTTAGCCCCGTGTCTAAGGAATTATAGCAAGTCTGCAAGCTTTTTAATATCCCTGTTCGCGACGTGCGTATAAATCTGTGTAGTCTGCAAATTTGAGTGCCCCAGCAGCTTCTGGATATGCCTTATATCAGCGCCTGCTTCCAGCAGATGCGTTGCAAAGCTGTGCCTAAAAGTATGTGGAGTCACTCTTTTCCTTATGCCTGCTCTTTTTGCCGCATTCTTTACGATCATCTGGATAGACCGTTTATTGTATTTTCTCCCAAGATTTGAGACAAGCGCAAGACCTTCTCTTTTCAAATTAAAATATTCAATAAATTCTTTCAATTTGCCATGCAGAAAGATTATCCTCTCCTTTCCGCCCTTGGCTGTCTTAAGGTGGATTATGTCTCTCTTAAAATCTATGTCTTCCCACTCCAGATTAACCAGTTCGCTAAGCCTTATGCCAGTGTAATAAAGGGACATCAAGACCAGCCTGTGCCTTAAGTTCAGCGTAGTCTCGAGCATGCCATTAACTTCCTCTTTGCTCAATACCAGAGGCAGCTTTCCCCTGCTCCTGGCAAGAGGTATATTCTCATCAAACTTCTGTCCCAGAATGTTCCCGTAAAAGAACTTCAAGGCAAAATACGCGCTCCTTATGCTGGACCTGCTCTTTTCAGTATATCCTAACAGGAATTCCCTTGGCTGCAGGCCTGATCTGATAAACTTTCTTATTAAATAAAGGTAAGCCCTCTCAGTCTGCCTTGAATATTTCCTGAGCCTCAGCTCTTCCAGCAGCTTATCCAAATAAGCCTGATCATCCCCCATCAATCCCATAGAATAACACTTTGTATATAAATATTCGCTTTAACCCTCATAACAAACTATTAAACAGCAATTAAAACTGCGTTTAATAGTTGTTAAACTCAATAAATTTGAAGTCCTACAAAACAAAAGAGGGCTGTTTTCCTTAATAATGTAAAAGGGTGTTTTAAGTTTAGAAGAACTTATACCAATATGCATTTTCTTATTTTTCACTCCCAAAGCGATTCCTTCCCTTCGTCTGAAAACGCAATAATTACAGGTGTGCTAGGTTTAAAATTATCTTCTATTAGCCGGTTAGGCACGATTAAGATTCCATTTACCAAAGTGCCTGATGAGCCGCCAAGTTTCTCTTTCCAGATTACATTTCCATTTTCTGCATTAAAGCTGTAAAAGTATTCATCGCCCCCTTCGCCAACTCCAAAATAAACTTTGTTGTCTGCCAAGACTGGTGATGAGTCAGCATTTGCCTTGCCAAAATTATATTCCCATACAATCTTGCCATCTTTTTGATCTAAAGCAAGGAATTTTCCCTCATAAGTGCCAATAAATACCTTGCCGTAGCCTAATGCAGCAGCAGCTGAAACACCAATCAATTCCTCAGCACCAGAAGCAATTTTGTTTTTCCAGATTAAGCTGCCGTCTTTTGCATTTAAAGCGTAAAAATAGCCGTTTTCCGCACCAACATAAACAATTCCATCTAAAATAGCGGGAGTTGCATGAATCAAATTTAATTTTCCTTGGATATAATCTACTTTAAACCTCCACAATTCTTTTCCATTTTCTGCGTCTAAAGCATATAAATGGCTCGGCATAGCATTGTTTCTTTGCGAGCCTTCTGTTCCAACAAAAATAACCCCGTTATAATAAGCAGGAGAAGAATGAACAACTTCAGCATATTCCAAGTATTTTTTCCATATTAAGTTCCCATTATCAGCATTTAATGCATAAATGTTTCCAGAATCATCACCAACAAAGACTTTATTGTCTGCAAACAAAGGCAATGAATGCGAAACTCCTTTCTGGGTTTGGTATTTCCATAAAAACTTTCCTGTGTTCTCGTTTAATGCGTAAACAAATCCCGGCGGAAGATTTCTCAGGTTATCGCCAGCATTAACGCTTACAAAAAGTTTTCCATTGCCAGCTGCAAGACCTCTTGGAAAGAAACTCCTCCCATTCTCGGCATAAGACCAGACTTTTTTCCCTGTGTTAAGGTCCAGCGCAAATATATGTTCTGGAGCGATAAAAACCTTATTATCATTAATTATAGGCCAGTTGCCCTCAAAATTGCCATCATAATCTATTTGCATAAAATCATCAAAAGTCCATTTCCACAGAACATTGGGTTTAGAAGGCACTTTAGAGGTTGAAAAACCAGTTCTTGCATTGTTGCCGTGAAAAGTTGGCCAGTTTGTTTCTTTATCTTCTGGTTTTTCTACAGGCTTTTCTTCAATTGGTTCTTTTGGAACAGCTTCTTGTTGCGGCTCTGTTATTTTTTCAGCAGATGCTTCTTTAACCTTTTCTATAGGTTTTATCGTTTCAGTATCTTTTTTTCCTACTTGTTGAATGCAACCGATGATAAAAACTGCTAAAAATACAACTAACAATATGGTTATTTTTTTCATTTCATAACCACTTAAAAGACTCTCTGACTTCCTGATTATTTTTCAGCTTTATAAATACTAAGCCAAGTATGATTACAATTACCATTACAAGAAAGCTTCCATAAAAAAATCTGTTTAAGAGATGTAAAATATATTGTTTAATAGTGGGGTCGGAATAAGGAAATAAAAATACCCTAAAAACAAAAGCTTTTAGTCCATGGATTATAAAAGAGTATAATATTCCCAAAAACAAAACATTTTTTATATTAAAATTGTAGTATAAAGTAAGCTTAACCACAGACAAAGCAACCATTATTGCCCATAAAGCCTGTGTCAGATTTAATATATAAGGATAGTTTCTGCTTAGTGGAAGCACAACATAATATTGCGATACAACAACCAAAATAGCAATAAGAATATAATATCTTATTGGCCAAATATACTCTTTTAAAGTTTTTCCAAATATTTTCATTTTCCAAACAGACTCCTTAAAAAATCAATAATTTTCTCAAAAAATCCCTTCTTTTGAATCTCAGTATCCCTATTGTCTATTTCGTCTTTATCATTTAATCTATCACTCTTTTCAATAAGTTCTTCATTTAAATCACAGTTTTCTCCACAACAATCTTTATAACAGTTTTCTTTTGTTTCAGAACCTTCGCACATTCCATCCCCACAGATAGATTCTTTTATTATTGCATCTGCCTCCTTAGCAATTTCTTCCTTTAACCCTTTTTCTGGATTATATATGGGATGATGCCCTTCAGATAGATATTGGGCAGCACCAGTTCCAGCCACAATATAGGTGCCGTCGACAGAGATTGCAACGCTAGCAACCCATGAATCAGTTTTATAATTCCATATAGGAATTTTGCTTTCTTTAGAGAGAAGATAGACATTTTTATCCTTGCTTCCCGCAGCGATATAATTTCCGTCTTGCGAGATAGAAACATAACCAACTCTTTCATCAGCCTCAAACTTCCATAACGGTTGATCTTTGTCTTTATCAATTAAATATATGTTATGGTCTCCGCTTCCAACAGCTATATACTTACCATTAGAAGATATATCTACAGAGCGAACCCACCAATCGGTTGTCCAGGTTTTTAAAGGAGTATTTTTATCATTTAAGAAAAGAAAAATTGAAGTGTATGTATTTGCACTATCCAACCCATAGATAGTATATTTTCCATCTCTTGACATTGCTGCAGTCCAGACAGGAGCATCCGGGCTGGTCTTAAACTTTGTTAAGGGAACATTGTTTTCTATAGAAAAGAGATATGCCATCTCTTCGGGAGAATGAGAGCCAGCAGCAACTAATCTGCCATCAGAAGAAACAGACAAGCCATGGACATCCGATGTTGCTTGGTATTTCCAAAGCGGTTTATTGCTCTTCCTAGAAAAGAAGATAAGCTCGTCACTGAATTATGTTCCCACAGCAAGATATTCACCATCAGCAGAGATAGAAACAGCATAGATACCAATATTATCTTTATATGTCCATACTAATTTTCCACTTTCTGAAAAGAGATTTAAAGATTCACGGCAACCACCAACGATATACTTTCCATCAGCAGATATATCAACCCAGCCACTTCCGCCAGAGGGATCTTCTGCTCCAGTCTCGCATTGGTATTTCCATAAAGGCTGATTACTATCTTTAGAAAAAAAGTAGATATAATTATTTGTTTTTACGGCAATGCGGCTGCCATCATCTGAAATTACGGCATTTTGTACTTGGTTTTTTCCAATATCATAACTCCAAAGAGGTTCATTATTTTCTTTAGAGAAGAAATAAATCTTGTTGGTTTCCAATTTTTCAGAAATAATATTAACTGGAGCCAGAGTGCCACCATACCAAGGTAGTTTAGCAGTCTCTTTTCCATCGCTTGCTTCAAAGCGATAGTCAAAACTATCATTTTGTTTCCAACTGAATTCATATACCACTCCTGTTTTATAATTTCCGCTTATCTTTCTCATCTCTTTTGCTTCGGTCCCGGTAAAAATGATTTTGACATACTCTGGAGCATCATCATCTTCATCGGTATAAGTAACCTGGTAAACAATAAGAGTGCCAGGTGTTGCAACAGGCGGTTCTGCATGTCCCTCTATCAATTTTGGAGGAGAATTAGCAAAGGCAATAGCAGACCCTAAAATTAGAAATACAATTCCAAAAATAATTGCTTTTTTCACCATACGCCTCTTTTATATTAGCATAATAAAACTATTATTTAAATGCTTCTCAAAACGCCCCTAAATGTAATTTCTTTAAGAGCCTTTGGTTTGGAACGGAAAACTGCCCTTTACTTCTTGTTCTTGACGTATCGCTTTGCTCATTGGATAGAACGCCCTCTTTCTCGACTTTGATTTTTTGCCTTCGGCATCGTTGCACTAAAAATCAAGTCCTAACGGACGAGTTTGACAGGGCTCGATGTTATATTCAATTTGCCCCCGAGCCCGAATTGAGCTAAGAAAACGTATAAATCATCTTTATGTAAGGTTGTATTTCATCAGGTTTAACTTTAAGTTTTGCTGTATCTGAAATTAGTCTTGACAATGGTTGTGATACTTCTTGATGTGTTGTTACTCCTAACAAACCGTTTTCTGGAGTTCAATTGGATTCACTTTGATGAGTTAAAGGGTTTATTCCTTCTACTTGCATTCCAAAATCTCCAAATTGAGTACAAAATTTAATAAAATTAACTTGTCACTTCATCAAATTTTCTGAGAAATTCCTGAATTTCTTCGTTAAGTCTTTCCGGTAAATATTTAGAAATAGCTTTGATAGATTCTTCATTCATTGTTTCAAAAAAGGACACAAACACAGCATCTTGTACATCTTTATCACCTTCATTATTACATCTTAATATGAACTTTGCGATTCTTTTTAACAGCTTTTGGTCGTTTTGTTGTATTGTTTTTTCAGCAAGTCGTTTCAGATCTCCAAATACAAGATTAATTCCTATTTTATGATATTCTTTTTCATGAACTGATTCAAATTCAGGAATTTCTTTGAGTAATTCTTGAATAAAATTTTCTTCAGCTATTTTGCTCATAATATCTATTATTTTATTTTATTATTTAAATATATCGGTGGATTGGCGGATTTGCAACTTCCATCGACCACATAGCATTCTCGCTACGCTCGGGGCATTTAACAGGAATTAAACGCACATGCTCTTGCAGAGCATTCGGGTTTCGCTCCCTCTTTGAAAATTTGCATATCCTCTGAACAAGATTTAAATACTGCTCTGCCCATTAAAACAAATATGGCAAAGTGTTTTGCACTCCTCATGATTTCCCTAATCTTTCTTGTTAGTTGCGCGCAGCAAGATAGGCCCACTGAGAACGCAATTCAACCGCCGGCACGGCAACAAATTGAGCAACAGCCAGAGACAGAAGAGAATATTCAAGTACCTCCAGAGCAGACCCTGCCGCCACCTCAACCTGTGCGGCAACAGCAACAATCCTGGCAGCCTGGTGGAATTGCAATACAAGGAACTTATGCAGATGCCGAGATTGCGGAGCTTGGTGATGGCAATTACAGGATGTATTATTCCATTGAGCCGGAAGTTCCTGGAAACAAATTGGAAGTCTTCTCAGCAACATCAACAGACGGAACAAATTGGGTAAAAGAAGATGGGATAAGAAAGGAGTTTGCGACGTTCCCTGATGTAGTAAAGCTTCCGGATGGGCGGTTTAGGATGTATTTCCAGAATGCAGGCGTGATAAAAAGCGCAACATCGCATGACGGCTTAACTTGGGTTGATGATCCAGGTGTTAGAATTGATAAGGATGAACCCGGGTTTATCCTGGAGAATGTAGGCGCTCAAGGCACAATTAGATTGGAAGATGGGACTTACATCATGCTTTATCGCGGCACAATTGATGAACCATATAGAACTGCTGAAAAGATCCCTAACAAGGATACGCACATCTATTTCCGGGCAACCTCAAAAGACGGCCTGGATTTTGAAAAGAAGGGATTGGCCATTGACTCCAGGAACGAGGTTCTGCTTGGTGCAGCTGATGGGGCCGAATGGGTGAAGTGGGATCAGACTTCAGAGAAAGTTGAACTAAGAATCTACTTCTGGAGCTATGCGGGTGTTTATCATGCGATTTACCAGGAGGGGCTCTTCTCCGAGCCAGTCTTTGACTTTACTAATAAAGAGGATAATATGGCTAAATTCCCGCCTAATCCCCCTTCTGATCCTACATTTGCAAAAATCAAAGGCAAATGGCTCATGTACTATGGGCAGCATACAAAGGGGATTTACTATGCGACATTTGAAACGCAAGAGACACAAATGGCGGATAAAGCTGCACCTGCGGCACAAGGAGCTTCCACAGGGATTCCTGAGAGTATAGAAAGCAATTGCATAGGCTTCTTAGTTGGGATACCCAGCGAGGTGAGGACAATCCTATTGACAGGAGCAGGATGGGCAAGGCCTCATCCAGGCCCATTTGTATGGGATCATGTAGAGCCTCAACAGGGAAATTTCAATTTTGAGGCGACAGATGATTACGTGAAAAATGCGCAGGACAATAATATTGCGATGCTTGCCACAGTCTGGCCATATTCAGTTTGGGATCAGTCAGCCTGCCATGGCAGCGAATGCCAGGTATCTTCCGATGATCAGTTCCTGAAGCCCTTGGAGCAGCTGCCCAAATCAAGATGTGCCCCCTGCAGCCTTGATAGCTATGATAGATTCCTGACAAAAATAGTTGAAAGGTATGACGGTGACGGAATTGACGATATGCCTGGGTTGAGGATTCCTGTAAAATATTGGGAAATCCTGAACGAGCCGGAGATGAATGAGCCTGACTTGACGTTCTACAAGGGGACGCAAGAGGAATATGTTGGGATATTGAAGAACAGTAATAAGGCCGTAAAGACAGCCTGCGCAGACTGCAAGATTGTCCAGGGCGGCGCAGCAGGCATAAGATCTGGTATGCTCTCTTACTGGGGAAAAATATTTGATTTAGGAGGAGCTGCCTACTTTGACATAGCAAACATACACTATATCAATTCCGGTGACTTAAATTCACTCAATGTGAAAGATTTCAAAAACTTAATGCAAGAAAAAAATGTTGTTAAGCCAATATGGGTGACTGAAGCTGAATACAGTTCTGAGTCCCAAATTGAAACGTCTGTAAATGGGGCGCTAAATGCAGGCGCATCAAAGATATTCTTCACAAGGTTTATTGTAGGGCAGAGAAGCCCGCCACCTCCCGGTCAATATTCGGCGATTTACGAGAAAATAACCGAACTGTGTCCAAAAATCTCCTGAACAAGAATAAAGTGATATTAACTAAGATTACACAAAGCTGGGCAAAACAAGCGATTATTGCTAATAGTTAACAATTAGCGCTCTTCTAATCAATAATCCCCAGAGCCATCTTGATAGCCCTCTTATCATAGCCAACGATTATTTCTCCTTCAATGTCAAATACAGGCACGCCCATCTGCCCGGATTTGTCTATCATTTCCTGGACTTTTTCAGGATGCTCCTCCAGGTTCATTTCCTCCCATTGGATATTCTTCTCCCTGAAAAAGCGCTTGGCCTGCTCGCAATAGACACAGGCTGATGTTGTGTACATGATGATTTTCTTCTGTATCATAGTCTCAGATATCCTTGATTGCAACGAAATTGCCCCTTAATAATTTAACTTGCTTGTCCATTATCTTTACTATCCTTGCCTTTTGGCTTGATTTCCTGATAGTTATAACATCTCCTGCCTCGAGCATTGGCATTTTGTGGCTGTTGTCCGAAACTAATAATGCCGGGCCCCTGAGCACCTTTACCTTTATTACAGCATTCTCGTCTGCAAACAACGGCTTGTCACGAGTGACTGCATTATTGAATGCTATCCCCAGTCCCTTACTGAATGATTTTCCAGTCATGGAATTAAAGTATGCAGTGCTGCCGTGCGGTGTTGCAACCAATACACCATCACCGATCACAAGCTCTTTGATAATTCTGCCATTGATTGACACTTGAAGCCTGACAGCATGCGGGACTTTATGGTGTATGTCAATCTCATTAAGCGCAATGAACCTCTGCGGCAGGTTATTGATGCGGGCTTCAAGCTTAAGCTGCTCAACAATGCTGTATTTTCCTGCTTTTAGGGCATTGAATATGGTAGCATAATCATGCTTAGGGCAAGTCTTGCATATCTTGCTGTGGCGGATCAGCACCCTTGGAATGCCGGGATAGACCCGCTCCCCATAAAGGGATGTCCCATCGCCGCCAAAGGAGATTACCAAATCTGGATTCTTTTTAACTACGGTAAAGCCATGCTCTTTTAGAGGGACTTTAACCAGGTGAGCGCTCTTGCCTACGACAGCAACTTTCATGGACAAGAAACATAAAATTATGGTATATAAAACCATTGATTTTTAGACACGGAATACTATGTATTCTGTTGTATAAATGTTGGGTATGGCTAAGGCTCAATCCGCTTTATTTCCAAATTGTTGAAATCATTATCATAAGAAACAAATTCAGTGCAGCTATTAAGCATGGCAGTACTGTAATTTATTAAGTCAAATATGTTAAGGTTATACCTTTCTACCCTTTTAATGCTTTCAAACAATAGGTTCTTATCTAAAGAGACTATTTTGCTCTTGCCCTTAAACAGCGCCTTGATGCATTTTGAGGCATAGACCTTATTATTCCTTATGATTGATATGGCATGCTGCGCCTCAACAAGGCATAAAGTATTTGTGACAAAATCCTGGGATAGAACTTTCCTGCATCTTTCTTTGTCTTCATTATCTGTAAATGCCTTAATAATAATATTTGAGTCTACAAATCTCATCGCCTATGCCTCAATTCATGGCTGAGATCCAGCACTTCCTCAGTTGTATATCTTTTTTTCTGTTTTAGGGCATCGCATTCCTTAAACATCTCTTCCATTGATGGTGTGTCCTCCTCCTTGAGTATCCTCTTAATAACTGAGTCATAGCTCTCCCGAGGGTGCGCCTTCTTCTGCTCCAGCTTTCTTCTTGTGTCATCCTTCACTTGAATGCTCGTTATTCCCATTTTTTAGTCCGTTCTATAGATTATTATAGATAATTATATATATCTATAGGTATATAAAGCTTTCTATTCTAAAGACAGCTTCTAATAGTAAAGTGCAGAAATAATGGAACTTATATATAAAGCACTTTACTATTCTAGCAAATCTCGCAAATCACAGAAACACCTTGTGTTTCTGGGACAAGGAAACCAAAAGTTTCCTATGAGTTCAATAATTAACGAGATTTGCTATAAGAACAGAGGTAGCAGTTTACTTTAGCGCATGCTGTATTATTCCCAGATTGCAGCTTTTATGCTTACTGCACCATTCTTCACACTTCTCTGCCCATGCCTTGTCTGCATACGCAAACCCGCACTCTTTGCAGATAAAGGATTTCATGCTCTAACAATGACCTTACACTATAAAAATGTTTTTAAACACAACTATACCTCCTTTCTATATGGTAGACTGGAATGTGATTAGGTATATTACCGATAAGATTGGGCAAGGTGAGCAGCCCGCAGCCATTAAGCAGCAGCTTGTAGCAAATGGCTATGACATGAAGCTCATCAATGAGTCATTTACCCAGGCGATCCCATGGCTCAAGCAGGAGGATGCAGATAAAATTAAGGCTATGCAGGCAGCAGATAAGCCAGTAGTTCAGCCGCCAGCCCAGCCAGCCCAAAGCGCTCAGCAGGCCCCAAAGCCGGTTGAGCAGTCTACTCAACCTCAATCAGCACCAAACCCACAGCCTGTTGCAGAACCTACAGTTAGCCAGACAGTTCAAGGGCAGGAAGAGCCAAAGCAAAAATTAAAAATCAAGAAATCCTGGGTATATACCTCAATTGCAGCAGTTGTTATAGCTATAGTTGCACTGTATGCCCTTCTGCGCTAAATTTTCAAGGTTGCCATAATCTTTAAAAACACCTCAAAAATCTACATCCTTATGACACTTGCTGACATAGCAGGACTACCTACATCTTTGATGCCGGCAGTTGAGCTTAGAAATATACATTTCTATGAAGAAAGATCCTTATATGATGAGGCTATCTTAAGAAAACTGCAGGAAGGCCTGCGCGACAAAAGAGATGCATTGTACAGGGCTGTTGAAATGTCACAACATGGCCCAGCCAAGGAATTTCTGCTGCATAGGGCTGCATCCTGTGTTGTTGTGCTTATGGATATCAAACAAGCCTTAAATGCCAAGGCTCATGGGGCGTATTCATAATCTTTTTATAGTTTCATTCACATAATGAAAGCATGAACATAATTAGAACCCTTGCTGGCAGGTCTCCAGAGCTGAATGGCGTCGTAGCATGGATAAATTCCAAGCCCCTGTTCCTCAGGAACCTTCATGGCAAGGTAGTATTGATAGATTTCTGGACATACAGCTGCGTTAATTGCTTAAATACAATCCCGCATATGAAGGCATTGCATAAAAAATATGCAAAGCATGGGCTTGTTATCATTGGAGTGCACACCCCTGAATTCACATTTGAGAAAAATACGGATAATGTAAAGGCTGCTGTCAAGCGATTAGGCATTGAATACCCTGTGGTGGTTGATTCTGAGCTTGAGGTGTGGAATGCATTTGGCAACAGCTATTGGCCAAGGCAATACCTGATCAATAAGGAAGGTAAGATAATATATGACCACGTAGGTGAAGGGGGTTATGAGGAAATAGAACGGAATGTGAGAAAGGCGCTTGCTGAAGCCGGCGCCAATTTAAATAGGGAAGCGCAGATTGCAGCCCCTAAAGAAAAAAGCAGGGCAAAGGGATTCCTGTTCATTACGCCAGAGATTTATCTGGGATATGCGCGCAGCAAAGGGTTTGGCAATGCCAAAGTATGCATTCCCGGAAGCTGTGAGCATTATGTTGATGCAAAGGAGCACGTTGAGCATATCCCTTACCTCCATGGCGACTGGGCGCAGCACAAGGAATTCTTGGGCCACGAAAAGGGAGAATCTGGCTATATCGCATTAAAATATGTGGCAAGGAAAGCAAACATTGTACTCGGCTCTGCATCAGGAAAGCCTTACACTATGGCTGTTACCCTTGACGGCAAGCCTGTCCCTAAAAATATGGCTGGAAGCGATATAAAAAGGGATGATAAAACTGGTGCAACCTACATACTGGTTGACAGGCCGGACATGTACAACCTTACCAGCATCCCGGAATTTGAGAAACATGAGTTAAGGCTTATTACAAATAGTGATGATTGTGCAGCTTATACATTTACTTTCAGCTAATCATTTCTTGCTGAATATCCGCGCGTTATTGGTTACGCTGGCAAGCTGCCGGTCAATATCTTCCTGGCTGCCTTCACCATATGTAACTAATATCTTGTCAAGGTCAAAGAACTCATAATCCTTGTAATTATCTATGAGCATCCCGTTGACGTACACCCTCAGCTTCTTAGTGGTTGTGTCGCACAGCTTCCTGCTTTCAAAAGTAATGCAATTCCCTTCAAAGGCAAATCCAAGGGTGCTCAAAAAATAGCCTATTGTTACACCTGTTGCATGCTTATGTAGCACATCCCCTCTACCCTCTTCAAGGTGTACAAATTTATCAGTAAGCTGGTATCTCAGTTGGGACAAGTCAAGTTGAGTTCCATCAACATATATTGCAATATCCGCATGCTCATGCACGCTCCCAAGCTGACCAACTTTCTGGTGATTAATGAATTCAGGGCGCGGATAATCAGGAAGGGGTTTCCTGAGATGCTCCGGCAGCTGCTCCTCATTGTCTGTGAACTGTTTATACAGGACAATAATGAAAAGCAATACAATTGCAGCCCCTCCTATGTACAAATAGATTCTCTTGGTTTTCATGGCGTGTCCAGCTCTTCTACAACTTTAATCAGATACAACCGTGCAAATGCCAGTGCAGGGATAACAAGCACAAAACCAAGTACAAGTGCAAGCCATTGATTTGCTGATCCTACAAGCTGAAGCAAGTAGTTTATTGTTATAAAGATTCCTGTCAATATCAAGAATAATGGAAGAAGATACTGGATATTTAGAACTCCTAATGAAAATGAGCTGCGGTATGTCCCCCAGTCCCTGTATTTCCCGAGCAGCCCGTAGGAGATAAAGGCAAAATATGACAATACAATCAGGTATACGAACAGCGACCAGTACACAAGAGCAGCGCTGCTTGGCTGGTTCAGCCTTAAAGCACGCTGTGCAATATATCCATAAACAATGTTAGTACCATAATAGAGCAGGAATAATATGTACCACAAAATGTTAATCCTGAAGAATTGCCATAAGAATTTGTAGAATGCTAACCCCTTATTAGCTTGTTTCTTTGCAATAAACCATGCAATTCCCTGGAAAAAGCAGTATAAAAAATAAGCTATTAATGATAGTATCAACAGCAGCAACAAAAAGTTCCTTAAGTAATATCCTGTCGGATCCCCTGCGAATGCGCCTATTATGCCTTTTGTCGGCACAAGCTCGCTTATCTCAGCATGGCGGTCTTGGGCAACATAGGCAATTGCCTGCACATGCTCAAGTATCTTTATCCAGATTGGGGCTGTGATGAAGCCGTATATGAGGAAAAACAGCATATCAAATATTCCCGGCAGCAGGATGTAAGATTTATGCGCAGCCATATGCCCAAGCGTTTCCCTGAATTTCCGGACTAGGATGAAATTAGATACTTCACTATTTTCCTGCTTTATACTCTTTTTCATGGGGTAGGAAGCGCCGCCGGGTATGGGAAAACGTATCCTATGAGCATTGAGAATAGCAGTATCAACAGTAGAATTACTAGGCATATCGCCAAAGTGAATACATCCTTACTTATTTTCATGATTCCTCTTTAACCGGTACAGCATGATAGCTCCGCCCACAAACATGGGAAAAGTGAGCAGCTGACCCATGGTAAAGTAGCCCAAGAAGAAGCCAAGCTGTGAATCCGGCTCTTTCACAAATTCTATCAGGAACCGCAGAAGGCCGTACATTGTGACAAAGCTCCAGAACAGGAACCCGTCCGGAAGCATCTTATCTTTGATCTTCCATAAGGTTGCAAAGATGGCAAGATTCTTTAGCGATTCATATAACTGGCTGGGATGCCTGAATCCTTCTGCATCCGGAAATTTCACGCCCCAGGGCATCTCAGTTACCCTGCCGTATACCTCTCCATTGAGGAAATTGCCTATCCTTCCGAGAGCAAGGCCGATGGCAGCAGGTATCACTGCTATATCAGCAAGCTTATAGAAGCTGATCTTCTTTTTCCTGCAGAAATACCAGCCTGCAAGCGCCGCTCCCGCTAATCCGCCATGGAACGACAATCCGCCATGCCACACCGCAACCATCTCCAGGGGATTCTGGAGGTAATATTGAAGGTTGTAGAAAACAATGTAAAATACCCTTGCCCCTGCCACCACACCTACCAGGATGTACAGGATAAGGTCGGCTGCATCATCATCAGTAATGCCCAGCTTTCGCTGCTTAGCCAGGTATCTTATCATGAAATACGCTATGATGAATGAGAGCATGTAGAGCATGCCGTAATACCGTATCTCAAAGTTCGCGCCAAAGAGCGTGAAATCAAACAGTGTAGGATTTATGTTATGGATAAATACCATCTTGGAACACAAAAATCCGCTGGCATTTAAAGCTTGCGGAAGCTTGTCTCCATTGACAGAATATAAGTTTTCAGACAAAGAAATGCACCAACCTTTAAAAAGACCCGTTTTATTGATGGCCACATGGTCAATTATAGTGCAGAACTTATGGAATTTTACAGGATGAGCAGCCAGGTTAGCGGAATAGCAGCTGCCATTAAAGAAATGGAACCAAGGCTTCCTCCTGATCATACATTTGTAGACATAGGGGCGCATTCCGGCCTTCTTACGAAAGAAATAATCAGACATTTGAATCCGGCAGCCGCGTATGCTTGTGAACCCCTACCAGACCCATATCAGACCTTGCGGCGAAGAAGATATCATAAAGAAACATCTGTCACTGTTGATAATCTTGATTTTGCAGGGTGGTACAGGAAGCATGGAAGCAGGCTGGAAGGAAAGGTAGACCTGCTGCTGAACTCGCACACATTCTGCCATTACCCGCAACGTAGCTGGGAGGGTGTATTTGAAAAATGCAGCGGCTTGCTAAGCCAAGCTGGCTTGCATATTATTATAATAGACGCTGAGCAGAATCCGCTCGCCTTGCTGAAGCCTGAAGTTGAGAAAAAGCTGAAAGGAATCCGAAAAGTTCCAGTATATGGCAATTTTGTAACCGGCTACGACATTGAGCAATTTCTCAAGGCACGAAACATTGCCTATGAGCGTGGGGGTATTGAAAAGCCAATCACAATAAAATTGAGCGATGACTCGGAGAGGCAATTTGCAAGATTGCTCGGTTTCTTATTTAGATACAGGGCAGAGGACGTGATGCACTATGCAGACCCCCTTATAAAGAAACATCTTAACCGGTACGGTCCCTTCAGGACATCATTTGGAGTGAAATCACAGCCTGTCTTTCAGATTCCGCGAGTGCAAGACGTATTTTTATTAGGGAAATCTTAGCTTCTGTATCTCTACCCCCTACATAACACAGCAGCTGTGGAAAAGCTTTAATAGAATGCTGTTATTCTGAAGCCGGTATGAAAAGAACTATTGATGCCAAAGTTTTAGAAGGGAATTCCGCTGTATTGGAAGCGCTTTCTTTTGCCTATAGGCTGGAAAGATGCACTCTTGACGATTTTCAAAGTAGGGGATTGTCAGTAGGTGCAAGAGCATTATTGGATAAGGGATATCTAAGAAGAGAATCTGGAGAGGACACAGCAGCTGAAGGAGGCGTTATTATTACAGATACTGGAAAAAGATTATACGAGCAAGCACTTAAATATGCCGCCACTGTTCTCAAACTAGACACTAGTACGCCACAAACTTCTCCACCTTGATCAGTTCCGGTTTGTGAACAATATTCTCTTAGCCACTATATCTTGTGAGCCCTCATCAACAACGAATTCATCACGACACTCACAGAGCTGAAAGCCATGGCAGCTGCTGCTATCATCGGATTTAATAGGAATCCAAAGTATGGGAATAGAATGCCTGCGGCAATAGGTATCCCGACTATGTTATAGATAAAAGCCCAGAACAGGTTCTGCTTGATCTTCCTTATAGTATACCTGCTCAGCTCAATTGCTTTTGGAACATCCCGCACATCATTCCTCATTAATACTATATTCCCGGTCTCAAGCGCAACGTCAGTCCCTGAGCCTACGGCAATACCTATATCTGCCGTGGCAAGCGCAGGAGCATCATTTATACCGTCACCTATCATTGCAACAACCTTGCCCTTTGCCTGCAGCTCTTTTACCTTCTTTTCTTTCTCCTCAGGCAATACCTGTGCAAATACTTTATCTGCAGGGATGCCAAGCTGCCCGGCAATTGCCTCAGCTGTTTCCTTGTTGTCGCCGGTTATCATGTATACATCAATCTTCTTGCGCTGCAGCTCAGCTACAGCTTCCTTTGCGCCTTCAGTGATGGTGTCTGCAACCGCTATGACCCCTTCTGCCTTTCCGTCAAGCGCAGCAACAATCGTCGTCTTCCCCTGCTTTTGGAACTCGCTGATCTTTGCCTCAAGGAATGAAACATCAATCTTCTGCTCACGCAGGAACTCAGGGTTGCCCAATACTGCCTTCTTTTTCTGGTAACTGCCTATGAGCCCTTTTCCGGGGACAGCCTTGAAATCCTTGAATTCCTTTCCTGCTATCCCCTTCTTTTTTGCATGATTCACAATAGCCTGCCCTATGGGATGCTCGGAGCCTTTTTCTGCTGACGCAGCTACCTCAAGCAGCCTGTTTTCATCTGCCACTGCAAATACGTCAGTTACCTCAGGCTTCCCCTTTGTCAGTGTTCCTGTCTTGTCAAATATGATTGCATTTAGCTTGTATGCAGTTTCAAGCGCTTCTCCACTCTTGATCAGGACGCCCTGCTCAGCCCCCTTTCCAGTGCCTACCATGATGGCAGTCGGCGTAGCTAATCCCAAGGCGCAAGGGCATGCTATGATTAGCACTGCAATGAAGACACTTAGTGAGAATACCAGCTTTCCAAGTTTTTCATATGCACCAAGCTGGTCTCCAGACAGCCATGCCTGCCCTAAAAAATACCATGCTGCGAATGAAAGCAATGCAATGACAATAACAACAGGGACAAAATACGCACTTACCCTGTCTGCAAGCCTCTGTATAGGAGCCTTACTGCCCTGCGCCTCTTCAACCAGTCTGATGATGTGAGCAAGTGTCGTATCCTTGCCAACTTTCTCTGCCCTGAATCTCAGAAGCCCATTCCCGTTTATAGTCCCGCCAAAAAGCCTGTCACCCGGCTTCTTATCAACAGGCTTTGATTCACCTGTCAGCATTGACTCGTCTGCATATGAAGTGCCCTCTGTGATGGTGCCATCCACCGGTATCCTTTCCCCGGGCCTCACAATGACAATGTCCCCCACTCTGATGTCATCAACCTCTATTGTTATCTCTTTGCCGTTTCGCAGCACTCTGGCTGTCTTCGGCTGCAGTTGCATCAGCTTCTTTATGGCAGCAGATGTCTTGCCCTTCGCCTTTGCCTCAATATATCTCCCTAAGATGATAAGGGTGGTGATGATGGCTGCTGTATCATAATACACCCCAATGCTCCCCCGTGCAATAAAAAATTCAGGGAATAATGTAACCAGGGCACTGTACAGGTATGCAGCAGTAGTGCCTATGGCTATCAGCGTGTTCATGTCTGCAGTCCTGTTCTTTAATGCCACCCATGTTGAGCTGTAGAACTGCCATCCCACCCAGAATTGGACAGGAGCAGTCAGTATAAGCAATACATAAAGATTAGTCAGGAAATCAGGAACAAACGGGAAGAATTCAGGAAAGCTGCCGAGCAGGATAACGGTGGATAGGAGCGCTCCTATAATAAATTTCTTCTTCAACTCATACATCTCTCTATCCCGCGCCTGCTGCTCAAGGTCTGCTATATTCCCTGTTTCTTCTATTGGAGTGTAACCTGAGCCCTTTATTGCATTCTTTATTGCAGTCAGGTCTATATGGCTTGGGTCAAATTTTATCTCTGCCCTCTCATTTGCGTAGTTCAGGCTTACGTTTTGGATGCCGTCAAGTTTTTTCAGGGCTTTCTCAACAATCTCTACACAATGCGGCGAATGCATGCCGAGCACTTTGAGGCGCACAAACTCCGCTCTTTCGGATGTGGCAGGTTTGGGTGCAACAAGCGCTTTGTATCCTGTGCTGTTGATAGCCTTATAGACATCAGTTTCCTGAACTTTAGTAGGATCAAATGTGACGGTGGCGCGCTCAGTTCCATAATTGACGCTGGCTGCCATAATCCCCGAAGTCTTCTTCAGGGCTTTCTCTACAGTCACGGCGCAGGATGCGCAATGCATGCCCCTTATTGGCACAATAATTGTTTTTTCCTTGCCGCTTTGTGAGGCATGAGTTAAATGGTTGATATTCAGCTCGCGCTTGGCTGCCTTTTTAGCCCTGACAGTATGCTTGGCATTCTTACCTTTGCTTTTACTTATATGCTTCTTTCCTGCCATATTACCTTAAGTCCCAGGCAAATTCCCTCCTATTGCCATGGTCAGATATTACAAGTTTAATAGACTTTGCCTGCTGGTTTATATCAGGAAAACTTAGGATGCCTTCCCTATGGTGGCCTCCAGGCGGGCTGCCTTCCCAGGAAACAGGCTGGTAAGCATCCTCCAAATCATCGTAAAGGAGTGCAATCTTTGTGACATCAAAATCAAGCTCAACAGAATGTGTATTAATGCTTACCTTGAATTCAGAGGAGCTTACTGGCGTCACGGTAAAATCAACATTATTCTGGCTGCTTGTCTGAGCTGCAGGGAACTTGTATGCAGCTTGTATCGGGGATGAGCCACCATCTTCCGAAAGGAAATAAAAAGAGGCAGCTACGGTAATAATTGAAGCAACAAGAAGCGCATAAAATATACTCTTAATCTTACGGCCTTTATCAATAGACCTGCTGCCCATTATGCTTGACATATAAACTATGCCTAAAGCATTAGACAGCAGTCCAATCAGGAGGAAGGCAGTCTGGTATTTTGTAAAGAAGATGCCAAGGGCTGCGATGCCGAGGAAGGGAGCTATATCTGAAACATGGTGCGCACAGCACGCCACCATGGAGGTTGCTGAAGCGCCTGTTGAAACAGCAGCAGAGGCAGTGGCAGCCTTATGCATGGCATCACGCATGTAGAAAAACATGCCCATCTGGACGCCGAACCCCACTGATAACGGAACCATCCAGTACCAAAGCGCCACGAAATTGTCTAATGCAAATTCTGCGCCGCCAAGCAGGGAGGCGACTATGAAGTAAAACATAAGCAGGGCTGCGCTTGCAGATATACCTATTATGAAGTATTTTTCTTTTGTTTCAGAAATCGAAGGTTTCTGAGACCCAGAACTTTGTTCTTTTGTTTCCGTATAAAAGGTTTTTTTCATTTTATTGCCTCAATAAAATCAATATTTCTTTTTGCTCTGGAGAGCCTAATATTCCTAAACTTTGCCTGTTTAATAAAAAGAGGAATCTTGCCTTCATAATTATCTTTTCCTTCCTCAATATATAGCGGAATCCACATTAACATCGTCATAAGTAGACCTTTTGGCTTTCCAAAATCAGTAACTATAAGCCTTCCTCCTTTCCTTAGGATCCTATACATTTCCCTGAATGCTGCAATTTTTTGAGGTGTCTTAAGGTGGTGAATCGCCAGAGTAGTTGTAATAACATCAAAGCTTTCATTAGGGAAAGGAAGCTTCTCAGCAGACCCATGAATGTATTTTATCTTTAAATTGTTTTGGAGTGCTTTGCTCTTTGCTATACGCAATGCCTGCATATCAGGATCAAGGCCAGTAACTTCTAGATTGTGATATTTAGTCTTGTACAGCCTCGTCATTATACCTGTGCCGCATCCAATATCCAACAGCTTCCCTTTGCTTGGCAAAGCGGCTTTGCTTAGCAAATCTTTCCTGAACTTATCTCCAAGACCGATAATGCTGCAGAGCAAGTCATAAAATCTTGTCAAAAAATGATATCTAAGGGGAGGGATATATCCATCTGCCATTATATCACCTAATGCCTATGCCCAGCTCCCTTACCATGGCGCATGCCGTACATCATCACCACATGCACCAGGATCATTGCACCAATTGCGATAAGCGTAAGCAGCGCATTATTCTTCCACCCAAAGTACGGAGCTATTGCAAAAATAGCTATTGGAACTAGGCAGGCAAGCATCATAAGCCACATAGAATGGCCATGACCATCTGCAATGCCATATGTCTTCTTGGCACTACCGGTTCCCATAAGATCCCAGCCAGTTATAGATAAATGCAAATAAATATCCAGTGATTGCGGCCACTATAAACCATACGATCATGCCTGCAGCAATCCCTATAACGCTAAGGTTCTTTACTGCAATGCTGCCGATATCCACACTGTGGAACAGCATATTCGCTACACGTACAGTTGCCCCCAGCGGGAACACTGCAACGAGCACCGCGCAGAGCAATGATATGCCTGCTGCCGTCGTGCCCAATGCAACCGCAGCAACATTCGGATTAAGTCGTTCCATTTTTATCTTCCTCCTTGCATCTTAAAGATATATCTTATTTTGACATATAGTGAAACTAACAAATATTTAAATCTTTGCATTATATCCTATTTTGATATATGAGATTGCTTGGCAATCTCGGATACTCAAAAATAGGTCTATTTTTGATATATCAAGAAATACAAAGTTATTTATAATTCATGCCATCCCCAATTGATATGGCAGACATCAAAGTGACCAACATGGTGAAGTTCTACACGCTGAGCCTCCTGGCAGCGGGCCCTAAACACGGCTATGAGCTCCTCAAGGAACTGGAAGGCAGGCTGGGCAGGAAGATGAGCGCCTCCCATGTGTACCCTTTCCTAAACAGCCTGAAGCAGAAGCGGCTGGTTACCATCAACCGGAGGGGCGGCCGCGAAAAAAAGGTATACCAATTGACCCCGAATGGCAAGGCTTTCACCAGGCGGATGTTCGTAAAGTTTGGGGACCTCATCTCGCTTGCCATTGAGCCGAAGCTTACAATCTGCATGCAATGCGGCTGCAAAGTATATGAAGGCGGGCATGAGGAAAGCGTAGGTGGCAAAGCCATGAAGTTCTGCTGCCAATATTGCGCCAGGTCATACCGCTCCCGGCACTAGCTACTCCTGTTATTCCTTGCAGCAGTCCACCAGCTTCTTGACCATAAGCGAAAAGCGGCGCATCATCCCTTTCTCTGCATCCTCCTTCTGTAGGGCATCAGGTTTCCTGGCAGACTGACTGAATTCCTCAACTGCAACAAGCTTCAGATTTATAGCAAAGAATAATGAGTACATGTTGAAGGCAGCAGTGAAGAATTCCTCTGCCTCCTCAATATTTTTCCTTGAAAGCTCTTTTGTGCCGACTTCCATGAGGCGCATGCTGGCAGCCAGCAGATGCTTGCTGATGCACCATTCCTCCCCTTTAGGGCTCTTCACTATCTTGGCAAGCATCTTTTTCCGTAATTCGCGGACACTGTCCAGCATCTCAAGATACTTGCGGTTTCCGGTCTTCATGGCAGTAAAATAAAGATGCTCTTCCAGGCTGAGCAGGTTCATTATGCCTATGCTAAGATCCTCGTCCCTTGAAAGATCAGCGCTCCCTTTCTTCTGCTCTTCCAGTTTCCTGAGCCAAACCTGTATCTCTTCTTCCATGCAGACCTCCTCATACGATAAAGTACAATCCCAGCCAGCCTAAGCCTAAGGCCATTACAGTCAACGCAACCCCCTGGTAGGGGAACAGGACCTTGCCCCGCACAGCCTTAATCCTCACATGAGTCCAGTAAGCAATAATGGTGAGCAATGCGCCAAAGGCGCTGCCAAACAGCATCTTTGGAATCCAGTACACCTTGTTCAGCAATGTTCCGGGCTCTCCGCCAAGCAGGATTGGCAAATATAGCATATCATTATTGATGTACAGCAGTGGCATTACTGTCAGCAATAAGGAACTGACCGTAAGCACTGATTTTTGGAATGGAACCTTGGCTCCGTATCTTCTTTCTATAACCAGTGCAAACCATAATCCTGTGGATATCCCGAAAGCGCCCAGCATCAATCCTATGAGGCTTGGGTCAAAGCCATAATAGCTTGCAGAGGCAGCAGCGCTACCCACAGCTATGGTACATAGAGGGCAATGCGCCCATGCCTGCGGCATCCTTAACAGCAGAAGTGCCGGGAGTGCAAAAAGCCAAAAAATTACCTTTTTCATGGTTAATGACAGCACCCGCCCTTCTTTGAATTTTTAGCATTTTTCTCGTATTGCTGAACACATGCACTTGAGCAAAACCACTCATCATGCTTCCGTATCCCCTTGCCTTTTTCTTCTTTCATTCCACAAATTGGATCTTTTTTCCTTAGGAAGCCAAACATTTTAACAACCCCCAACCATGCCGGATGATGAAGGTGTTGCTCCTTGCTGCACTCCCGCAGGAAGCACGCCATGGTGCTCATACATCATCTTATCGTTCTCTGACCATGAGGATATGTCAAGCGATTGCTGCCCTGCCACTGATGCTCCAGACGCAATCTCTCCCCTTAGTGTATTTATCTGGAATGCCTGCACTACTACAAACAGCAGCACAAGGCTGACCATGCCGAGGATTATGTAGCTCCTTAGCTTGCCCTGGCCTGATTCATGGCTCTCTCCAGCTTTTTCCTTGCTGTGTGAGCCACAGCAATCCTCTACTCCTTTTTCGTCTCTATGTCTCATTTTTGATACCTCCGAATTTATGAGGAGGTTCCAAATTCCTGTTTGATACCTCCGAATTTATGAGGAGGTTCCAAATTCCTGTTTGATACCTCCGAATTTATGAGGGGGTCAGAAACCGAGAAAAGCTATGCTTTTCTGGTCCCGAAAATCTATGGATTTTCGTGGAATTATTAATTTTCTATACCCCTGTACTTGTTTGATGCTATATTTATGTAATTCAGTTCAATCCCTTTCTTCTGCATGACTGCAGCTTTCTCAGCCATTATATCCGGGAAAAACAATGTTTTCCACTTGCCAAGCTCTTCAAGAATCTCATCATCAGTGAATTCTGAGCCGTGGTTCCTGATGAGATATTTTGCAACGCCGCGCATCGCGAAGCTGTGCTGGCATCCGCATGCAGCTTCCCCATTCTGGAATATTATTGAATCTGTGCCGCAGCAATATTCGCAGCTTATCTGGCTGGCAATGCTGATGTACCTTTCCTTTTCCTCGCCTGAAAGCCTGATACCAGTATCAAGCCTTCCGAGCTTAGCTATAGTACCGTCAGCCTTCTTCTGGTCCTGCAGCGAGATGTCGTCATAGCTGACACTGAGCTCGGCGCCGTATATCCTTGGCATTCCTTTTGGGAATATGTCAGGCAGGTTCTCCTTGGCCGGCTGTGCCTGCACACCTTGCTGCATGATGGCCTGCCCTTGTATAGTATTGGAGGGAGCATTCATGCTTCCCATACCCATCAGCTGGAATTCGTTGAATCCAGCTATGAACATGCCTGCAACCAATAATCCTAATACCAAGCGATCTATATTATCAATCTGCATTTGCAATCACCAGTCTTTTGATGCAAAGAAACAGCTTATCTATTTACTGATGAAACTAGTTTCATTAGAAGTTTCGTATAGAATTATCTATTTGGTCTATTTAAGAACAACTATATTAGTCATGCCCCTTCTCTTCTTCTCAAGGATGCCCTTGCTCTCCATCTTGTCCAGGATACGTGTCATGCGCACCTTGCTCAGGCCCATCTCCTTGATAATGTCTGACTGGTATGCAGAGCCTTCCCTGGCCTTGACGAATTCATACACCTGTTTCTCATTAGCGTCAAGCCTGCTTAGGTCAACTGGTTTGATGAGAGCTTTTTCGCCTGCCTTATAAAAAAACATAAGGTAGATCCCTACGCCCAGCATGATAAAGGTTATGCCAAACGCTATAGTGAGCAGCCAGGAGAGGTTGCTTTTATGGGCAGGATTATCCTGGATCTTTATTCCTTGCTCATGGGCGCTTTCGCACAGTAGCCTGGCCTGCTCATCTGTGGTTACCTTTACGAAGGCAAGGATAAACAACAGGATGATTGATACTGTAAGGAGCCCTGCTCCAATTGTCTTTGTCTGCATAGTGCTATAGAAAATAGGGGGCTATTTATCTTTCTTTCGCTTGGCCTTTATTTGCTTACCAAGCAGCTTTCTTTTTTGATATTGCATATGGAAAAATACAAGGGCAAATGAAAAGAGCAGGATGATCCAATTCCACTTGAAGAAGGTAGGCTGGCCCCATGAAACTAGCCCTGGAAAGGGAACTTGCTGGAGCGGCCAGAACGGTTTTAGCTCAAACACGTTCTTGTGGGTAAATATGTCCATGGTGATGTGCAGGGCAAGCGCGAAAGTGGCTGGAGCTGTGTATTCCCTATAAGTGAAGTACAGGATTACCGCAATCAAAGCAATAAAGAAATAATTGTGGTTGATGTAATACCAGGTGAACATCCATTGCGGGAAATGAGGGGCAATCTGGTAGAAATCACTTCTAGCTGGAAAATGAGTGAGCATATAGAAGAACTGAGGCGCGAACAGCAAGTCAATCCCGAAGCCTGCAATGACTGCAGTAGCAATTTTCTTCTTTGTGTTGAAATAGCCGGCAGTTGGCTTCCACTGGCTTAGAAGGTATACTATTACGAATGTCCATAACGCGTGGGCAGCAACATCCATGTTTAGAGAAAGAGTTATTTACTATATAAAACGGTACTAAACTAACGAGGATATTAGTCGGTGAGCTGAAGCTTACCTCCAGGGCGACGTTGGTCCCCCGAATCGCGAGTTTGCTGCGCATCGGGGGACTTTTGGGCACAGTGCGCGAGCAGATGCGAGCGCTTCCGCGCAGCAGCGCGGTGCAAGTTTTATTGTTTAAATGTTTTAAAGAAATAGCTAACTCCAAGTCTTATTTGCCCATCTTTAGCATGACACTCTGAAACAGCCTGTAGTTCTTGTGCTTCATGAATTTGAGGCGCTGCTCTGCAGGGAGGGTGTATATAAAATCATGCATCATGTGAAGCGCCTTGCGCACATCTTCCTTGGCTATCTGATGCTCCCTGTTCTTAGCGTGATGCTCGGCCCTAAACCGGTCCATGACCTTTCCCTTAAACCTTAGATCTTTTATTTTAAAGATAGCATCCATTACCGCATCCCTTGTCTTCTTCAAGTCTGCCTGCATAAGCTTCTCGCGGGCAAGGAGCACTGCTATCTTATTCTTCAGCTCATTCTCTGGCCTGAATTCCTGCTTGGCACGCTCATTATGCCTGGCTGCAAGGAAATGCAGGGTATATAATGATATGAACATAACTGCCAGCCCATAGACAGAAAGCGGGATGTTATTATTCAACAGGCCGAGCAGCAAGAAGGCGGCGCCTGCAATGAAAAAAAGGTTATCCAGAACCCTCAGTACTATGTTGCCCTCTATCTCATTATGGAATGCCTTGAGCATCTACCTACCCCTTTTTAATTAAGTACACGCTTATTGCTATATAAAGTTAACGGTGCATCTATACTAGAAAAGAAAATAAAAAATAAAATCTTATCATGCGCTATTGGGCTCTTCAATGTTTATGCTTTATTGAAATTTATTTAAGGATTTTACCATCAGTAAAAGCCCATTGAGCTATGCCAAATAAACCCATTATAGTGTATAAAGCCATTCCACTAAAGACGGCCAAATATTGCCACCCAGAAACTGTCTGGGTTACACCATAAAGTGCTATGCCCAATCCAAAGATGGTTGTGGCATTTGTTAGGTTCTGATTCATGTTTTTTCTCCTAAGACCTAATCTTTTTGCTTTAGCTTGAGCTAGCCCTGAAAAGATACACAAATTTAATATAGAACTCAACCAACTCGACTCTTTGCTAAATGAGAGCTAGTGAGCCTATTGGGTTTACTTGCTAGCCTAGCAAGCTTCGGCTTGTTAGATCTTATTTTTGTCCATTCTGACTGTAACTCGTACTTAAACTTTATGATGGTAACGGCGCTCAGGCAGCCCTCGGAGGCTCTCCCTCTTTCTTTGCCCTTCGGTACATGAGCCAGGCAACACCAACTGCTATGAAGGTGCTCACGATAAGAATTATGTTCACAGGATTTGAGAATGTCTGCCTTGCAAATGCTGCAATCTCCCTGACCTGCAGCGTATCCTCTACCTTGTTTGCTATATCGGACACTGTTGCAGATACGTTTGCCTTGTCCTTGAGGCTCTCAACCGGGATATTAAAATATTTCTCTTCAGGAGGAGTATAAGGGGCTTCAACAAAAAGCTCGTATCTCCTGGTTAAGCTGAGCAGTTGGTCGTATTCAGTCATATACTTGACATGTATGGTCACATTAAATGTGGTATTTTCAGTTACCGCAGGTGCAGTAAATGTATCATTGAATACCGTAATGCTTGAATAATTTTGCAGCTTCATGTCAAGCGTCTTCTGCACAGCCCGGAATCCTGGCATGCCAGAGCCAACAGAGGCATCAATGCCGTCATAGTAATACTTTTCAGTATTGCTCTTGAGGGATGCAGTAATTGTAATGGGCTTGCCTGCAGCAGCATGTGAAGGCGCATTATATATTATCTCAAGGGGTTTTGCTGCGACTGTTACGTTTGCATAGCTTACATACACCTTTTCCAGGCCTTGCACAACATAAGATGCCTTGAGCGGAATAGAGAAGTTTCCCGAGCTTATGGCAAGAAGCCGGACCCATGCAGATATAGCATTTCCCTTTGAGAGCTGGCTATCCCATGAAAGCGTATTGCCATCCTTTTCAAACTCATATGTCTTGTTTGCTATCGTAAACCCTTTAGGCACTTCTATAACAAATGAAATGCTTTGATTGTCTCCTGCCAACACGTTTCTTACAGAAGCGTTGAGCTCAACATAATCGCCTACTTCAAGAAAATTTGTGGAAACGCTTTTCTGGATCTCAAAGCTGCCATTCTTGATGTCCAGCTCAATAACGCCAAGAAGAACAGTCTTGTTAGCTACGCCATTATTGTAGCTCAGGTTTCCTGTAATGCTGAACTTTCCAGCTTCTCCAGGGCGTACTTCGTATGGGCAGCTCAGCCTCTGGTTAGGCGCAAGCTTGCCTTCCCAGGATACAATGCCTGAGCCAAGTGTGCAGTCGCTCTTCTTAGCCTCCAATGAAAAGCTTGCAGGGAACTTCTGCACGAACGTAACATTAGCTGCTTCCCGCGAGCCGGTGTTCTCAATTGTTGCTGTTATTGTAAAGGTATCTTCAATGGTACCCTCATCCTTATCTGCAACTTGCGACGCAGTTGCCTCTGCGCTCTGCCGGGTAAGGGTTATATACGCCTTATAGTAGCGCTCCTTGGTGATAGGATCAGTGCGGTTGTGCTGCACGTCATCAACGCAGAGCTGAATGAAATCCTCAACATCGCAGAAGGTGGCATAAACCTTTAGAAGGGTGCCACCAAATTCCAGGACTACATATTTTGGGTCATCGCTCAGCACAAAATTATAGAGCGTTCCGCCAATTGTCATGTTTTCCTGCTTGATCCAGCCTTTGATTATTGTTTCATTACCTGCAAAAGCAAAGGAGCTGAATATGCTTAACAGGAAAATAAGAAGGCAGGGCCTCAGGATACACCTTTTCATGATATACAAAGGTATGCACTGCTTTAAATTAGTTTCTTTTAACCTGGTACAGCCTTGGAAAGTAAAACCTGTTGAAATAGACTGCAACGTACATAATAACCAGGAACAGCGCAATCATGATATATAAGTATACTGCGTACTGGAATTCTGTCGTATCCCTGAAGAAGAAATACATGAATGCGCTTCCCGCCAGGTATATGATGCTGAAGAGTGTAAGGGCCAGCAAGAGGCTGATATATACTGCAAAATTCCTCAACTTGAATGTAAACCTGAGCGCCTGCTTTATGGATGGCATGATTGATTGAGTATTGAAGTAAGCGGCAATCAAAGCATTATAGTATAGATATGCAAGAATGGCTATTGGTATCACGATAATAAGCCTTAGGTACTGGATAAAAACAGCGCGAACAGAGAACTGTATAATCATCATGACAAAGGTCAGGGCTGCGTAGAGCACAGCACTATTAAGCAACATTATAAAGTATAGCTTCCAGAACTTCCTGAAATTCAGACTAGTGCCCAGTTTGCTTATTGCAATATCAGTGATGCAATACCTGAAGAAAACCAGGCTGAAGAGCAGCAGCGCAGCATACAGGAGCCTGAGCCCCTGCAAAGCTATGCCTGTAAGAGGGCCGAATGCCACAGTGATGTAGTACAGCACTGTCTGGTTAAAAGCCATGATAAAAACGTAAGGGATGACGTAAAGGAATGTAAGTACAGATAATATGTCAAATGCAACAAGAAGCCAGTTGTAATGCCTTAGCTGCTTTATATCAGCATATGAATGGTAGAATTGCGTGCTTCTGAAACTTTCATTTAGCCTATTGAATATGCTTTGGCTGCCTCTTTTATCTGCCTTTTTTATCATCTCTAAACCTATTTGAGCTTGAGCTTTAAATTCTTATCTTTTTGCTTGCTGGACTGCCTGGCCTTGCCACTTCTTCTCCAAAAGTAGACCATCAATATAATAAATGCTGCCAACAGCAGCCCGCCAAGGATATTGCCGAGAGCAGAGCCGAACAGTTTGCGCTGCCAGTCATAGAAGAGCAATTTGCCGCCGAACATGCTGAAGGCATTGAACTTCCAGGTTCCTCTGTAAACGTAGATGATAACTCCCATTGCGATTAAAAGCAAGCCTCCGAGCATGTTGCTTGAATTAAATGCAAACCTGCCAAGATAGATTGTCTTGCCGCGCATCCAGGGCTTGCTTCCAAGATCATAGCGGTCATATAATCCTGCTATGATGAACAATGGGACAAGAATACCTATCCCGTAAAAGAAGAATAGCAATGTTGCATAGAAGAAATTGTGCAAATAAGTTGCCATGACAAGAATTCCTACTAAGATAGGCCCTAAACAGGCGCTCCACCCAACAACAAAGAACATACCTAGAAGGTACATGCCAAGGTAATCATGCCTGAACCTTCCGGGCTTGATGAACGAGGAAAATCCTTTGCCAAAGAACAGCATTATGCCTAAAGCAATAAGAAGCAGCCCGGACACCTGGGGCAATATGGATGACTCTTCCTGTAAAAAGAGAAATGATTTTCCTATATAGGCTGCAATTAAGCCGAGAGCTATAAACACTGTCATAAACCCGGCAGAAAATGCAAGCATTACCCTAAAGATATCCTTCTTTTCCTTAAAGGTAAATGCGAAGAAAGCAGGAAGTGTAGTTGCAGTGCATGGGCTCAGCAAGCTGATGAATCCTGCAAGGAAAGCTATGAGGAATGATATGTTCCTCACATTAGCTTCAGCATCCTGCTGGTTTGATGCCATGGCATTCAGCAGGCTCTGCGGCAGCTGCTGGGGATATGCAATCGGTATAAATAATAAGACAAGAAATAAAAAAATAACTATATTTTTGGTTTTCATACTACCTGACGATAATGCTGCCTTTCATGTCACTATGGCCTGAGCCGCAGAAAACAGTGCATATCATGCCTGGATTGAATGTTCCTGTCTTGTCTGCAACAAATTCAATAGTCTGGGTCTCGTTAGGCGGCAGCCTGACGCTCTCCACGCCGAAATCAGGCAGTGCCATGCCGTGGGTTACATCAATGCTTGTCACTTTCAGCCTTACCCTGTCCCCTTTATTGACTTCAATAGTACTGGGAATAAATTCCCATCTCTTTGCAGTAATCTCAAATTCCTTGACGGGAATTGTCACGCTATTTCCAGTATTATCTCCGGTATTATCTCCAGTATCCTCTTCAGTATCAGTTCCCTGAACTATTGGCTGAGTCTGCGTGCAGCCTGCTAAAAGCAGGAGAGCGATCAATATAAGATATTTTTTCATGTAGACCTCTGAAAAGCTATTTCTCTGAAACTATTGAGCCTGCGGCTGCGGCTCAACAACCTTATTGCTCTTTAGATCCTTATAAGTGCCCAGCGCTTCAGTAAACCTGAACACATAAACAGCCTCACCAGTGGCTGTATCGTTAGTTGCGGTGCCGACCTCTTTCCATAGTTCCACCACCTGCGGATAGGCTTCCAAATCATTGGAAAGGAAAATTGTAGGAACCTTTGTTATATTATAATTCTGCAGGAATCTTTTGCCTTCATTTGATGAGATATCATATGTGTGCTCATCCCCTGTTGTGACCCCTAAGCTAGCCAATATCTGCTTGTGAAGGGCAGCATCATAGCATGCAGTGCAGCTTTTGTCAGTGATATAGGTTATATCAACCAACCCCACAATATCTTTTTTCTGCAGGTCATAGTAAGGCATGGCGACTTCCCGTAATATATATGAGCCGTCTGCTTCATGCGTTCCTACTGCAGCCCAGTTCTGCTGTACAGCCTCATAATCGCCAATGCTGTCGCTGAACACCAATGCAGGCAATTTCTTTATGCTATACTTGCTGAGCAGCTGCTGCCCTTCCTTTGAAGAGGCTTCATATTTTTTTTCATCATTGATATAAACGCCGGCTGCCTTAGCCTGCACCAGGAATTCATTCAGGTCAGTGCAGTTTCTGCAACCATCCTTAAATATAAGGACAGCACTTACCACACCTTTCAGGCTGCCTGTCTTCAAGTCAATGTACGGCGCAGGGGTTGCAAGGACATAAGCATCATCCCTTTTCTCAAGCTGCTGTGCCAGGCCGCTCTTTTCAACCTCGCCGGTTACTATCAACGCAGGGATACGCTCAATGCTATATTGTGCTATAAGCTCCCGGGCCTGCGCATCGTTTCTCTCATAAACTGTTTCTTTTGTTACAGTAACCTTGCCTTCCTTGAGCAATTCTACAAGCCTTTCAAGCGCAACGCAGTTTGTGCAGCTGCTGTCTTTAATAGTGACAAACTGGAGCTGCGCCGGCTTTGACTGCTCCTCAGCCTGTGCAACTGTATTTTTTATCTGGCCCTGCAATATAAACAGGATTATCACATTGACAATCAATATGGCTGCAAGCCCTATAAGAAGGACGTTTCTCCAGTTTTCCCAGTCAAACTGCTTATCCCTAGCCATTGGCTCCAGGCGCTTTTCGTGTTTCAAACCTCCTGGTTTGAGACTAGGAACAAAGTTCCTATGCTTCATTTTATGCCCTTTCTGCTTTCCAGTATCCATCGTATCAACTCTTTTACACTACTTGGCTGCCTTGCCCGGCTTCTGTATCTTGATTTGCTGCCATTCCCGAGAGCGGGCATCCTGTTAGCTGTGACAGCCTATCAAAGCTTTGTACACCCTCATACCGCTCGCCATTGATTTCCCATGTAGGGGTTTTCCTGATGCCTTGAGTTTCCTTGTAGTCCTTATAATTGACATACTTGAATGAATTGCCAAACCAGGCTGCCTGCTGTTTCGTATACTGGCACCAGCCAATTGCACCGTACATGACTGCGCCTTTATCCGTAAGGCATTTTGCAAATGCGTCATACTGCCCTGGCTTGAATTTAGCTGAGTATATTGAATATGAAAGCCCGCCGAAGATCAATACAATGATGACAGCAGCACTAATGAAATAAAGCCTTGTTTTCCGGCTTTTTTCACCCTGAAATCTTGCCAGGTCAGCCTCATGCTGCTTTCTGAGCGCTTCTGCCTGCTCCCTGTGCCTTTGCTGCGCTAGCTTAGAACTATCCATTGTGCATGCATTTTCTTGTGCATAATATTATGCAGATGGCGCTCCTGCACTGGCTGCATCAGCTGCCGCGCCTGTGTCTGCTGCAGGCGCTGCGACTCCGCATCCGCCGCCTACGGCAGCCTGCTGCCCCTGAGGCTGGCCCTGATATGCCGCATATCCTGATGGCGTCTGGTTTTTAGTGCATCCTGCCAAAAGCAGAAGAGAGATGCTTATAACCAATGCCACAACTAAAATTCCTTTTCTCATTAGCATTACCCCCGTATTTTATTATTTCAAAATAAAATAATAAGCAAGCAAAAATAGCCTGCTATTTAAAGCTTGTTGCCCGCGTACAGTCCGCTAACAGCCGCCTACCATTGTCGGCAGGTTCTGGATGCTTGACGGCACATTCGGGCTGCCCTGCTGTCCGGACTGGCTTACTGTGTTTTGGGCAGTTCCGCCTACTTTCAACTGGCCGCTTGCCAGCTTGCTTTTCAGGCCTACTAACTGAACTGCCTGCACCAAGGTTACTAATACCAGCACTACCAGCACAATCACGATTACTGTATTCTTGTTCATTTCTAAACCTCCTAACAACCTCCTACCATTGCCGGCAGCGCGCCTATGCTTGAGGTATCGCCTGTGCTTAGCTTGCTCAAGAGCTGCGCATCGTTTAGGCTGGATGCAGTGAGCTCCATGTCATTGCTCAGCAAGGCTGCTGCCTTTTCTACCATATTCCTGGGGTAGTATAAAGATTTCCATTTTGTCAATTCAAGCAGGATCTCATCATTTGTATATTCAGGATGCGTCTTGATGAGATATTTTGACAGGCCCATGAATGATTGCGCATGGGAGCATCCGCACAGGTCCCTTCCATTGTTGTCAACTACTGAAGGTGCCCCGCAGCAGAACTCACAGCTGATCCTTGTGCCAATGTCAATATACCTCTGCTTTTCATCACCAGTCAGGCTGCCTGTTGGCACTTGGCCATGGAGGCTCGCCAGCCTGTTAAGGCTATTTACTGGATCGTCATATGAGACTCCAAGCTCAGGCCCCCACTCGGGAGTTCCAGTAGGTATCAACGCGTTGATTGCATCCTGGACATTATCGCCTGTGCGCTTCACTTCAAGGGCAAGCTCGCCGCTCGTTCCTTTAGTCATCTTGCTGCCTGAAGGGGTAAACGTCTTAGATATAGTATTTGTGCTCAAAGGGCCAGGGCTTGCAATGGTTGCAATCTGGAACCAATTGAATAGAATCAGGAGTGCGACCGCACCAATCACGTATAAGCTGTATCTTTCAACAAATTCGTTGCTTTTCATGCGCCCTCAAAAATAAGATCTGAATCCCCGACGAAAGACATACTGTTACAACCTTTGTAAAACTTAAAGTATATAAAGTTTTCGCTTGATTTTTATGATTTGGCATTATTCTCGTATTCTCGTATTCTCCTATTCTCCTATTCTCCTATTCTCCTATATAATCATTAAAGCATATAAGGGCAATTGTTATAAATAGTATTCTTTCAATAAGAGGAAAGCGGGTGGTAGAATGACCCTTATGACAGCTGAAATTGGCGAAAGAAGAGATGAAAGGCTCCTTGAAGACAGTGTAGATGCATTAATAGGACAGACAACAGGCGCCTCCTCAGATGAAAAGTTTGTAACCAGGATAATGTATGAGAATCAGCCATTTATTGATATCTTTGGAGACTCTGCTCAAGTATACATTCGCGGAACTTCACCAAAAATGCCTGATAGGCTCAGAAGGATAGTTCAAGACAAAGAGAAAATTGAGGGTGGATCTGATGCTAATTCTGTGGTAGCCGATATTGAAAATGAGCCAGGGATAACTAAATCTATAGAGATGGTGAGGCGAATTGGGTTGCTTGGAAAAAACATAATAGATGTGTATAGGGCTTCAAGGCAAGTCCATGTCCGTGTTCCCTCCTCGCGATTGCCTGATATATTGCAGGAAGTCTTACGGTTGTACCAGCATGAGGGTTATGGCATCTCTGGTGGCGCACCATCTGCAGGGTTCTTTTAGATCTAACTCAATGGAAAAACAAAGTTTTTTCATGGGATTTGAAAAAGAATTTTTCAATTTTTGAACCTTTACAAAAAGCGTAAAGTATTTATAGTTTGCAGGGAATCTGCATGGCATGAGACGACTCAGGTTTGCCGGGACTAATGATTCTGTGCTGAGCCCGCTTGAAAATGATGTTCTAAAGATTCTGTGGCCTGACAAGAGGATGAAGGTGCGCGCAATCTACGACAGGCTGAAAGGGAAGCGAAAGGTTGCCTTGTCAAGCATTGCGGTGATCCTGGACAGGCTGCATGAGCGCTCTATTGTTGAGCGGCAGATTGAGACAGGCAGAGGAGGGGTGCGCTATATATACTTCCCTAAGAAAAACAAGCAGGAATTTGAGACCGAGATCGTCGAATCCACTGTCAATTCACTCATAAACAAGTTCGGGCAGACTGCAATCAGTTATTTCAATGAGCGGTTTTCAAAACGGTAGGTTTAAAAGGGCAATAAGCTTTGAAAAAGAGGGGTTACCATGGATCTAACGTGCTCAAGCTGCGCATATGCGTTTTTTACTGATCCCTTAAAGATGGGATTGGTACTTGTATCTTTTACCCTAGCCATAGCTTTTTTCCTGTATCTAAGATATGCAAGGGGCATAAGCAACGGAAGGAAACTCGGCCTGATATATGCCCACATATTCTTCCTGGTCTTCCCGGTTGTGTTTTATATGCTCTTTAGGGGATGTACTACATACTTCTCAAATTGTGACCAGCTCAAACCTGTCATAGCGCTGCTGTTCCTGACCGGCCTTACAGCAGGATTGCTGGGGGCAGTAATAGCTCCATTCCTCTTTATCAGGAAGCATGCCAGGATATCAATCCCATTAAGGGAAGGGCATCTTGCTGATGTTGTCAGGAAGCACGGCGGCAGGAAAAAGGCACAGCTGTACATGCTTGATACTGCCAAGCCGCTGGCATTTTCCACGTCTCACTTCAGCCATAAGATATTTGTCTCAATCGGGCTGGCAGACCTGCTTACAAAGAAAGAAAAGGAAGCTGTCGTGCTGCACGAGCTCGCGCATCTTCATAATAAATCCTCGCTGCTGAAAAGCTCAACCTTCCTGCTTGGCCTGGTGTCGCCGCTTTCAAACTTCTCAAGCATACATAGTGTAACGCAGGAGGAAGAGAAGGCAGACAGGTTTGCCGCGGCGAGGCAAGGCACCTGGCGCTATGTGCGGTCTGCAAAACAGAAGATTAACGAATTCTATAGAGAATCCTGAGTATGCCTTATAGTCTATAATTTTAAATAAAAGAGAACTTAAAGGATCGCCTTATGGTACGGATAGTAATTCTTGGAGCAGGATTCGGCGGCGTATATGCTGCGCTCCGCCTGCAAAAAGGGCTCAGGAAAGGGGATTCATTGGTTGTAGTAAGCATCCAAAAGGATTTTGTGTTCACGCCCCTGCTTCATGAGGTCTCTGCAGGCTTCCTCAGCGCTTCAGACGTCTCTATACCATTATCTTCACTTCTCAGGAAGTGCCAGCTGATACAGGGGGATGTCAAAAGCATTGACTTTAATAGGCAGGTTGTGGCGGCTGGCTCTAAAAAAGTTCCTTATGATTTACTGCTCATTGCATTAGGCGCAATGCCCAATAAGAGCGTTCTATCCCATATAAATATAAAGCAGCGCAGGAAGTTCCTGCAGCTCAAGACAGTGCATGACGCCAAGGCTCTCCATAAGAGACTGGCTGATCCGCATAAGCAAAAAAGCGTCCTTGTTATCGGAGCCGGAGCAACAGGCATTGAGGCTGCAGCTGAGGCAAAAGAATTTTTCAAAGAAAATGGATTCAATGGAGCCAAAGTCTCTATTGTGCAGGACCTGCCTGATATATTTTTAGATAAGCCTGCGAGTTTCAGGAATTATATTAAAAAAAGCCTTGGAAGGCAGAATATTACTATTTTCTATGACGCCCTGCTTGCTTCCTATGCGGATGATACTGCGGTCATTCAAACGCCTGAAGGGAAAAAGAAGATTGAGGCTACAGTGCCACTATTGGCAGCAGGCGTGATTCCTGTCCCTGTCAAGACATTTCCTAAGATTACCGATGAAAAGGGATTTTTTAATGTCAATCAATTCCTTGAAGTAAAAGGAGCAAAGAGCGTATGGGCAGTGGGAGATATCTCCTTATATCTCAATCCTGTAGACAAAAAGCCAGTCCCCATGCTTGCACAGGCCGCTAAAGATGAGGGGATATTTGCCGCAGGGAACATAGCCGCCAAGCTCAGCGGTAAGCCGCAGAAAGCCTACAAGTTCCACAGCAAAGGTTTCCTGCTTTCACTTGGGAAGTTTGATGGTGTTGGGAATGCGTTCGGCATTCCTGTAAAGGGGTTCATTGCGTGGTGGCTGAAGCGCACTGCATATGCGATGGAAGCCCCGGGATTTTCAAATAAGCTGAGGATGTTCTGGAGATTGAGTATTGCATCGCTGTTCAAGAGGTAAAGTATTTAATTAAGTCCTTTTTTGCAAAGCCATTCAAGTGGGGCAGGATAAAAGCGAGATGCAGGAAATTTGCTGCGCTTCATTCAGTTGATGATTATTATGTCCCCCTGCAGCATGCAGGTGTCTTAAAGAGAAGACTAAATGCAGAGCTTATAATAAAATACAACATGAGGCATTTCTCAAACTCAGACGGAATCAAAAAACTGCCTGACGGGCTGAAAGCCCTGCTGAAGATGGCAAAGTAAATCAAATAAAGAGTTCAACAAAAAACAATAAAAGGAAAATAAAAGAAGATTTTATAGCAAATCTCGTTAATTATTGAACTCATAGGAAACTTTTGGTTTCCTTGTCCCAGAAACACAAGGTGTTTCTGTGATTTGCGAGATTTGCTAGAATAGTAAAGTGCTTATATATAAGTTCCATTATTTCTGCACTTTACTATTACATCTCCTTCTTCCACAGCATTTTCTCAAGGCTCAACGGTCCTGGTCCTGAAACTATCAGTGCCAGTGCTATGCCGAGCAGCCCCAGGTCGAGCTCGTAGCCGCCCAGGAGGCCCATGGCCCACTTGACCTTCCAGATAGCTACAATCATGACAATAGCTATCAGCGCAGCTGCGTACCTGGTGAAGATACCAAGGAGCACTGCAATGCCGCCGACAAATTCAACGAGCGCCACAAGGTAGGCTGTTGCTGTCACCGCGGGAAATCCTAAGCTGGTGAGCATGCCCATCCAGGCTTCCATGCCGGGCATCATGCCAAATAATTTGCCCCACCCATGGGCAATAAATACAATACCCAACACAACACGAAGAATAACAGGTGCCCAATCACTGTGCTTTGACAGTTGTTTGCTCCACATCATATCCACCTCCAATAGTCTGATATATAGTAATTAAAAGGTGTATTCTATTATAATATTAAAAGATTTCTATATTAAAGTTATATTAAAGAGAATAAAACAGCAATCATGAGATTAATAGCAGCAGAGCCCAAACATACCATGCATCTAGTCTTTAGCTTTGCTACCAGAATGTATGTCAGATATAGGGACATGGCTGCTACGAACCACACTAATGCCAGAAAGGGAATCCTGTATCCGCTATCAGTAAAGAACAGGGTAAAGCTTACTGCAATCAGCGCAGCGTAATAAAAAACTGAGAGCACATAATTTGGCACATAGAATATGCGCGCATACCTTGTTTTGACCAGTGAGGTACACTTGTCTCCTGCACACAGCATTGTATGCCTGTGCTCTTCTTTTCTGAGATGGTGCGTATAGATGAAATGCGCATTAAGCAGGAAGCCGAGGAGTGCAAGGGCTCTGATGGTATAAATAGGCAACGCCATGACAAGATAATGATATTGAAGATATTAAAGCTTGCCTGAGTCCTTCTAAGTGAAGCAGCTTAGCCATTTCAAAAACCAAAAGTATTATATACTATGAACTTTTACTAGGAATTACTATGGGAATCTCAAAAATCACAAGGAATTTCCAGGTGACGCTGCCCAGGGATGTGAGGGAACTTAAGAACCTCCGTGTTGGCGAGAAAGTCCTGTTTGTAATAGAAGGCAGCAGGGTTGATCTCGTTAAAATTGATAAGAACATTATAAAGGATGCTGCTGGTCTGTGGGCAGGACAGAAGGAAACAGGCATTGCATATGAAGCAAGGTTAAGGAAAGGGTGGGTTAAACGGCAGGCAGCATAATTCTTTTAGACACCAATATCTTTGTTGATCATCTTAGGAATTATCCTCCTGCTGTACACTTTTTTGGCTCTTTGTCCACTAATGAGGGGATTATTTTTTCGGCAATAACTGAGGCAGAGCTGCTTGCGGGCAAGGCAAACAGTGATAATGATAAAAGAGAAAGGCTTTTACATTTTCTTCACCGATGGGATAAGAAAGTTGTAGACAATGCAGTTTCGGCTCTTGCCGGGGATATAAGCAGGACTTACGGCCTTTCCATACCAGATGCAATAATAGCAGCAACCTGCATACTTAATAATGCAGAGCTCTTAACTAAAAACCTCAAGGATTTTAAGAAATTAAAAGAGTTAAAAATGCGCAGCCCTTACTAGCATTACCCAAACCTTAGCATGATGCTATCGCTGCCTCCAATATCTTTTTCTGCAGGATTAGGGGTACGGTGCACCGTATAGCCTCTAAATGAAAGAATAGCGAGCTCAACAGAACTCGCAAACATTCTTCTTACTGCTCTTTGGCTGCTGCCTTTCTTTGGATTTCTTCATGTTTTTCACCTCTTTGGTTCCTTTATTTGTTGAACACTTTAACATGTACCGCGCCGGCGTTGGATAGCGCTCGCTTACGGCTCGCGCGCTAAACAAGTCCTGCGGACGGCACTGGCGCACTGGTGATTCCTAACCTGCTTTACTGCTTCTTCTGCACCTCTACTTCCTTCTCCAGGAATAGCTCGTGATGCTCCTCAATATGGAGCTTCTGGGGGTCCTTGACCTCAACTACTTTCTTCAGGTCCTGGGAGACCTCGTTAATGATGTCCTGGGCTGTAATCATGGTGTCTACAGCTGTCTTCTGCACCTTATGGGCGACTTTACTGCTCTCGCCTATCTTGTGCGTTATGTTCTTCAGGAAGGTGTCAATCTCTACCATCATGGTGTCCTGCTCATACAGCTTCCTCTGCATGTATTCCTTCTTACGCAGCTCTTCTATATGGTTAAGCTTGGAATTGACAATTGAGTTTAGATCCTTGTTTACAGACTCTACAATAAGGCTGACTTGTTTTTCTCCGAGATAGTTTGGCAGTATGACATAGTCTGCGCCTTCGTTGTACAGGTCTAAGGAGTCTTTTACCTTATTAGCAGTAAGGATGACAACTGCTTTCCTGTTTGCCTCTCTAGTCTTTTTGATTAGCACCATGCTGTTGAATATGTCTGGAATAGTTGATATCACTATCTGGACTTTCTCAAAATTGACTTTCTCAAGCACATCAACCTGGCTTATGTCACCATAGAGGCAGTTCATGGATTGGGTCTTGAGAGATTTTATCACATTAGGATTGTTATCAATGACCAGCACATCCTTCTTTGCCTCCTTAAACCTGCTTATGAGCGCAGGATCAAGGTTCTCATAGCCATATACTACCACTTCTGCATCACTCTTGCCTGCCTCAAGCACATGCCCTGGCCTGAAAAATCTGTCAAGGAATTTCATATTCTCAAAATAGCGGTGATATATGAACAGGTTGTACTTTATAGCGTATGAAGAGAGCGCCATGCTTACTATTATCAACAGTATTGTAAGAGAGAGCATGCTGCTGTCCACATGGCCTAATAAGATGCCTTGTGCAACAACTATCAAGCCGAACTCGCTTATCTGGCCAAGGCCTATACCTGAATAAACTGCTGTCTTCTTGTCATAGCCCTGCCATATAACTAGGAATATGATCAGTAATGGCTTCAGGATGAATGTTATGCCTAGCAGCACAAGCAGTGGTATGAATACAGTCTTTATTGTTGAAGGGACTATCTGTATGCCTAATGAGACAAAGAACAGTGCATTGAAGAATATTGCAAGGCTCTTTATCCTTGAAGTTAGGTCTAGTGAATATGGAAGGTTCGCTATCATGACGCCTGCAAGGAATGCTCCTATTGATACTGAGAAGCCAAGGTAGCTTGCAACCATGGTAAGTACAAAGCAGAGCGCTAAGCTGGCTACAAACAGGAGCTCCTGATACTTTGCTGTGAAGTCAAACAGCCTGTTAAGCAGGAACCTGCTCATGAAGTAGGCTGTTGCAAGCAGCAGGATACCTTTGCCTAAGTAGGATGGTATGTATAATATTGAAAAATTGCTCAGGTTTGATAATAATGATAGCGCAACTATAACCATTATATCCTGCAATACCAAGATACCGACTATTATCCTACCGTGCAGCGTGTCAATCTCTTTTTTTTCTGCAAGTAAAGAGACAACCAAGAGTGTTGAGCTGAATGCGAGGACAACAGCAAGGTATATAGATTGTATCCAGGTGAAGCCTATCACCTTTACAATGCCTATGCTGAATAAAAACGTAAGTAGGATCTGAAGGCTGCCAGCAAGCAGCACGACTCTGCCCACTTCCTTGAGCTTGTTTATATTTAGCTCTAAGCCCACTACAAATAAGAGGAAGGTTATGCCAAGCTCTGAGAGCGATATGATGGTCTCTTCACTGCTTATGAAATTCAAGCCGAACGGGCCGATAGCTAAGCCTGCGAATATGTACGCAAGTATCATGGGCTGCTTGAAGTACTTTATGATAATGCCTGCAAGCGCCGCGAACACGATTATGATTCCTATATCTCTCAGGATGTACTCTACCATTGCCACCACCCCACTTATTTACTCGAGGGAAGCCCTCTGTGCTGGTTCAAACTGCTCAAGAATGAAATGCAGGAATTTGTGGAATTCCTGATGCCTGTTGTCGCTGCTCATAGTTGCTCACCGCTGGTCACTACCTTACCACCTGTATCTTTCTTCTCTCTGTGAATTTTATTGGTTATTACTAGTATACTAATTAGTATACTGATATATAAATTTAATGGTTCAAATAGGAAATGATATATGAAAAGAATCAAAAGAGCATGTCTTCGCTTTTTTCCTTGTCGTATATTCCATTGAACTTAAAGAAATCTTCACTTACTTTAAAGCCGTACAGAATAATCATCTCTTTCCTTATGATTGCCTGCATAATAATTTCAGAGAGCCTCTGGCAAGTCTTCTTTTCTACCATAACAGAGCTTGCTTTCATATGTTGCGCATCACTCTCCCTATTTGCATCTACCTCCAAATTAGAAAAAATTGATGCTGAATTGCAATTCGTATTTAATTGGTAGGGATAAAGTTTGATGGGCGGTGTGATCCTTTGGCCGTATGCAGGTGCGGCTACAAGAATCCCCAATAAGCCAATGGCAATGGCTTTGTTTATCATCTTCTTCAAGGATATTGGATTCTATTTAAATACATCTTGCCGGTTCCCGGTTGTCAGGAAAGATTTATATATAAATTCAAGAATATATTTGCAAATACATATAACCCCTAGGAGGTGGTTTATATCGCAGACGTACAAAAGACATATGCGATGGTTTTGGGTGCAGTCTTAGTTCTAGTTGGTTTGCTGGGTTTTGTTATGGAAAGCCCATTGTTAGGACTCTTCGGCGTTAACGCTGCCCAGAATATATTGCATCTGGTTGGCGGAGCACTTGGATTATGGCTCGGCTACAAAGGATCAGGAAAGGCCTACAACATGTGGACCGGTATAATTGCTGCAGTCGTTGCAGTAATGTGGTGGGTCCCTGGCGCAAGTGGGTTGCTGGTGAGCGTCTTCAATATCAACGCAACCATAACATACCTGCATGCAGCCATTGCAGTGGTATCACTGGCAGTAGCATTTGGGGTAAAGGAATAAGTCCTTTATTTCCTTTTTTATTTTATTCTTCTCATTAAGAACCAAATCAGTTTTGAACAGGCGTCGCAGACTCCCGAAATGGACATATCAGTTCTAAGTGGTTTCACAGAGCAATAAATTTGGCTCTAAATTAGGCAGCTTCTTTCACAGATACAATGCTCATTATTAGTCTAGCATGGTTAAACAAGAGTGCAAATAATGCAAAGACGAAATGTGCAGGAACTAAATTTCAACAAGTCCTCAGGCGGCGGACAGCCTCCTGCAAATCTTATATGTAAAGTAATAAATATAACCTTTATCTAAAGAAATATGTGGATAAGAAAAGGCTCATTGACACAATCGGGATTATACTGCTGTTCATAGGCATGTTCTATGCATTCCTGCCGCATGCTTTACATGGTGTAGTGCTTGGCTCTTTGGATGATGAGTCAAGCCATTTGAAGCATGTTGTGGTAGGGATAACTTTGGTTGTGGTTTCCCTAGGAATGCTCGTATACAGCAATAGGAGACTAGATGATGGCAAAAAAAGAAACATTCGGCGGAAGCGCTAAAACAGGCGCATCACTGTTGTCAGGCATTGAGCGGAAATTAGTCCAAAAGTATGTTTCGTATATACCACCATGGCTTGAGACTTATCATCTTACCCTGCTCACTATCCTCTGGAGCCTGCTTATCATTGCGTTCAGCTACCTTGCCAGGTCTGACATTAAATGGCTGTGGCTTGTCTCACTATGTATAATACTGCAATACATCAGCGATTTGTTTGACGGTGCAGTAGGCAGATACAGGGATACAGGGCTTGTAAAGTGGGGCTATTACATGGACCACTTTCTGGATTATGTCTTTCTCTGCTCTGTCCTTATTGGCTATTCGCTGATCCTGCCAGGCAACTTCTATCTTCTGTTTTTCATCCTCGCTATTTTCGGCGCATTCATGGTGAATTCCTACCTCTCTTTTGCCGCTACCAACGAATTCAAGATAGCATACCTAAAGATAGGCCCGACTGAAGTCAGAATCATCTTTATCATCATCAATACTTCACTGATAATGTTTGGAAGAATCTATATGGCGAAGGCTTTGCCCTACATTCTCATACTCTCACTTCTCGGGCTCTGCGTTGTGGTGTACAGAACCCAGAGCTATATATGGGGCATTGACATGGCGAATAAGAAGAAATAATTATTTCTTTCTGAATTTACCTTTCTCAATATCCTCTATCGTATGCTTGAAATCCGCATCCTTGGCTGGCTTCTCGAGCTTGTGCTCCTGCTCTTCCTCAACGACGCGCTTCACGAACTGCTGCACGTATTTCTCTTTTTCAGGCCCTGCATCCTTAGTATCAGGCTTCTTGGGCCGCAGCTGCGGCTGCTTCTCTTTTTTCGGCTGCCTGTCAATGATAAAGGGATGCATTGAGCCGCCTTCGCTGGGGCGTATTGCAAGGAATCTGTTGAATGTAAATATAGTTGAGTGCCCCAGAGGAAGCTCAATCAATCTCACTTCCTTCAGTTTAGGGGCAAAGTAGAGTGCCATGACCAATCTAAGCACCCCAGATATTACAAACACTGCAGGGATTGCAGACAATAAAAGGGCATCACGCAGGTGGTATAATAGGTAGCTTCCCAGGGAAGCCCCTGCTAATAATCCTATTGCAACGTAAAAGTTATAGTATGCAATGCATCTTATCCTGTTTTCCGGCCGCACTGCATCAAATACAAAGTTAGAGGCTGCAAGATTGAATCCGGCCCATACTGCTCCTGAAAATAATTGCACAAGAACCAGCCACCATATCTTAGTGGAAAAGACCCAGAGAATGGGTATCCAGGGTATCAACAGCGAGCTGATCAGCATGACCCTCCTTGTCCCCAGCTTGTCAATGGTCTTGCCCCATATGCCAAGGAACAGAAAGCTGGAAATGACTTCTAAAGCGGTCAGGCTCATGAAGAGGAAGTATGAGAAATGCAGATCCTGCAGCATGTACACGGCAAGGAACGGCGAGGCGATATGCGCAGCGAACTTAAAGGATGTAATAAATAAGACAAACATACCATAGTTGGTATGTGTCATCTGCCTGGTAAAGTCAAGAAGGGAAAACTCATTTTTGATATTTGGTGTGAATGGAGGTTCGTAAATCCTTGACTTGAAATATGCTGATGTGAACCTGAAGATAATTGCAAGGCTGAAGAGTATGGTAAATCCGACAAAAACATTCCTTGGCTGGAAATAATTGAGGATTAATCCTGCTGCAAACGTCGCAATAAATGTTGCCAATCCCACGAAACGGTTCCTTTTTCCAAAGAACTCGCCTCGCTGGTTGCTCGGGACGAGATCACCTAAAATGCTGTTCCATACAGGGACAACCAAAGCTCCAATGCCTGCCTGCAATGTTATCAATGCCAGCAGGAGCCAGGTATTACCATTTGCAATATACGGTATCAGTAGAATCGGGATCCATACTATGGCCTGCAGGAATGCTGCAGCGACCATTATCTTTTTCCGGCTTTTAATAAGCTTGAGAAGAGCCGGCTCAAAAAGCTGAAAAAAAGCCCCTATCAGTTCAGGGAACGATGCTAAAAGCCCAATAATTGTGTTGGAAGCCTTGAGTGCGAGCGCGAACGGAATGATGTAGGATTGTGTCAAGCCCTGCATGACTGAGCTGGCCATTGCATCCTTGATAGTAGTGTTAAGGCTTTTTTCTACCTTAACGTAGCTGGGTTCCTCTTTCTGCTCACCCTTTTTAGGGCCAGCACCCTTTTGCAGCACCTTTTTGCTGCTTTTTGCCTCTTTTTCATCAGCCATGAGAGAAACAGTAAATTTTTAGTGAGCTGGTTTATAGATTTTTCTGATAAATGGGCTAATATGGAAGAAAGTTTAAAATGTCCCAACTCTTCTCTACAATAATGGCAAATCGCGGAACGGATATAGGAGGGCTTGCTATGCTGCTTATAAGGGCTGCAGTGATAGGTTCCTTAATCTGGATGGGGACTTGTAATAATACTAATGGCAACACTCCACAATATATCCAGCTTGATAACTACACTAAATCCTATCAGGATAATCAGAAAAAACCCCATCAACCCTATAATCCCGCATCCTATCAATAAGCCTCATGCTGTTTACAGTCCATACAAAGACCTTTATGCCCTGCTCATGCAGTTCCCTTACCATATCCCTAGTTACAGCTACAAAATGGAGGTGCACTGAGTATGGCTTATACTGTTTTATGGCTGCACTAAGATTTCTTGTCGGCTTATTGTACAGAAGCCCAATCCTTATCCGAGGACTCAATTTTTTAATGCGCAGCAGTTCATCTTTTATAAATGAGGAGACAATGAAATGCCTGTAGCCCCATCGCTTTTTTGAGACGTATTCATTTATGAGCCTGCATACTGGCGCTGCGCTCCTGCGATCTTTCAGCTCAATGTTGACAGCAGCTTTCTTATTTATAAGATCAAGGGCTTCCCGCAGTGAAGGGATATGCTGGTTCTTGGCCAGCCTTATCATCTGGACTGTCTCAAGCGTGTGGTGCGTTATGCTCAGGTATTTGTATCCGACCCAAACCTTCTGGTCGTGGCAGACAACCAATTTCCTATCTTTAGTCAGCTGTACATCAAGCTCTATGATGTCTGCATCCAGTTCCAGCGCTTTCCTGATTGCAAGGAGCGTGTTGCCGGGCTCGTAGCCGGATGCGCCGCGGTGGGCTATTGAAAGCATCATTACTTTCTATTTTTTTAAATAGATATATAAATATAGCCTACGTCAATAACTTCATGGAGAAGTCTAGATTTGGATCACAACCTAAACTACAGAAATTTAAGAAGAACAACAGAGCAAGGTTTCATGAGTAATACGATTAAACACTTAAACACTAAATCTTTATAAATAATCACATAATAGCTTGCACCATGGTATTAGACAAGCTTGGAAGCTCACTGAAAGAGACATTGCAGAAGATAGCCCGCTCTGTGTTTGTAGATGACAAGCTAGTCAATGAATTAGTTAAAGATATTCAGAGAGCATTGCTGCAGGCTGATGTCAATGTCAGGCTGGTGTTTGAGCTTACTGAGCGGATCAAGCAAAAAGCGTTGAAGGACGAGACTCCTACTTCTATCAGCAAGAAAGAGCACCTTGTAAAGATAGTGTATGACGAGCTTGCGCAATTCCTGGGAGGGGAATCTTCAAAGCTTGAGGTAAGCGATAAAAAGCCGTTCAAGATCATGCTTGTCGGCCTGTTTGGCTCAGGAAAGACAACTACCTCCGGGAAGTTAGCGCGGTATTTTACAAAAAGGGGGCATAAGGTTGCGCTGGTCGGCCTGGACATACATCGTCCTGCAGCCATGGAGCAGATAGAGCAGGTTGCAAAGCAGGCGCAGGTTCCTGTTTTTATTGACAAGAAGATAAAAGACCCGCTCAAGATATGGGATCACTATGAGAAAGAATTGCATAAATATGATATCCTGATAATTGACACTGCAGGAAGGGACGCGCTTTCTGAAGATTTGATTGAAGAGATAGAAGCTGTTAACAAAAGATTGCAGCCTGATGAGAATCTGCTTGTAATTTCAGCTGATATAGGGCAGGCTGCGCAGCGCCAGGCAGAGCAGTTCCATAAAAGCTGCGGGATCACTGGTGTTATCATAACAAAAATGGACGGCACGGCGAAAGGAGGAGGGGCATTGTCTGCATGTGCCGCTACTCACGCGCCTATCAGGTTTATAGGGGTTGGGGAGAAGCTTGATGATTTAGAGCAGTTCAACCCGAAAGGGTTTGTCGGTAGATTGCTGGGGATGGGCGATATTGAAGCGCTGCTGGAGAAAGCCTCTGGAGCGATAACCGAGGAGGAAGCGCAGGATTTAGGCGAGAAATTCATGAAAGGCGAGTTTTCACTCATTGATCTGTACCAGCAGATGGAAGCCATGAAGAAGATGGGAAGCATAGGCAAATTGGTTGAGATGATACCTGGATTTAGCCAGCTGCACATGCCAAAAGAAATGCTTGACGTGCAGGAGGGGAAGTTGGAAAAATGGCGCCATGCCATGGATTCAATGACTAAGGAGGAACTGGAGGATCCTGAGGTGATATCTTCTGCACGGATTGAAAGGATTTCAAAGGGTTCCGGGGTTGCGACTTATGACATACGGGAGATGATAAAGCAATACAGGCAGAGCAAGAAGATGATGAAGATGTTTAAAGGCACCAAGGACATGGGCAAGATGATGAAGAAGATGCAGGGCATGATGGGCAAGGGCGCCAAATTTACTAGGTAAGAATAGAAATCTTTAATAGCTAGTTCAAGGATGATTACCCCATGGGTAAAAGAGGGCAGGCTGCTTTAGAATTCTTGATGAATTACGGTATTGCTATAATGGTTGTCCTTATCGCGCTTGGGGCTTTGGCTTATTTCGGTCTCTTGAATCCTGCAAAGATATTGCCTTCTGCTTGCTTTCTTGAGCCTGGGCTTGCGTGCATTGAGACGAAGGTGAACAGGGATTCAGTTGTGCTAAGGATCCGCAATGGAAAGGGGGAAAACCTGAATATCAGCAGTATCAAAGTTGCAAACTGCAACGGCTCAGCCTCAGGATACTTAAAAGATGGCACAGTCGGAGAGTACATCATAGGCAGCTGCAACAATAATCCCAATTTTAAGTATTCAAGCACCATAAACATCACGTATGCCGGACAGAAAAGCGACGTGGTCCATGCAAAGATAGGGAGCATCGTGGACACTGTTGAGAATAACTGCGGCAACGGGACTAACTGCGGATGCCTTGACATTGACACAAGCTGCGGGGCTTACCCAAGCTGCAATAACTGCAATGCACAGGATTCCTATTCTGCAAATTACTGTACTGGAGCTGACGTGTATAGGGATTTCTTTAACTATGGCTGCGCAAGCCAGGCATGCGCCCTTACAACAACGCCTGAATTACTGCAGAGCTGTACTGGAGGAACGTGCTCTGGAGGCTCATGCGCTTGTCTGGGAACAGATATTAATTGTGGTACTTATCCTGGGTGCAATAACTGCAATAACCTGGATTCGTATTCAGCTAATTACTGCAATGGTAATTCAGTTTATAAGAATTTCACTAATTACGGATGTGCAAGCCAGACCTGTTCATCAACAACAACTCCTGAACTGCAGCAGAACTGTGCAGGAAGCAATGGGATCTGCCAAAATGGCGCGTGCAGCTGTGCAAATTCTGATGCCAGTTGCGGAACATACCCAAGCTGCAATAATTGTGCCTCAAATAATGGAAAATGCCAGTCAGGATCCTGTGCATGCTCAAACACACAATCAAGCTGCGGAACTTATCCAAGCTGCTCAGCATGCGGCGCAAACCAGGCCTGCCAAGGCAATCAATGCGTCACGACAAGCTGCTCTGACGGGACCCCTGTCAATACCTGCTCTGCTACTAAACCGCAGTACTGCAATTCCGGCGGAACTTTAGTCAATAGCTGCAGCACGTGCGGTTGTCCTTCAGGCAAAGTATGCCAAGGAGATGGGAGTTGTGTGAATGCAGTTGCTCAGTTTAGTGCGAGTTATAGTAACCTTTGCCCAAATTGTGGAAGTCAACCACCTGGTTATCCTGGTTCGCCTTATAATTGGTGGAATTTTGATACAACTCTACGAGAGACTGGTGGTATCATTGGGGTTACTGTTAATCAAAGACAAAAATGTTTCAACAGTAATGTTTATGGTAGCTGGTGCGACCCAGTAAAGACTGATATTTCGATAAGATTTGGAACTAATTCTATCCTAGCGGGAGGACAAATTGTATGGAATAATAATGCTGTCTGGTTTTATCCCGGGCAAACTGTAACAGTAACAGAAACCTTTTGGGGAGTTGATGGAAACAGTAATAATGTGCAAGCTAGTTATAGTTTTAATGTAGTTTCATAAAAATTGGAAAAAGAGGTAAGTCTCAGATAGCCGGAAATCCGATTCTTGCGTTGTTCTTTGCTGCAGGATTTATACTTATTGCAATCTTTGGATTCAAGGCGTACCATTACATTAAAGATAGCCAGTGCAGGGCCGCTCTTGTCAATCTACAGAGCAATGTAAGGTCTGATTTCATTGAATTGGCTTCAAGGCAAGGTTCAGTCAAGCAGAAATCATATGTCTACGGGTGTGATACCGATGCTATCTACTTTGTTGATGCTGCTCAGAATATTCCTCAAGATGCTTTTAACCGCAGCGCTGAGATCCAGAACAGCCTTTTCGGCAGCACAACTGACAACCTTTTTATTCTAAGAAAAGGCAAACTGTTCGCATCATTCAATATTGGTCAGCTCTCCCTTTCTCATCCGCATTACCGCTGCTTCAACACGACAGCTATTAAAAAGCTTGACATGCTGGTCCAAGGCGAAGGAAATGCAGTTTCTATTGAGCACACTGAAAACTTTAAAGGCTCTGGATACGATTGCACTGACCATGAACTTCCGGAAGAGATTGCTGTCCAGCCGTCCATTGAAAAGGCAAGCAATATTATAGGGAATTCTGCTGATTATCTTGGGAGGACGTTTGACCTGGATCAAAGGCAGGCTATTGAACGGTTTAACGAGACGCAAGAAAGGGTTGAGATTGACCGCGAGTTCCAGGTTTTAGAGGGCGGGACAAAGGTAAAGATAAGTGCAGATCCAGTTATAGCATGGCACTTCGCTTCAATAGAAGGCAGGCAGGAAGCTAGCTATTTCATACCTGATGTGGAGCTTAAAGAACGCTGCAAAGATTTGATTGATGGTGTTGGTCTTGCAGAGAATTTTGTGGATAGCATAGAAAAGATAGAAAATAATCCTCCTATACTTGCTGTGCCAAATCTTGTGCTTACAGAAGATACAAAACTGGTGGTTGATCTCAGCCGGTATATCTCGGATCCTGATACTAATAAAAAGGAGCTTATTGCATCTATTGCCACTCCAACAAATATGCAGGCTATTATGAATGGCTTTACCCTAACACTTATTCCAAATCCTAATTGGTATGGAACTGAAACATTGTATATCACTACAAGGGACGAAGCTGAGGCCACAACACAACAGATAACAGCTACTGTAGAGGCAGTTAATGATGCTCCTGTAATAACATCAACTCCTTTAACACAGATTGCCCAATATCAGGAATATTCATACAAGGTTGCTGCTTCTGATACTGAGCAGGATCCATTGAGCTATTCACTGGTTGAATATCCTGTCGGCATGTCAATTGATGCAGATGGCGTTATCAGCTGGGTACCACAGGTTTCAGGGAGCTTATCTACAGCCCAGGAATACACTCTTGATGTGCAGCATGTCAATAAAGCTCCGCAGTTTGCAGCTTTAACTGCAGCTACATTAAAGGGAATTGTAGGCAGCGATAATGGATTTAGGGATAATGTAGTTGCAAACCTTTGGATATTTGTGGCAGACGATAGTGATACAAAGAAACTCGAATACTCTGTTTCGTCACAGACAAATCCAAATTTGGTTACATGTTTTGTTGATGGCCTGAAAAACTTAGACTGTAATGTAAAAAATAATTATGATGGCTACTCAGAGGTTACCTTAAGTGTAAGCGATGGCCAATTTAACGCATATGCTGTTTTAAGAATAAATATTGAAAAAAGTCTGTGCATTCCAAACGTCTTAAAGAAATGTGAAGACAGCAGAGTATACTGGTTTGATAGCTGTGATATAAAAGGCTCCCTTTACTATGACTGCAAAAAGAATTGGCTAAGAAATCAGTGCCGTGATGCCAAATGCTGCATCGGAAATGTTTTTTGCCAAGAGCCTATTCAAAGCTGCAAGGATGAATGCAAGCCTGAAGAAAGGCAGTGCTCCGGCTCAGGCGGCTACAGAGTTTGTGGCGACTCTAACAATGACGGATGCTTTGAATGGGGCTCAGTAACAAGCTGCGGCTCTGATCACTGTGATGAATTCGGGAGCTGGTCTTGTAAAGACTCAAAATCAAGAACAAGGTCAAGGACTTGCTACAAGCAAGGCTGTGCTAATGGGAATTGCGATTCAGCTCTATGGCAGGACACGCAGACAGAATCTTGCAGCTCAAACCGAGTATGCCTGGCTGGAAACTGTATTGCAGCTTGTATTCCACAGACTTGCTCTTCTCTTGGCAGGCAATGTGGTAGTTCCCCAGATGGCTGCGGTGGCACTTTGAATTGCGGAGGCTGTACCTCTAGTCAGAGATGTGACAATGGAAAATGTGTTAATGCTGTTGCAAGTTTAAGCATGGAATTTATCAATATCAATCATCAGCATTCTGATGGAAGGCATTACATTTATCACACTAGAGTTATAAAAGAAATTAATGGTATTGGTGTCACACTAACATCCGGCCAGTTATGCATTCAAAATAGTGGATGTAATTCAGCCTCAGTCAATTACAGAATAAACGCAAATAGTCAATATGTGTTTGATAATTATTTTTGGACAAGATACTCTTCTGATACATTCACATTAACTTATACCGGAATGGATGATAACGGAAATGCTGTTTCTGTGACACAATCCTTTACTCATTAAATGGCTAGAACTAAATACCGCCGCCGCCACCTGGACCCACAGGTGCTGGAGTGCTCTGAGGAGTATCATGCCCATGTTTACCGTTACCACTTAATTCTGCGCCTATTAGACCGTATGCTGTTCCATGTAGTACTGCCTCAATAGGGTTTTTTTCTTTTTTTTTCACAATATTTTCAAATATTTTACCGATGTACAAAACAGGAGCAAAAATTATACTTCCCCAGAAATGACCTCTCTCCTCTTCTGGTGTCTTGCTATTTTTAATTCTTTCTTTGGCATCATCTATAACACTCGATGGAGTATCATACAAAAATGTTTTGGGAGCCATTACTGCTCTTATTACAGTTTTTCTAGCAAAATCATAAGGTAAGCGCGCGATTCCTTCTAAATATTCACCTTCTTTGAATGCAGTATCAATTGATCTATCACTTAGTAAAGAATCCAACACTTTTTGACCTGGATTTTCTTCTTTTATATCTGTTGCAACGCTAGAACCGCTTGCTAATTGCGGAGAATTTAGTCTAGCAACACCTGCACATCCGTTCAAAACAGTTAATAATGTTACCGTAGCAACTACTTTACCTAACGGAGAATAAAATCTATCTGAGAGAGTTTTATAGCTTGTATTTGCTGCTTGCATTTTATTATAGCAGATAACTACCACTATTTAAATCTTTCTACATTCACCACTTTAAAGTTTATACAAGCCAAAAACCAAAATTTATATTATAGTAAACCACAAAACAGCCTATGATAGCAATCCTATCGGATTTTGGGCATTCTGAATACCTTGGAGTGATGAAGGGCGTCATCAGGAAAACGTATCCTGAGGCTCAGATAACTGATCTGTATAATGACGTAAAAGCGCAGAACATCCTTGAGGGTGCCTGGATACTATTAAAGAGCTATTCACATTTTCCCAAAGGCACGGTATTTCTTGCGGTTGTTGACCCTGGTGTTGGTGGAAAACGAAATCCAATTGCTATAAAGACAAAAGACTATTACTTTGTGGGTCCTGACAACGGATTGATGTACCCTGCTGCCTCTGACAACGGGATAACTAAAGTAATCAAGCTGAGCGATAAAGGGGCTTCAAAGACATTCCAGGGCAGGGACGTGTTTGCGGGCATTGCCGCAAGGATTGCAAAGGGCGAGAGATTTGAGAAGCTGGGTCATGCTGTAAAGCTGCAAAATAAGCTTGACTTCAGGCCGAAAGGAAGAGAAGGGAAGATTGTACGAGTAGACACCTTTGGCAATATCATAACAAATCTTTCACCTCTGAAAAAAAAGGAGTACCAGCTGCAGTACGAGCATAGAGACGAGAAGATACCTTACTTTGAGAGCTATGAAGCTGCTTCTCCAGACCAATTATTCGTGATTACAGGAAGCGCAGACACTTTGGAAATAGCGCTCAAGAACGGCTCTGCATTTGATAACCTTCCGGTAAAGATAGGCGATAAGATAGTGATTAAATGAGACTTAAGATAACGGTAAACGGGCAGAAACTTATTGGAGAACTGAGGGATACAGAGACCGCGCAGCGGCTTCTTGAGCTGCTCCCTTTTCAATCCGGCCTGACTCGCTGGGGCGATGAAATATATTTCTCTGCGCCAATTAAAGCATCGCTGGAAAAGGATGCAAAACAGGTTGTGAACAAAAGGGATATCTGCTACTGGACTTCAGGAGGGGCTGTCTGCATCTTCTTCGGGCCTACTCCTGTAAGCGAAGGAGACGAGTGCAGGGCGTATGAGAAAGTCAACGTACTCGGTAAAATTGTTAAGGGCGATTTAGGCGCATTAAAGCACACAAAGACAGGAGATAAGGTCAAGGTTGAGAAAACCTAAAGAATAAACAAAGGAGCCAATACCAGCGTAATAGTTGATAAAAGTTTAATCAGGACGTGCAAAGAGGGCCCTGCGGTATCTTTAAACGGGTCTCCTACTGTATCACCGACAACTGCTGCTTTGTGCGCCTCGCTTCCCTTGCCGCCCAACGCCCCTGACTCTATGTATTTTTTGGCGTTGTCCCAGGCGCCGCCTGCATTGTTCATGACTGTAGCGAGTAGAATGCCTGCTATTGTACCGACCATCAATAATGCAGCCGCGGCTTCTGCTTTTAATACAAGGCCAACAACAATAGGGAAGCCAACAGCGAGTATTCCAGGAAGAATCATATTCTTGAGTGCACCTCGTGTTGTTATGTCAACACAGGCTGCATAGTTAGGCTTTACGGTTCCCTTCATGATACCTTTATTCTTGAACTGCCTTCTTACTTCTTCAATGACATATCCTGCTGTCTTGCCAACTGCCCGGATTGCCAGTGCACTGAACAAGAACACCAGCATAGCTCCGAGCATGGCACCAATGAACACCTCTATTTTAGCAATGTCAACAACCCTAAATGTAGCGCCTGTTAATGCACTTACTTCATCCAAGTACGCTGAAAATAGTAAGAATGCTGCCAATGCGGCGCTTCCTATAGCATATCCTTTTGTGAGTGCTTTAGTAGTATTTCCTACTGCGTCTAATCTGTCTGTTTTCTTTCTGATGGCTTCAGGAGCCTTTGACATCTCTACAATGCCACCAGCATTGTCAGTGATTGGGCCGAATGTGTCCATTGCAAGGACATATGCGGCAACTGAGAGCATGCCCATGGTTGCGACAGCTGTCCCGTACAATCCTCCATGCGCAACTCCTGACCACACTCCAAACTGGTAAGATAAATACAATGCTCCTGAGATAACTATAACTGGCAGTGCAGTATTCTCAAGGCCGACTGCGAATCCTGAAATAATGTTTGTTGCAGGACCTGTCTTGGAAGCTTCTGCAATCTCCCTTACAGGCCTGTACTTATACTCAGTATAATATTGTGTGATAAAAACAAATAACAGGCTGGTTACAATTCCTACAAGGCCTGCATAGAAGAACCATAAATTTCCTTTGAGCATGAACCACACTGCTATGAAAAAACCGATGATTGAGAGGACTGTTGTTACGTAAAAGCCGCGGTTTAATGCGTTCATGGGATCCTCGTCCTCTCTGGCATGCACTGAAAAGATGCCGATGATTGAAGCGATCATGCCTAATGCACGCGCTACCAATGGGAATAGGACACCATAAAAGCCGAATACAGGGTATAAAGCAACTCCTAATATCATAGCGCCGATATTTTCAGCAGCAGTGCTCTCAAACAGGTCTGCACCTCTTCCGGCGCAGTCTCCCACATTGTCCCCTACCAGGTCTGCAATGACCGCAGGATTCCTTGGATCATCTTCCGGGATGCCTGCCTCTACCTTTCCTACCAAATCCGCGCCTACATCTGCTGCTTTTGTATAGATGCCGCCGCCTAGTTGAGCGAATAAAGCGACAAATGAAGCTCCGAACCCGAAGCCAACAATTGCAAAAGGAGTTGTCTGCGCATTTGAGCCGAACATGTAGTATACTAATGCAACACCGAGTAAAGATAATGCGACAACAATTACTCCGGAGACAGCTCCACCCCATAATGCAATCTTCAATGCCTTGCCGGTTGAAGTCCTCGCTGCAGCTGCTGTCCTTATATTAGAGCGGACCGAGATGACCATGCCGACAATACCTGATATGCCTGAGAATAGTGCGCCAATGAC